>CAUJFC010000056.1 GCA_963169755.1 Actinomycetota bacterium | reverse complement strand
GCGGAGTGCACGAGGCCAAGACCAGTGCAACCAGACCGGCGATGATCGTTCGTTTCATGACGTCCCCTCGGGTTTCATCTCGTCAATGGCGGCCGACGAGCTTCCGGTCACTGTGACGCCCATCACCAGCTTGAGCAAGCTTGATGCAACTTGACCTCCATCTACATCTATTGAAATACAAGGAGAAATCCGAGTGATCACTCGAAATTAGGATCCGACGGTCGGCCTTCCTGAAACCCTCGGCCCTGAAACCCTCGGCGTGGCCGCCTACGGCTGGCGATAGCGTCCCCGGGCAGGTCTCTCCCGGACCCTCCACCCACCGATCGGACTGTCAACTCCGTGGCCCATCTGGCGACCAACCGACCGCCCGAGCGCGAGCATGTAGAAGCCGTGCAGCGCCGGACGCTGCGGGTGGTGGTGGTGGGTCAGGTTCTGGGGGGAGCAGGCCTCGCTGCTGGCGTCACGGTCGGAGCGCTTCTGGCCGAGGAGATGCTGGGCAACGACAGCCTGGCCGGGCTGCCGGTTGCTCTGTTCACTCTCGGATCCGCGCTGGCAGCATTCCTGGTGGGACGCTCCACCCAACGAGTGGGACGGCGCCTCGGGCTGGCGGCCGGATTCACGGCTGGTGGCATCGGGGCGGTGGGCGTGGTGGTGGCAGCCAGCACCGACAGCCTCCCATTGCTCTTCGTTTCCCTGTTCCTCTATGGCTCCGGGTCAGCCACAAACCTCCAGGCGCGTTACGCCGGAACCGACCTCGCTCCGGCAAACCGGCGGGGTACCGCCATCAGTGTGGCGCTCACATCCACCACCCTTGGTGCGGTGGCGGGACCCAACCTGGTGGTCCCCCTGGGGCACATGGCCGAGGGAGTCGGCATTCCACCTCTGGCGGGCCCGTTCGTTCTGGCTGCTGTGGCCTACCTGGCTGCGGGTACCGCCCTCCTCGTGCTGCTGCGACCCGATCCACTGCTGCTGGCGCGCTCGTTGACTCCACCGCTCACGCCATCGGCCACCGACACCTCCGACAGGACCTCGTTACCTCCCGCCTCGGAAACCGCCACCGAGGACGGCGATCCTCCAGCCGGCCCCCGGGTCTCCCGCATCAGCCGAGAGGCGTTGCTGGGTGGTGCCGTCATGGTGCTCACCCAGGTGTCCATGGTGGCGATCATGACCATGACGCCGGTACACCTGAAAACCCACCACCATGGGCTGGGTGCCGTGGGGCTGGTCATAAGCATCCACATCGGCTCGATGTATCTGCCTTCTCCCCTCACCGGGACCGCGGTGGATCGGTTCGGCCGAGCCCCACTGGTCGTGGCGGCCGCCATCACCCTTCTGGCAGCCGGCCTGGTGGCCGCGCTCGCCCCAGGAGAGTCCCTCCCCCTGGTGGTCCTGGCCCTCGCGCTCTTGGGCCTTGGATGGAACTTCGGTTTGATCTCGGGTACTGCGCTGGTGGTCGACGGCACCGACACCGCAACACGGCCCGGCGTGCAGGGATCCATCGACGTCCTGGTGGCCCTGGCCGGTGCCACCGGCGGCGTGGCCTCGGGTGCGGTGGTATCCGCCAGCAGCTACGCGACCCTGGCAATCGGTGTGGCGAGCCTGTCGATGGTTCTGCTGCCGATCCTGGCGTGGGCTCGAGCATCCTGGTCGTCGGCCAGCCCTACTTCGAACTCCTGACCGGCAATCGACGATTAGCTGCACCGGGGACGACAGTGTCCATGGAGTTCAGTCAGCTCGCCGATTTCGAGGCGGAGAACCCGCTCGACCGCAGGAGCTCCTGGCCAGCCTCGCTGAGCACGTAGCTCACGAAGGCGTCAGCCGCCGCCTGGTTGTCGGTGCCAGCGAGAGCGGCAATCGAGTATCGGGCGACCACGTTGTGCCGGGCCGGGATCTCCACCATCTCCACCGACCCTGCCGCCGCTCGGGCGTCACTCTCGTAGACGATGCCGGCGGCTGCGCTGCCTTGAGCCACCGCGTTGATGGTGGCGGTGGCATTCTGCCCTCGGGCCACCGAGGTCTCGTCGATGCTCACCCCGGCCTTCTTCAGCACCTCCTTGGCGTAACGGCCGCAGGTGACGTCCGCCCCACACAGCGAGACGACTCCAGCACCCTCGAGCTTGGCCAGGTCGGCGACCGAGGCGATCCCGTTGGGGTTGTCCGGTTTCGTGACAATGACCATGCGATTGCTGGCGAACTCCCGGGCGTCACCGGTGATCAACTCGGCATCGGACAGCTTCTTCATGCTTGCCAGGTCGGCCGATGCGAACACATCGGCCGATCCCCCTTCGGCCAACCGGGTGGCGAGGGTCGACGACGAGTCGAAGTTGAAGTTGACGGTCAGCCCCTGGTTGGAGGCCATCAACTCGCCGGCCAGCTGAACGAACGGCGCCCGCAGTGACGAGGCAGCCCAAACCGTGATGTTGCCCGACAGGCCACTCATCGGGGCGGGAGATTCGCCACCGGCGCGCTGAGCCGACGGCCCATCACCCTTCGAGCAACCGGCTAGCACCGCAACCAGCACCGCCACTCCGAGGGCCAACCTGAGGCCACCGATCCCCATGCGGTGGCGACGCGGCCAAGCCTCGACCGATCCAGCGCGCCACATCGACACACCCGCCGGCTCTGATGCTGCGGGATGCGGGTTGTTCAGGCGGCGACGACCGACAGGGTTCGACATTGAGCACTCCTTCGGGTTCGAGGGTCCCAACATTCGCACCCCGCGGGTCTACCGCGGGAGTTGCCAGAAAATCGCTTGGAACCCGAGCGGATAGGTGCGCCCCTCGTCGCTGCCAGGTTGGACAGACCTCGGCTTCGCCTCGGTTCAGCCATGCCGTACTTGTCTGGTCGGTGCACCTGTCGGCGCACCTCCTATGGACCCGAGCGGATAGGTGCACCCCTCGTCGCTGCCAGGTCGGTGCACCTCCTCAGTCGGGAATAGATGACATGTCAACTATGTTGGTAGACATATCAACCACCTAGGAGAGGACGCCATGTCTGCCACCACCACCTCGACCATCCCCACCACCGTCACCGGCGACTACGCCATCGACCCCACCCACAGCCGCATCGGCTTCGTGGCCCGCCATGCCATGGTCACCAAGGTCCGAGGCTCGTTCAACGAGTTCGAGGGAACCGGACATTTCGACGTGGAGAACCCCGCGAATTCGTGGCTGCGCCTCACCATCCAGGCCGCCAGCATCGACACTCGCAACGCTGATCGTGACGGACATCTGCGCAGCAACGACTTCTTCGACATGGAGACCTATCCCGAGATCACCTTCGTGTCGACCGAGGTCGCCCAGTCCGGTCCCGAGACCTTCGAGGTCTCAGGTGACCTGACCATCAAGGGCGTGACAAGGCCGGTCAGCGTGGAGTTCGAGTACACCGGCACCGCCGTCGACGCGTTCGGAGCCACCCGTCTGGGTTTGGAAGGCAAGACGGTGGTCAACCGCAAGGACTGGGGTATCAACTGGAACGCCGCCCTCGAAGCCGGCGGTGTCCTGGTCGGCGAGAAGGTCACCCTGGAGTTCGAGGTGTCAGCCACCCGTACCGAGAACGCCTGAGGCCGGTTCCAAACCCACGAACGGCAGATACCCGTAGTGGGGGCCCAACCAGCCGTGGCCCCCACTACGGCGTTGACATCGGGGTGGGACTCCGTCTGATCAGCGTCGGGCGGCGGCACCGTAGGCCAGGATCGCCTGTACCTGGTCCTCGGCCTGAGGGGCGGAAACACGTGCCTTGCGGGTGACCGACCTCAGTTCCCGGATCCGGGTCAGGGCCTCATGACCGGTGAGCCCCGACTCCACCAGAAGGCAGCCGGCTACCGTTCCCGTGCGACCGATTCCTCCCCAGCAATGGAAGTAGACCCCGCCGCGACTGGTTGCATCATCGATGGTGGCCACGATCTTGCGATAGCCGTCCAGGTCGATCGTCCCCATGTCGGGGATCGGGTAGGCGATGCGCTGGAGGGACAAGCCTCGCCGCTCGGCCGCTGCCGTCAGATGCCGCTCGTAGAGGACCATACCGTCGGCAGGGCTGGTCAGGTCCACGAACGTGCGGATGCCGTGGTCGACGAGGGCGTTGACCCGGTCGCGGGCCGTTTCCTCCGAGAAGGAATTGCCTGGGTACTCGCCCGCCAGCACTCGGCCGGGCTCGATCCAGTAGCCGTGGACGTACTGGTCGACAACCCACTCGCCCCGTGGACCGACCCCCGCGCCATTTCCGGCACCCAGGTCATACAGCCGACCAGCCATGGCGGCGATGCGCTCGCCCGCCGTGATCTGCCACCGCCACCGCTCGGGGATTCCTCCATAACCCCACCAGGCCCCCGCCAATTGGCCGGCGATGGCGGCGGTGGTGTCAGCGTCATCGCCGAGGTTGGCGGCCCGCAGCACGGCGTCACGGAAGTCCACCGCACCGCCCACCGCCCACAGGGCGGCCTCCAGCGCGTCGACCACGTACCCGCTACCGCGGATCGATGGTGGCTCCTTTTGCCGCCACGACCCGCGTGCCACCGCCTCCACCGCCGGGTGGAGAGTCCCGAACCGCCAGAAACCGGGGTCGAGTACCTCGTCGAGGGTGGCCCCTCTGATGAGGGCGGCGATCATGGCGCCGTAGACCCGGCAGGCGTCCACCGGT
>CAUJFC010000055.1 GCA_963169755.1 Actinomycetota bacterium | reverse complement strand
CCCCTCTGGTCGCCCCGGCGCCGGACGACCGTCGGCTGACGGTACCGACCTCAGGCGGGTCGACTGGGTGGAACGGATGCGCCAACGCCTGATCGTGGGCGACGAGGCCGGGGCGTGGGCGGTGGCCGAAGCGGCGCTGATCGCCGGATGGGAACCCGAGGCGGTTCTGGTGGACCTGGTGGCAGAGGCAGTGGCCCGCACCGATATCGGCGACGGTCCCGCTGCCGGGCACCTGGCCGCCACCACCGCCGGCCGGGTGTTGGCGTTGGTGTCAGCACGGTTCCGTCGACGGGGTCGAAGCCGCGGTGTGGTCGTGGTGGGAGCTCCCGAGGGTGAGGTTCACACCCTCGGGCTCGCCGTCATCACCGACGTACTGCGGCTACGCAACATCTCGGTGCTGGAATTGGGCAGCGGAGTTCCTTCCGAAGCCTTCGCGGAGGCTGCCAGCGTCGACCGCCTGGTGGCGGTTGGCATCGGTCTCTCATCGGTTCGCGGCGTCGAGGGAGCCAGTGCCGTGGCCCGCGCCGTCAGGGCTGCTGTGGGCCCTGTCCCGATACTGGTGGGGGGGCGGGCGGTCGCCAATGTCGATGTGGCCCGAGCAATAGGCGCCACGGCGTGGGCCGGCGACGCCCGGTCGATGGCCGATGTGGTCGAAGCCCACCTGCCGGTGTCATCCCAACGTCGCATGCCTGACCAAACCGGCCATGAGCGGCCCCAGACCTCACCCGAGCCCTACTTCGCGCCAAATGGCGCCACTTTCGAGGCGGCGATGCCGTGTTCACCATGACCATCACGTCCAACCACAGGAGCATCACATGACCCATATCGACAGCCCCACGCCCACCCTCCCGAGCCGTCGATCGGCCCTGGCACGAACCCTGACCGTCGCGGCAACGCTGGGGATCGCCGCTGCCGCCACACTTGGGGCGGGGTCCCCTGGAACCGCCACCGCTGCTGGATCGGTCACCGGCGAGGCCTGTGAGGTCGGCGAGGGAGTGACCGTGGTGGTCGACTTCACCGACCGCCCAGGGGGAGTGGTGGTGGGTTGCGCACCGGGCGAGCAGCCTTCGGGCTTCGCCGCACTGGCGGCAGCCGGCTTCACCACCGGATTTGAGGGCGGACCCAACATGTTGTGCACCGTCAACGGGCAGCCCACCGAGGGCTATCCGTACTGCTGGACCACCGGAGGCTTCTGGTCTTACTGGAAGAAGACCCGCGGCGGCACCTGGGGCTTCAGCCCGGTCGGGGGCTCTGCTGGCCCAGTGGCCGTCGACGCCGTGGAGGGCTGGAGTTGGGCCCCTGGCTTCAAGTCGAATGCGCCGGGGGGTGACGAGACGTCGGCCCCGCCGTCGACCACCACGACCACCACCGAGGCCCCCACCACCACCACCACCTCGACCTCGACTACGTCTGCTCCTGCTCAGTCGACCTCCACCACCCCCTCCACCACCACCTCACCTGGCTCTGGCGGCTCGATCCCCGGCTCGGTGCCGTCCAGCACGCCGGCGACCAGCACCACCAGCAGTGCCGGGGTGGGCGGGGCCGGCCAGGTGCGAGACCGTCCACTGCCCCGCACCGGATCAGATCCGAAGGTTCCCCTGATGGTGGGCCTCGTCCTGGTGGCCGCCGGTGCTGCTGCCCTCAACGCCCGACGTCGCCAAGCCGGCATCTGATCAGGCGCGGCGAGCGCTAGCGGCGAGCCGTCGGCTCGCAACGCTCGACCTCGTCACATCCCATCTCATCCCATCCCATCCCATCCAATATCAGGGAGCAACCAATGACCGTCCACAAGAAATCACTCACCGTGGGTGCCGCCGCCCTACTGGCCGCCAGCTTGGGAGCGTGCCGCTACACCGGGTTCCAGGACCCCACCTCACGCACGGCATCCACCTCAGCCACCACGTGGCTGACCGCCCAGCAGAAGCCAGACGGCGGATTCGAACTGGCCGGCTTCCCCGGGTTCGAGACCGCCGACGCCGTGATCGCCATTGCCGAAGAGGCCCAGACAACCGACACATGGGACCACGCCCTAGCCCTCTCGGCGGTACAGGGAGTGCAGAACGGTGGCAACGATGCACTCGACGCCCTCGACGACTACGCCGACGGAACCATCGACGCCGGAGCCGCGGCCAAGCTCACCGTGCTCGTGGCCCTCCCTCTTGGCCTGTCACCCACCGCCTTCGACCCTCAGTCCGATGGCTCCAAGGATTTGATCGCCACCATCGACGCCGGCCTCCAGGCCAACGGCTCCTACGGATCTTTCGGTGCAACCCTCATGGCGGCCATCGCCAAGAAGACCAGCGGCTCCACCGTTCCAGCGACCACCGAGGCCTTCATCCGGGCGGCGCAGAAGGCCGACGGAAGTTGGGACTACCTGGGTGACCCTTCGGGTACCGGATCAGACATCGACACCACTGCCCAGGCCATCAACGCCCTGGTAGCCGCAGGAGCCACCCACACCGACACCGACCTGGTGCAGGCTCTCACCTTCCTGGCCGACAAGCAGTCGGCCAGTGGCGCCTGGCAGTCTTTCGGCTCCGACGACCCCAACTCGACCGCCACCGCCACCCTGGCGGTCACCGGTGCCGGCTATGACCCCCTCAGCCGCTGCTGGCGCGACAAGTTCGCCCCGGGACGCTCGGGCGAGGGCTATGTGGCTCCCACCGGCTGGCTGGCTTCCCAGCAAGCCGGAGACGGCCACATCACCAGTCCCAACGACGGCTGGGGGCTGAACTCCTATGCCACCTCGCAGTCGATTCAGGCCTTCCGCCGGGGATGGATGCCATCCATCGCCGTGGTCGCTCCCTGCTGAGGGAGGCTTGCCGCCCGGCCGGCTCCGGCCGGTCGGGCGGTCAACACTGCTTGCAACCAACCAGACAGCCCGCCGTTGGTGGCTGAGGTGGCATGGCGGATCAGGACACCACGAAGTTGACCATCTTGTCGGGCACGGCGATCACCTTGCGGACTACGGCGCCATCCAAGAGGGCGGCCACCTTGGCATCGCCTCGGGCGGCCGCCTCCAATGCTGCGGGGTCAGCGCCGGCGGCCACCGAGACACGTGAGCGAACCTTGCCGTTCACCGACACCGGCACCTCCACCGTGTCATCACTCAACCAGGCAGGATCGGCCACCGGGAACGGTTCGTAGGCCAGCGACCCCTCGTGGCCCAGGCGACTCCAGAGTTCTTCGGCGACGTGTGGAGCCACCGGGGCCAGCAGCAGGGCCAACGTCTCGGCCACCTCGGCCGGTACACCCCCCGCGGGGTAGGAGGCGGTCAAGTGGTTGGTCAGCTCGGTGATCCGGGCAATGGCGGTGTTGAACCGCAGGTTCTCCATGCCGTCGCGCACGGCGTCGATGGTGCGGTTGAGGACGCGAAGGGTGTCGTCGTCGGGCTGATCGGAGCCGACGCGCACCAGGCCGGTCTCCTCATCGACAACCACCCGCCACACCCGCTGCAACAGGCGGTACATGCCCACCACCGCCGTGGTGTCCCACGGACGACTCACATCCAAGGGCCCGCTGAACATCTCGTACAAGCGCAGGGTGTCGGCTCCGTAGCGCTCGCACATGTCATCGGGTGCCACGGCGTTCTTGAGCGACTTGCCCATCTTGCCCAGCTCGCGTCGCACCTCTTGGTCGCCCAGGAACCACCGGCCGTCACGCTCGACGACCTCGGATGCCTCCACGTAGAACTGACGGTCGTCCAGGTAGGCGTAGGCCTGGATCATCCCCTGGTTGAACAGGCGGCGGAACGGTTCACGAGACGACACGTGGCCCAAGTCGAACAGGACCTTGTGCCAGAAGCGGGCGTACAGCAGGTGCAGTACCGCGTGCTCGACGCCGCCCACGTACAGGTCGGTACCCCCGCAATCGCCGTCGGAGGTGGGGCCCATCCAGTACTTCTCGTTGGCGGGATCCACGAAGGCGTCCGGGTTGGCGGGGTCGCAATAGCGCAGCTCGTACCAGCACGAACCCGCCCAGTTGGGCATGGTGTTGACCTCGCGGCGGTAGGTCTGGGGGCCGTCGCCGTCACCCAGGTCGACGGTCACCGTGCCCCAACCGTCGACCCGACCCAGCGGCGGTTCAGGGTCGGAGTTCTCGTCCTCGGAGGTGCGGGGGGTGAAGTCCTCCATCGGGGGCAGCACCACCGGAAGCGCATCAGCGGGCAGAGCTCGCGGTTCGCCGTCGTCGCCGAACACGATCGGGAACGGCTCACCCCAGTAGCGCTGGCGGCTGAACAACCAGTCCCGCAGCTTGAACTGGACGGTCCCGGTGCCCAGGCCTCGCTGCTCCAGCCAGTCGGTGATGGCCGCCTTGGCGTCGGCCACCCCCAGGCCGTCCAGCGACACCTCCGAGTTGGCTGAGGCCACCGCCACACCGTCACCGGTGAAGGCAACCGGCCAGTCAGTGGCCGGGGTACCGGCCTGGAGGTTGTACTCGCTCAGCCACGCCTCGGTGGGAGACACCACCTCGACGATGTCCAGGTCGAACGTCCGGGCGAAGTCGAAGTCCCGCTGGTCGTGGG
>CAUJFC010000054.1 GCA_963169755.1 Actinomycetota bacterium | reverse complement strand
ACACAGGGATTCGGCTATCAGGTCCTGTACCGCGCCCTCGATGAGAGCGTCGCCGTGGCGGGCATCGGCGAGGGACGCCGCGCCCCGACTACGTAGGACCACCTGGCCGGACTGGTCGGCCAGCACCACCGGCTCGTCCATGGCTGCCAGAGCCGAACCGAACCGAACACGATCCATGGCCGCACGGTCCACCTGCTGGTGCAGTTCGGTCACCGCCTGGTCGATGCGCTCCAGGGCATCGAGCGTCGGCCCTCCCGGATCGGTCACCCCGAGGCGACCGAGCACCTCGGTGGCTCTGCGCCTGACCCGGGACGGGGCGAACACCACGAGATCTGCTCCGGTCAGTCGTCAGTCGAGGAGGCGGGCATCGACCCGGCCCCCTCCTGAGACTCCGGAGTGGTGAGCCTGGTGGTAGCGCTGGCTGGTGGCACCGAAGCCGGCGACGACGCCGGGTTCGATGATCCGACCCCGGGCACGGCCGACAGAGCGGTCCGGGTCGGTGTCGGAGCGGTGGACGAGCCCTGCGCGGCCGCCAGCCGGGCCGCTCCGGTCTGCTCGGGTAGCCAGCCGGTGATCATGTAGCGAACCCGCTCACCGATGTTCACGGCGTGATCCCCGATCCGCTCGTAGTAGCGGGCGATCAGGGCCAGCTGCACCGCCGCCTGCACCTGGATCTCACCCTCGTTGTGCCAGAGGAAGATCTCCTGCACGAACTCTTTCTGAAGGCTGTCGAGACGGTCATCCAGATCGTCGAGCGCTGCCGCCATCCCCTCGTCGCCGTCCACATAGGAGTCGATGGCCAGACGGAACAGCCGGGTGGCCTCCTCTCCCATCTGAGACAGCAACCCGCGCAGGCGGGCCGACAGCGGCACCCCGAAGAGCCGCCGCGACGCCTTGCCGATGTTGACCACCAGGTCGCCCGAACGCTCGATCTCGGCGATCATCCGCACCGCGGTCACGATGGCCCGCAGGTCGGTGGCCATCGGCTGTTGGAGGGCGAGCTGCTGATAACAGAGTTCCTCCAGCTCGAGGGCCTTGGCATCGAGCGGATCGTCGCCGTCCACGATCTCCTGCGCGGTGGCCATGTCTCCCTGGAGCATGGCCTCGGTGGCCCGGGGGATGCCCTCGGTGACCAGCGCCGCCATCTGGACGATGTCGGCCCGGATCTCGTCGAGCGTCTGGTGGAAGCTCTTGCGAATCTCGTCCATGGACTGGTTCCTTGTCTGAGGGGCCGGGCGACTCAGCCGAAGCGGCCGGTCACGTAGTTCTCGGTACGTTCGTCGGAGGGGTTGGAGAACATCTGCTGGGTGGCGTCGAACTCCACCAGAACCCCGGTACGGGTGTCGCTCTCTTCGCTCACCTCGGTGGTGAAGAACGCACAGTGGTCACTCACCCGGGCGGCCTGCTGCATGTTGTGGGTGACGATGATGATCGTGTAGTCCTGCTTGATCTGCTGCATCAGATCCTCGATCCGACCCGTGGCGATGGGGTCGAGGGCCGAACAGGGCTCGTCCATCAGCAGTACCTCCGGCCCCACCGCCAGGGCCCGAGCGATGCAGAGCCGCTGCTGCTGCCCACCCGACAGCCCGAAGGCCGACGCCTTCAACCGATCCTTCACCTCGTCCCACAGGGCGGCCGCCCGCAGCGAGTTCTCGACGATCTCGTCCATCTCCGGACCCTTGCGAGCCAACCCGGCCAGACGGGGACCGTAGGCGATGTTCTCATAGATGGACTTGGGGAACGGATTGGGCTTCTGGAACACCATCCCGATCCGTCGGCGCACCTCGACGGGGTTCACCGCCCGGTCGTAGAGGTCGACGCCGTGGTAGGTGAGGCGCCCTTCGACCCGGGCCGACTCGATCAGGTCGTTCATCCGATTGAAGCAGCGCAGCACGGTGGACTTACCGCACCCGGAGGGACCGATGAACGCAGTGATCTCGTTCTGACGGATCTCGAGGTTCACGTCCCGGACCGCCTTGAAGGAGCCGTAGAACACCGCCAGATCCTCGGTCCGATACACCGGGGGCACAGGCCCCGGTTCTGCCGTCGTCGTCGATGCTCCACCCGACATGGACGATGGTTCGGTCACCGAGGCGAGCGGAGGTGCAGGTTGAACAGACACTGTTGTCACCTCTTCTTGTCGAAGTGGTTGCGAAGGACGATGCCCACGGTGTTGATGCCCAGCACCAGCACCAGGGTCACGAGGATGGCGGCCTGGGTGTTCCCGTTCCACTTGGTGGCGGGCCGGGTGGACCAGTCCGAGATGATCATGGGCAGAGCGGTGAAGTCACCCCGGAGATCGAACCAGTCCCCGCCCGAGAAGATGCTGGTCTTGGCCCCCATGAAGAACAGGGGCGCCGCCTCACCCAGGGCTCTGGCCAGGGCCAGAATGGTGCCGGTGAGCATGCCGCCCATGGCATTGGGCAGAACCAGGGTCCGGGTCACCTCCCAGCGGGTTGCTCCCACGCCGTAGCCCCCCTCACGCAGAGAGGCCGGAACCGCTCGGATCGCCTCGGCCGAGGTGATCACCACGATGGGCAGCACCAGGATCGCCAGGGTCAAACCGGTCGACAGCAGGGTGGTTCCCCCGGTGAGCGACGAGAAGGGGCCGTTCACGAACAGGGCGAACCCCAACAGGCCGTAGACGATGGCCGGCACACCCGCCAGGTTACGGATGACCAGGTTCACCAGACGGGTGAACCAGTTGTCACTGGCGTACTCCTCCAGATACACGGCGGCCGCCACTCCCATTGGAAAGGCGATCACCGCCACCAGCACCGCGCTGGTCACGGTACCCACAGTGCCCTGGTACACCCCGGCCTTGTCGGGTCGAACCGAGAAGGGCCGCAGCAGAAAGTCGCTCAGTCCCCGGGTCGAGAACACGTCGAGCCCCGCCGGTGCCACCGAGATGAGCAGGGCGACCAGAGCTGCCAGCACCGTTACCAGACAGGCCACCAGGATCCCCTTGAACGCGGCCCCTGCCGCGTCGCTCTGGCGACCTTGGATGCGGGCTCTGACCAGGTCTCGGGTCAGGTCGGAATCTACGAGTGCCACCAGAGGACCTCAGTACTTCTGCCGAACACGGCGGACGAAGCGATCTGCCACCAGATTCAGCGACAGGGTCAGCGCGAACAGGATGAGTCCCAGGAAAAAGGCGCTCTGGAAGGTGTTGGACGCCCCCGCCACGTTGTCGGTGCCGGTGGCCACTGCTGCCATGGCAGCGGTGATGGTGGTGCCGCCGTCGAGCGGTGAGGTGGGCCGGGTTGGAACCCCGCCCGCAGCCAGGAACACCACCATGGTCTCTCCGATGGCCCGCGAGATCGACAGGATCAGCCCGGCCACCAGCCCGCTGACGGCGGCGGGAATCACCACTCTCACCACCGTGGTCACCTTCTTGGCCCCCAGCCCGTAGGACGCTTCACGCAGGCTCGAGGGCACGGCCCGAAGGGCGTCCTCGGCCACTGAGGTCATCAGAGGAATGGTCAGCAGTCCCACCGCAATACCGGCAACCAGAAGGTTCTTGGCCGGGGCACCACTGAACAGCCGCTGGACCACCTCGGGGGCGAGGAAGCGGATGGCGAAGTAACCGACAACCACCGAAGGGATCGAGGCCAGTACCTCGACCACCGGCTTGACGATCCGCCTCAGCCGGGGGCTGGCGTATTCGGACAGGTAGACCGCGGCCCCCAGTCCGATGGGGCCGGCAACCAGCACTGCCACCAGGGTCACCCACAGGGTGCCCAGGATCGGTGACATCACGCCGAACCTTCCCAGCCGCGGGTTCCAGATGCTGTCGCCCAGATCACCCAGCCGGATGGTGGTGATGAACCCGACCGCGTCTCGGAGCAGTACCACGATGATGGCGGTGCTTATCAGCACCGACATTCCCGCCGCCCCGGTGAGGGCATACCGGACGACCATCTCGGTCCGGTTCCGGGCGGCGTTGCCGGCCAGATCCTCGACGCGGAGGCCCGGAGGTGTGGGGGGTTGGGGCACGGTCATCAGGGCTCGCAGTGAGAGGTCACGAATCGGTCACTGGGGGTGGATCGAAGTTTCGCGGCGGGGGACCGAGTGAGAGCAATCGCACCCGGCCCCCGAACCACGATCGACACTCAGCTTTCGCGGGTGCCGGTGGTGCGATCGGCCCAGACCGACTCGGTCTCGGTCGGGTCGGCCAGAGCGATGTAGTCAGCAGCTTCAACGAAGTCGGTGAGGCCCTCGAGGTAGAAGTCGATGAAGGCGGCCAGTGCCGGGTTGCTCTCGGCCTTGGCCTTGTTCACGTAGATGTAGAGGTCCCGGGCGATCGGGTAGGTGCCGTCCTGAATGGATTCGGCGGTCGGTTCCACGCAATCACCACCGGGCTCCTCGGAGACCGGCATCAGTCGAACGCCTTCGGCCTGCTCGGCAAAGGCGAATCCGACCCAGCCGAGGCCACCGGGATCAGCGGTCACACCCTCGATGATGGAGTTGTCATCGGGGCTGGCCGAGTAGTCGGCCCGAGCGGCGGCGACGTCATCCTCGCTGATCTTGCCAGCCTCGACCCGGGCCTCACCCACCGACTCGATCACCAGCTCGACGAAGCTGTCGTAGGTGCCCGACTCGGTGCCCGGGGCGGTGATGACCAGGTTCTGGTTCGGGAACTTGGTGTCAGAACCCAGTTCGGTGGCCAGCGGCTGGGCATCGGTCCACTTGGAGAAACCTTCGGACTCGGGACCGATGAGGGCGTAGAGGTCGGCGAAGCTCAGGCACTCCAGGGTGTTGGACTCGGGGGCGATCACTGACAGGCCGTCGATCCCGACCTTCAGCTCGATGAACTCCACGCCGGCATCAGCGCAGGCCTCGACCTCCTCGTCCTTGATGGGGCGGGACGCATCGGAGACATCGGTGTCACCGGCACAGAACAGCTTGAAACCGTCACCGGTCCCGGGACCGTCCACCGAGATCTCCACCCCGTTGTTCTGGCCCATGAAGTCCTCGGCCACCAGAGCGGTGATCGGTTCCACAGTCGATGATCCGGAGATGACGATCGAGCCTTCCACCGCGCCGGACCCAGTGGTGGAGCCGCCGGAGTCGGCAGAACCGGTGTCGTCGACCTTCTTCGAGCAGGCACCGAGCATCAGGCCCGGCACGACGAGAGCTGCGGTACAAGCGGCCCGGTACTTCTTGGGGATCACGGGTGCCCTCCTTGGGCGTTCGTTGTCTGATTGACGATCCGAACGGTAGGGAGCCCCGGTGTCACCGAGGGGAGCCGCAGATGAACGACAGGTGAACGAGCCACGAACATTGCCCCGTACTTCGTGCCGTCCGAGGAACCCGCCACGGACTGACGAGTCAGCGGTCCAGCACCGTCATCAGACGGCGGGGAAATACCCGGTCGTGCGGGTAGGTGAGCAATGCCTCAGCCTCGGCTTCGGGCAGCCACCGGACCTCATCCACCTCATCGTTGGGAACGAACGACCCGCCGTCGGCCTCCATCGCCCAATAGCGCACCTGCTTGGACCGACCCCGTCGGTCGTGATAGCGAACCGAACCCAACTCGGCCCCCAGCACCCCTTGGTAGCCGGTCTCCTCCTCGGTCTCGCGCCGAGCGCAGTCCTCGTCGGATTCACCGGGTTCGCACTTTCCCTTGGGCAGCGACCAGTCGTCGTAGCGGGGACGATGGATCACCAGCACCTCCACCCGACCATCGCCGGTCCGTCGCCACAACACCACGCCAGCGGCCCGAACCTCGACCGCCGCCAGCGAGTCTCCGACACTCATCTCTCGCCCTCCACCGGCAGGTGACACCGTGCCCTCGGACCGCCGCGACCGACCCACCGCCAACTCCTGGCATCTCACGTGGGTGTCAACCAAGCCTGTCCTGGGCACCGGAGACCAGGTTCCGTCTCCGGCCAGTGACCAGGCGAGCGAATCATCGGTGAGGTTGACCTCCAGGATCTCGTCGACCAGCCGCTGGAGCACCGGGTCGGTCACCGGCACCAGAGCCTCCACCCGACGATCCAGATTGCGGGGCATCAGGTCGGCCGACCCCACATAGGTCAGGGGAACGCCCGGACCGGCCCCGTTGGCGAAACGGTAGATCCGGGAGTGCTCCAGGTAACGCCCAACCAGCGACCGCACCCGAATGTTCTCTGACAGCCCCGGCACCCCTGGCCGCAGACAACAGATCCCGCGCACCACCAGGTCGATCTGCACACCGGCCTGGGAGGCGGCGTAGAGCCGGTCGATCGACACCGGATCCACCAGGCTGTTCATCTTCATGATGATCCGGCCGGTTCCCGCCGGAGCTGCCACCTCGCCGTCGATCAGCTCCAACAGGCGTTCCCGCATGGGATGGGGGGCCACCAGCAGTCGCCGGTACTCGACGTCACGTCCGTAACCGGTGAGCGAGTTGAACAACTGGGTGAGATCAGCCGCCACGTCCTCATCGGCAGTCAGGATCCCGATGTCCTCGTAGAGCTTGGCGGTCTTGGCGTTGTAGTTGCCGGTACCGATGTGGCAGTAACGCCGCAGACCGGTGCCCTCGTCGCGGACCACCAGGGCAGTCTTCGTGTGGGTCTTCAACCCGACCAGCCCGTAGGTGACGTGCACTCCCGCCTGCTCGAGAGCGCGTGCCCATCCGATGTTGGCGGCCTCGTCAAAGCGGGCCTTCAGCTCGACCAGTGCCGCCACCTGCTTGCCCCGCTCGGCTGCCCGTACCAGTGAGCGCACGATGTCGCTGTCTCCCGAGGTCCGGTACAGCGTGAGCTTGATGGCCAGCACCTTGGGGTCGCGTGAGGCCTGTCGCACGAACTCCTCCACCGACGAGGTGAACGAGTCGTAGGGGTGGTGAACCAGGATGTCGCCTTCGGCGATGGCGGCGAAGATGTCCAGCGGAGCGGTGTCGTCGCGCGCCGTCAACCGAGCCTGGGTCACCGGTGTCCACGGCGGGTCCTTCAGGTCGGGGCGGTCCAGGGAGGTGAGCGACCAGAGCCCCCCGAGATCCAGCGGGCCGACCGTGGCGTGAACCGCCCGGTCGGCCAGATCGAGCTCGCGCACCAGCAGATCGCGCACCTCAGGTGACGCCTCGGCGTCGATCTCGAGCCGCACCGCCGTGCCGAACCGTCGCCGACGCAGCTCCATCTCCAGCGCCTCGAGAAGATCTTCGGCTTCCTCTTCTGCCAGAGTCAGGTCGGCGTTACGAGTTACCCGGAACGCCGAGGTCTCCACCACCTCCATCCCGGGAAACAAGCGATCCAGGTGAGCGGCGATCACCTGTTCGAGGGGAACGAACCGTTCGCCGTCGGGCATCACGACGAAACGCGGCAAGACCGGCGGTACCTTCACGCGGGCGAAGCGACGTTCTGCGCTGAGGGGGTCGCGCAGGATCACCGCCAGGTTCAGCGACAGGTCGGAGATGTAGGGAAACGGGTGACCGGGATCGACCGCCAACGGGGTGAGTACCGGGAAAATCCGGTCCTCGAACTGTCCCACCAGCCAGGCCCGGTCGTCGTCGTCGAGCTCATTCCAACGGGAGAAGACGATTCCCACCCTGGCCAGGGCCGGCACCAGTTCGTGCAGGAACAACCACTGGGCCCGACCCACCAACTCGGCCACCCGGTCCGCGATCAGTGAGAGCTGTTCAGACGCGGTCAGTCCGTCGGGTGAGACCTCACCGACCTCGCCGGCAACCTGGTCGGCCAGGCCCGCCACCCGCACCTGAAAGAACTCATCGAGGTTCTGACTGAAGATCGCGCAGAACTTGGCCCGTTCCAGCAGCGGAACCGAGGGATCGGCGGCCAGTTCCAGCACCCGGGCGTTGAAATCGAGCCATGACAGCTCTCGATTCAAGAAGCGGTCGCTGGCGCCAGCTTCGTTCCCGCCGCCGACCCCCACCGACTCATGCTCTGCGCCCATGGTTCGAGATGCTAGGGACCCGAGCCGGACCCTCCACTGCGGATGTCGCGGTGACGACTACTCCTCGGGATAACCCAGGTCCCACTCGATCAGCAGATTCTCACGCTCCGCATCTCGGACGACACGCTCACGGTTCCGGCGGAACTGAGGGTCGTGAGGAGGCACGAGTTGGAGTCGGGCGTGCATCCGGTCACGGAACCCGTCGATCATCGCCCGGTCACCGAAGTCGCTCTGGAGTTCCCAGTGGGGTGCCACCGGACCCAGGTAGACGACGCGTACGTGGCCCACCGGCGGCTCAGAGTGAACAGGGGCTTCGATGTGGGACATGGTCCGATCCTACCGGCCGCGCCCGCACCGGTCGCCAGTGGGGACCGGCCTCCACCTCACCCGGCCGTCACACCCTCGGACGGGTCACCGCGGGACGCTCAGGTGACCGACACCCGCCGAGAATGCCACCCGGTGGCACCGTCGGGGGCGGGCGGAGCCACGTCCCCGGTCTGTACCTGACCGTCGCCGTCCACCGCTCGGACTGTGATCACGTGATCCCCCGGCTGCGCCGTCCAGCGGAGATGCCACTGGACCCAGGTGTTGGCACTCTCGACACCACCCAGCTCGGCTGGTTCCCAGGGGCCCTCGTCCACTCGCACCTCAACCCTGGCGATACCCCGAGGAGGAGCCCACGCCACGCCAGCCACGTCGACGAGACCAGCCGACAGATCGGCTCCGGCCCGGGGAACGTCGATGCGCGACATCGTCTTGATCGGCCCCAACTTCGACCAGCCTCGGGGCACCCAGTAGCCGTCGAACTCGTCCCAGCGGACCACCTCGATCTGATCCAGCCACTTGGTGGCCGAGACGTATCCGTACAGCCCGGCCACGATCAGGCGGGCGGGGAATCCGTGGCGGACCGGCAGCGGTTCTCCGTTCATGGCGTAAGCCACCAGAGCCTCGCGACCGTCGGTTGCCACATCCATTGGAAATCCAGCCGTCCAGCCGTCCAGCGACCGCCCGACCACCTGACCCTCCGGGCCCCGCACCTCTTCATGCACACCCGCCCGCTCCAGCAGGTCCGACAGGGGAACCCCCTGCCATACAGCGTTACCCACCAGGGCGCCACCGACCTGGTTACTGACACAGGAGATCGTGACCGTCACCTGCCGTGAGTCCATGGCCAACAGCTCGTCGTAGGTCAGCTCGAAGGGTTGATCGACCAGTCCGCCCACTCGTAGCCGCCAGGTATCCAGGGTGACCTGGGGGATGGTGAGAGCAGTGTCGATTCGGTAGAAGTCGTCGTTGGGAGTGATGTAGGGGCTGACCGTTGCCACCTCGACCGCCGAGGCCCTGGTGGTCACCTCGTCGGCAGGAGTCGGCAGCACCACCTTGGCCCGTTCGGCCTCGGAGATCCCGCTCGAGCCCAGCTTCCGTCCGACAGCAGCTACCACCGCTGCCGCAGCCGCCACACCCCCGACTGCCAACAGGAACGCCCGCCTGGCCACTTCTCGCGGCACCATTGGTGACCGGGGCGCCGGCATCACCCACCTCCCCACCAAGACACCGTCGTCCACCGACGAACCCGCCACCCCTGACTCATCGTCGAAGCCACCGCGGGCGGGCTCCGATCCGGGATCGCCCGCTACCGAGGCCTCGTCTGGATCCGAGCCGAGCTCCGGATGGGGCGAAGGTTCCACCAACCGTGAAGCCGTCGCCAGCAGCCAACCAAGTACCGCGATCCCCGACACCGCCCCCAGGCCGGCCGCCGCCAACCCGGTTCCCGCCCACCCCAGCCGGTCGGCGCGGTACGCCTGGAACCCCACCGCCCCGAACACCACGAAACCGGCCACCGCCACCTCGAACCGGAACCGGGCCACCACACCCAACACCGCTCCGAGCAGCAACGACACCAGCACGATCCCCACTACCAGGGCCGTTTTGTCGTTGGTGCCGAACACGGCCACTGCCAGCTCTTTGAGCGAAGCCGCGAAGCGGTCGATGAACGAAGCCCCCACCGCACTCACCAACGACGGCTGGCCCCCACCGGCCAACCCCACCACCAGTTCTCCCACCGCCAGAGCGGTGGCGGCCGCCACCGCTCCGGCCAGGGCCGCCCAGGTTGGCGGTACCTCGCGCCCGAGCGAGAGGCGAGCGCCGGGCGACGGGTCAACATCGGTCATCGAGCCGCTCCATCGGCTGTCCAGCAGATCCCCTGGTCGCGGCTCGGTTGTTTCAGTTCGAGCCGAGAGTGACCTCAAAGCTACGGCGGCGACCCGCTCGTTCCACGGTGATGGTGACGGTGTCGCCCGGCTCGGCCGCTCGGACCAACGCCCGCAGCCCTTCGCTGGATGTCACCGAGGAGTCGCCGAAACCCACCACCACGTCACCCACCTCGAGGCCGCCGTCGGCAGCCGGCGATTCAGGCTCTACCCCCTGTATCAGTGCCCCCGTCTGGGCAGTGATGCCGTACTGCTCACGGATCTCGTCGGTTACTGAATCATCCAAGGTGCTGGTGCGCACTCCCAACAGCGCGGTATCGCCGGTGATATCACCCTCACCGGCCTCGAGGCGGGGAATCAGGTCCTTGATCGAGTCGATGGCAATCGAGAAACCGACGTTCTGGGCACCATCGATGATGGCGGTGTTGATACCCACCACCCGTCCCTGGGCATTGACCAGCGGTCCCCCCGAGTTCCCTGGGTTGATGGCGGCATCGGTCTGTATGAGGTTCTGCAACGACACCTCTCCGTCGCTGATACTGCGATTGAGCGCCGACACGATTCCCCGGGTCACGCTGGGGTCTCCCCCCAGGTTCAGGGCGTTGCCGATGGCCACCACGTCGTCACCCACCCGAAGGTCGGCCGACACCCCCAGCTCTGCCGGAATCAGGCCTCCACGGTCGGCTCGGATCAGCGCCACATCCTGCGCGGTCACTGCACCCACCAGTTCGGCTGAAGCGGTGGAGCCATCGTTGAACCTCACGGTGATCACCCCGGCCGCCCCCTCGATCACGTGGGCGTTGGTGAGGATCAGCCCATCGGCTGAGATCACCACCCCCGAGCCCGACCCGCCGAAGATGGAGTCCCGGTGTCCGGTCTGAATGGTCACTACAGAAGGCTGGGCTTTGTCGAGGATCGCTCTGATGTCCAGGCCCGACCCCGACGCCGAACTGCCATCACCCGACCGACCGTGGCGATGGCCGAGGGCGTACACACCAAAGGCCACCCCCATGACCATGGTGCCCACCAGAAACGCCACGAACACCGCCAGTGCCCCGCCCCGCTGAGGAACCGGGGTGGTCGGGAGAGCACTGTCCAAGAGGGGAGGCGGAAGCTCCAGCGGTGGCGATGACGGAACACCCGCCGGGCGCCCGGGGTCGACCACCGGAGACCGCAAAGCGGTCATCTCCAGCGTCGTGGCGGGGGCACGGGGACCCTCGGTGCTCGGTGCCAAATGGGCATTCGACAGCGGCGGCGCCGTGGCCGGGTGGTTCACCCCGGCATCTGACCGAGGATCTGATGCACCACCACCAGAAGGTCCGTGTCGCCGTCCAGAGCGCCGACCTCGATCACCTGACGGTTTTCCTCGTTCTCCGGGACGCGGCGCCCACGGAGACCACGACTGCCCCGTAGGACCACCCGACAGATTCACAGGCCCCATGGAAGCAGGTTTTCACGACAGTCCCACCGCGACCCGGTGACCTCACGGTCAGCCCGCGACGGTGAGCATCCGAACAGCGATTTCGACCGTCTTTATGGACCCCTGGGCACACTGATCGGTGGACGGTGAGGCCTGCTCTTCCGTTCACCTCATCGGAGGACCAAGCAGTCAGGGAGGACCGCGACCATGGAACCCATCGAACTGGTGTGGATGAGCCGGGGCAGTTGCCGCAACTACCCGCCGGGCGCGTTCTTCCCCAGCGACGGAGTGGGAGTGGACGCCGCCCGCCGAATCTGCGCTGACTGCCCGGTCAAGGTCGACTGCCTCGAGTACGCACTCGAGAACCGGATCGAGCACGGCGTGTGGGGCGGCGCGTCCGAACGAGAGCGACGCCGCATCCTCAAGCGCCGACGCGCCGAGGTGAGGTCCTCAGCCGAACTGGTGCCTCAGGCCTGACCGCGACGCCGGGCCATGATCACGTGCGCCTTGGCGGCGCCCCAGGCCACACCGGGGTCCGACAGGTCGGGGTGGAAGTCGGCGAACGACGCTGGAACCAGGCCGTAGACATCATCGGGAAACGCCCGCACCTCGACCTCGTCACGGTCGACGGCGGGAATACCCGCCGCCCGCAACCCCTCGGTGGGAAACGACACGGCATCACGCAAGACCACCAGTGGACCGCGCGGCTGAGCTTCAACGTCACGCCCGAGCAACTCGGTCAGCCGTTCCACGAGTTCGACTCGGGCCTGCTCCCCAACCCGAGCTGCCTCACCTACCAGCGCAGCACCAGCGCCAGGATGGACGGCGTCGGCCGTCTCCACCACGCTTCGCACCACCCACTGCGCCGTCACGCGGCCAACGGCGGCGATCAGGTCGGCCGCGTAGGGCGCCACCGGGTCCAGCTCATCGATTCGGTCGCCGCTCCGGCCCGGGTTCTCCGACGCTTCCTCAACCACTGACGGCTCGAACGAATCGTTCACCCATTGGACCGTAGGCCAGCCGGGGCCACGCCATCCAAGGCCTGCGCTAGCGTCCGCCAGATGCACCGGCGACCTTTGCTGCCTGTCCTTGCGAGTGCGATCCTGACGCTGATCGCCGTGGCCTCGTTCAACCCGACCGCGTCGGCAGTCGTGGAAGGCAACCCGGTCATCCGCGTGATCGGTGGGCGCGACGCCACCGTCGACGAGTTCCCCTACATCGCAGCGCTGGTCCGCTCCGACGGCAACACCCCCGTCGATGACATGGTGTGCGGCGCTTCGATCATCTCTCCCAGCTGGGCGTTGACCGCCGCCCATTGCGTCACCGACCGAGACGACGAGTACCCCAACACCTACCCCGGGCCCACCATCGACTACGTAGGTCCCGAGGCCCTGGAGATCGTCACCGGCGTCACCTCACTGGAGGACACCGACGGACAGCGGCTGGCGGTGGCATCCATACATCCCCATCCCGAATCGACCGGCATCGACAACGATTTCGACTTCGCACTGGTACGGCTGGCCCGACCCACCAACGCACCGGCGGTGTCCCTAATCGATTCCGGCACCATGTCGCTGGAATCGGCCGGAACCCAGGTGACGGTGGCGGGATGGGGCTGGACCGAAGACGGCTACCCCACCGACCTGAAGGCGGCGACGTTCCCGATCATCTCCGACAGCACCTGCAAGTCGATTTACCACGAAGGCCGTACCGCCCCCAGTGGTGAACCCACCGAGTTCCGGGCCCAGTCCATGTTGTGTGCTGGCAAGCTCCAGGGAGGAGTCGACTCTTGCAGTGGCGACTCGGGCGGACCGCTGGTGGCAACCCCGAATGGTTCCGCTCACCGCTTGGTGGGCGTGGTCTCCTGGGGCGACGCTTGCGCAGAACCCAACCAGCCCGGGGTGTACAGCCGGGTGTCGGCGGCAAAGCAGTGGATTCTGCGGTCCATCCGATTCGGCCCGTTCGGGCCGGACGGGGTCGCCTTCACCGTTCAGCAGTACGCCGACATGGCTGGGCGGTGGCCTACTGCCACCGAGCTGGACCAGTCGGTCACCGCTTTCAAGTCCACCAACTCTCCGGCACCCTCCCAGCTCGTGTCCAACCTGCTGGCCGCCCCTGCCTGGCGCGATATCGCCCCCCCGATCGCCCGCCTCTATCGGGCCACATTCCTCCGCAACCCTGAAACCGGAGGCTTCTCGTACTGGATGGGGCCCGGACGGGGAGGCCGCAACCTCATTGCCATCGCCTCGTTCTTCACCGAGTCGCCGGAGTTCAAGAATCGCTACGGCAATCTCGACGACGGCGAGTTCGTCGACCTCCTCTACCGGAACGTGTTCGAACGGGACCCCGATGCCCGCGGCCGAGCCTTCTGGGTTGGGCGCCTCGGTGACGGACTCACCCGGGGAACGTTGCTGGCCCAGCTCTCGGACTCACCCGAGTACAGGAACCGCACCGCAGCCACCATCAACACCCTGACCACTTGGTTCGGCCTGAACCGGATGGTCCCCACGGCCGCTCAGATCTCCGCCAACTCGGGCCTGACCACCGCGTCACTGATCGAGAAGATCCTGACCAGCGTCGGATACGCCAACCGCTTCGGTGGATGACTGACCAACCTGCCCGACCCCAGGCTCCGACCTATGACCTGAGCGTGGTCATCTCTACCCACGACCGGCCCCGTCAGCTGCGCGAGGCCATCGCGGCCATCCGTGACCAGGATCATCCGGGCCCGATCGAAACCATCGTGGTGTGGGACCGTGCCGAGGCCGAAGAGGAACTGGCCGTGGACCCCGCAGTGGACCCCCATCGTCCGGTCAGGCTGCTGGTGAACGATCGGACTCCAGGGCTCCCTGGAAGCCGCAACTGTGGCGCCCGAGCCGCCCAAGCTCCGATCCTGGGTTTCTGCGATGACGACGACCTGTGGCTGAGGTCCAAGGCCCGCCGTCAGCTTCAACTTCTGGCGGACACCGATTCGGACACCGTGGTGTGCGGTATGGAGCTGGAGGTCGACGGCAAACCCTTCGCCCGCCCCGGGTCACTTCCTCTGCTGCGCTACACGCATCTGCTGGAGTCCCGACGAATCGAGGCCAACATGGTGGCCGCCCTCGTACGTCGGGACGCCTTCTGGAACGAGATCGGCCCCCTCGACGAGCACATCCCGGGCGGCTTCGCCGAGGACTACGACTGGATGTTGCGGGCTACCCGTCACCAACCGGTGCCAGTAGTGGTGGACCCGCTCATCCGGGTGCGTTGGGTGGTGCAGTCGCACTTCCGCCAGCAGTGGCCGGCCTGGGAGGCGGCTCTACGGCAGGTGGTGGACCGCAATCCCGAGTTCGCTGGAGTTCCCCGAGGCCGAGCCCGGGTCGAAGGCCAGATCGCGGTGGCCATCGCCGCCCAGGGGAGACGGCGTGACGCTCTGCGCCAGATTCGCGCCACCCTCGGCTGGTCCTGGCGGGAACCTCGCGCCGCCCTCGCGGCCGCCGTGGTGGCAGGAATCCCAGCCGAGAGACTGGCGGCGGCCCTCAACCGGCGAGGTCGAGGAATCTGACCATGGGCACCAGGTCGACTCATGGTGGGCTGGGAGTTCTGCGTGACCTGATCGGCCTCTCCCCGACTGAACCAACGAGCAGCACCTGGTCCGCTCACCGGGCCACCGGGAGCGACGAATTGCTGTTGGGGCTGGTGGGCCAGGCCGAGAGCCCTCGCTTCCTCCTACCCCTCGCTCACCGCTCCGCCACCGTTGCGGCCCTACTGACCTACAACCGTCTCCGTGACCCACGGACCAGGTTGTCGCGTACTGCGGTGGCGGGTGCCCTACGGATCGGGGCATCGAGTCGGATCATCTCTCAGACCTATGTGGCCGACCAGGGCCCCGGTTCGCTCATTGCCCACCTCGCCGAAGTGGTCGGGACCCCCGACCTGAGCGTCGCCATCGGAATCGGCAACTTCGACGCGGTGTGGAAGCCAACCCTCCAGTGCTTCTCGCCCGATGGAACTCCGGTCGCCTACGCCAAGGTCGGGGTCGGCCCCGTCGCCGCCCCCCTGGTGTCCAACGAGGCTGAGACCTTGCGGCTGTGGGGTGCCGCCGACGATCCCCGGCTGGTGACCCCGACGCTGCTGGCCCGGACGGTCTGGCGCGACCACCCGGTGGCCGTCACTGCCCCCATGCCCTCCGATGTGGCCCGCATGCCGGTAGGAGAGGTGAGTGCGTGGCCGGTCCGGGACCTGGATCCGTCGGCGACCACAGCTCCCCTCGATGGGGCGACGTGGTGGAACGACCGCGTCGCAGCCCACGGCGATCACCCGGTGGTCGGCCGCCTGCTCGACACCGTGTCACGGCAACACGGCTCCGAATCGCACCAGTGGGCCCGGTGGCACGGAGATTGGGTTCCGTGGAACATGGCCCGGTCCAGCCGGGGACTGGTGGTGTGGGACTGGGAGTACAGCGAGCCCGGCGCACCCGTTGGCCTGGACGAGGCCCACTCGCGGTACCAGGTCTCTCGCGTCCAGCGGCGCAGGTCGGTCGCCCGAGCCCTCGACGACGTCCGGGTGGTCGCCACGCATCCCTGGCTCGCCGATGCCCATCTGATTGCTCTGGTCACCCGTCACCTCGACCTCGAGAACCTGGCCGGCGGGCCGGTCGGAGACCACGACGAGGTGTTGGCAGCGGCCACCCTCCGCTGCCACGATCGGAGCTGAGGTGAGCAACCACCAGGGAGCGCCTCTGGACGCGGTGGCCCGAGGCGGCGCCACCAACATGGTGGGGGCCGTGGTGTACGGCGCCTCGAACTTCGTCGTGTTGGTGGTGCTCAACCAGACCCTCGGAGTCGACGACGCCGCGGTGGTCGTTGTCGCCATCGCGTTGTTCAATCTGGTCTCGACCATCTGCGGACTGGGCTGCACCACCGGCCTGGTACGGACGATCAGCCGGTTCCGGGCGACCGGTCAGCAGGGACGGCTGCCAGCCACCTTGAGGGTAGCCCTGGGCCCGGTTGCGGCGGTGGCCACCGTCGCCGCCATCGCCCTGGCCGCCGGGGCCCCGACGCTCGCCCGCCTCCTAGCCGATGGGCCAACTGTTGGCTCGGTGGCGTCGGTGCTGCGCTGGATGTCGCTGTTCCTTCCAGCAGCCACCGTGCACACCGTGGTGATCCAGGGCACCAGAGGCTTCGACACCATGCGCCCGCTGGTGACGATCGAACGCATCGGGAGGGCCGTGGCACTCCCGATCGTGGTGGGGGTGGCAGCCGCGGCGGGGGCGGGGCCGGCGGGAGCGGGCGCCGCCTGGGCGGCCACCAACGCGGTGGCACTGGTGTTCAGCCTGCGGTCAATGACCCACCACATTCGATCAGAGGTGGCCGCTTCCGGGGCCACCCCGGCTGAGGTCAACCACGAGCTGCGACGCGAGTACTGGCGGTTCACCGCGCCGCGGGCGATCGGTCAGGCCTCAGAGGTGGCAGTCAACTGGAGTGACACCATCATCGTCAGTGCCATCGTGTCGACCACGGCCGCCGGGATCTACGCGTCGGGGACTCGCTACCTGCTGCCGGGGCTGTTCGCAGCCGAAGCTCTGATGCAGGTCACCGGGCCTCGAATCAGCGGACTCCTGGCCCGCCGCCGCTCGGGTGAAGCCTCGGATCTCATTCAGGTGGTGGCCGGCTGGCAGGTGGCGGTGATGTGGCCCATCTACACCCTCATCGCATTGTTCCCCACACCGCTGTTGAGGGTCTTCGGTCCAGAAGTGGTCGAGGCCCGTGGGGCCATGGTGGCCCTAGCGGTCGCCATGCTGTTGGCCTCACCGGTGGGGCCGGCTCCCTCGGCCATCCTGATGGCGGGTCGAAGCCGCCAGGCCATGGGAAACACCCTGGTGGTTCTGGCCGTCAACGTCGCTGGCAACCTCTTGTTCGTACCCCGCCACGGGATCACCGCCGCCGGAATCGTGTGGGGTGCAACCATCGTGGTGGCTGCCGCCCTCCCCGGTTGGCAGTGCCGCCAACTCGGGGTGACCACACTCGGCCGACCGGCTCTGGTGGCCGCCGTCACCTCCACGGTCTCGCTCGGCTCGGCCGCCGCTCTGGCCAGGGTGACGATGGGTGACACCATAGAAGGGTTGATCGCGGCCGGTATTGTCGGAGGCGGGGGCTACGCCCTGGGTCTGCGGGTCGCCCGCGAACCTCTTCACCTGTCCACCCTGACGTCAGCCTTCATCCGATCCCGAGACTGACCACCTGCCGAACCCACTCGACCCGACCAAAAAGGATCACCAGGGCAGACCATGAGCGAGCTGGAGGCCGGGTTCCGCATCAGAGACGTGATCGATCTCGTCAAGCGGCGCTTCACGATCCTGGCTGCGGCCACCGTGCTGGGTCTGATTCTCGGGGTCCTGGCCTTTGCCACCTCACCGAGCTCATACAGCGCCACCTCGCGGGTGCAGGTGAAGCCGATCGCAGCCGATCCCCTCAACCCCACCTCCGATGCCGAAGTGATCGATATCGCCACCGAACAGGATCTTGTGAAGTCCGACGACGTGGCCGACCAGGTTCGCAAGAAGCTCGACCTCGAGATCGACAACCGCACCCTCCTGCGTAAGGTGACCGTCACCAGCAAGGAGGAGTCGCTGGTACTGGAGATCACGTACGTGGCAGCCAGCGCAACCGAGGCCCAGGATGGCGCCAACGCCTTCGCTGACGCGTACGTGGCTCAGCGACAGGCCGACGCAAAACAGGCGATGGATGACCGACTCAAGGCCGTCCAGGGTCAGATCGACTTCACTCGCAAGGCTCTCGAGGACGCCCGCCAGTCCGGCGATCAGGCCACCATCGGTGAGCTCCAGGCCCAGCTGAACACCCTCAATGCCAACTACGCCACCATCGCCGCTGTGAACACATCGGACGTGGGTCGGGTCGTACGTCGGGTGACCACCACCCCCGAGGCGGTGACATCCAAGATGGCCCTCGGCAAGGCGGTGGGAATCCTCGGATTGTGTGGCCTCGCCGGTCTCGGGATCGCCTACGTGGTCGACCGTTCCGACAGCCGTGGCGGTGGGCGGCGCCGCATCGCCCAGATCCTGCCGGGCGCCAACGTACGGCTGATGCCACGGGTGTCCAACCCTCGCGCTACCCAGGCCGAGGTGGACGCCGCGGTGGACCGTCTGGCCATTGAGCTCACAGCTCAGGGAAGGCGGGGCAAGGCCGCCGGAGTACTGCTCACGTCCAACACCGCCGAACCTCCGATCCACCTCGCCCAGGAGCTTTCATCGAGCCTTGCGTTCGCCGGCATCCCAGCGGTGTTCGTGGTGGCCGGTAGCACCCGGACCGATCTACCCCAGGCCCGAGTGGTCACCTCCTTCACCGACCTGCTCGACACTCAGTACCTTCTCCAGGCCGAGTTGGCCGACCCTGACGCCGATCCGGCAACCTCCGTCGCCCCCACCATCACTTGGCTTCGCCCCCGGGGATCGGTCGAGTCGTCGGGTCTGCTCCAGCGGGCCGTGGTGGAGGCCCTGATCACCAGGGCCAGCCGGGATGGTTTCCATGCGGTGTTCCTTCTCACCCCCAGCCCCACCCATCAGGCGGCGGCCGCCGCCCTGGGCCGCTGGGTGGACAAGACCGCGTTGGTGATCCTCGACGACGAGAGCGCCACCGCTGAGCAGGCCGCCGAAGCCCTGGCCGAGGCCGACATCAGAGTGACCGAAGCCGTCTGGGCGTGACCGTCCCCCCGCGGCTGTGAACCCCCAATCTGCCAGCCCTTCTCCCGGTCTCGGCGGGCCGGATCGACCGGCGCTGGAAACCGAACCTCCCCCGAGCGACCCCGTTGTTCCACCATCGGTGACGAGGCGAGTGGCCTGGCCGCTGTGGATCATCACGGTCGGGACCGCTCCGGCAATGGCACTGGGCATTCACGGCATCTCCTGGATACTGCCCGGGGTTGTTCTCGGAGCCCGGATCATCGCCCACCGGCGAACCCGCTTTCCGCTCTCATCGGTGCCGCTGGTGATCCTGGTGTGCTGGATTCCGTTGAGCCTGACCATGATCCCGCCCTCGGGGTTGCCGCTGTTCACCTACCGATGGCTGCTTTGGGTCGGGTGCCTGACCACGTTCGTGTGGGTCCTGAACGTCGACGAGTCGATGGTCCCGTCACAGCGGCTGGTGGACTGGCTGGCGGCGCTGTGGATCACGCTGGTGGCCTTCGGGTACCTGGCAACGCTGCTGCCGGAGCTGGCTGCGCCTTCACCCCTCGGCTATCTGGTCGGCCCCCTGAAGAACGTCGAGTTCGTAGCCCGGCTGAGCGAATGGCGCTTCGCTGAGACCCAGAAGTTCATGGGCTATCCCGTTCCTCGGCCGGCGGCACCGTTCGGGTCGTCGAATGCGTGGGGCTCGGCCATGGGGATTCTCACGCCCTACTTCTTGAAGTCGTGGATCATCGACGTATCTCCACAGCGTCGGCGACGGGGCGTGATGATCGGGTTGGTGGCCGTCTATCCGATTCTGATCTCGGTGAATCGGGGCCTGTGGTTGAGCCTGATCGTGGGTGGTGTCTATTTCGCCGCCCGTCGGGCGCTTCGGGGGAAGTTCACCGCCCTAGCCCTGCTGATGGTGGGGGTACTGGTGGTGGCAGCCCTGCTGGTGTTGACGCCGGCCGGCGGGCTGGTCACTGACCGACTCGAGAAGTCCGACAAGTCCAACAGCGCCCGCTCCTCTCTGTACGAGCGGGCCTGGCAGGGAGCATTGGAATCACCGCTGGTCGGCCACGGCGCCCCGGTCTTCGCCCCCGACCTACCCGAAGGCACCCCGCCGGTGGGAACCCATGGGCTGATCTGGTACCTGATGTTTCTGCACGGATTCTTGGCCCTGGGCCTGTTTCTGGCCTGGTTGGCCATCGAAGTCTTCAAGTCAGGGACCCTCAGAACTCCGTTGGCCTGGTGGGTCCACCTGAGCCTCATCGCCACCGTCGTGCAGATGCCTTACTACGGCCTGATGCCCCATCTGGTGATCGTGGGATTGAGCGTCGGCCTTGCTCACCGGGAGGCTCGTCGGGGACGCTTCGGCGATCCACCGTCGCCCCCGCCGTCCCTCCACCCCCGAGGTGTCACTCGATGAGCCCCGTAGACCCGGTCTCCCCGCACGCCAGGCCGCTGGAAACCCTCCGTCGCACGGCACCGGGAGAGGCGGTGATCGCCACCGCCAAGGTGGCGCTGCGCTGGACTGGTCAGGCAACCGCCGGGTTTCGTCCAGGGCCGGAGCTGCTGGTGGTCGGGGCCAAACGGGGAGGTACCACCAGCTTGTGGCGGTACCTGTCCGAGCACCCAGGGATACTGCCGACCTTTCCCCGGGCCCAGCAGATCAAGGGAACCTACTTCTTCGACCAGGAGTGGCACCGCGGAGTCGGCTGGTACCGGTCCCACTTCCCCACCATGGCAAGTCGTCAACTGGTGGCCCGGCGGCTGGGCTACCAGCCCGTGACCTTCGAGGCCAGCCCCTACTACCTGTTTCACCCCCTGGCTCCAGCTCGTGCTCATTCGGTGGTCCCCAATGCCTTGGTGGTTGCCGTGCTGCGCGATCCGGTTGAGCGAGCCTGGTCGCACTGGAAGGAGCGCCGCAATCACACCGAAACCCTGGAGTTCGGTGATGCCCTGGCTGCCGAGGATGCCCGGACCAGCGGCGAAGAGGAGCGCCTTCGCCGAGACCACGCCGCCGTGTCGTTCGCTCACCGCCACCAGACCTACGTGGCGCAAGGGTGTTACGCCCCCATGCTCGAGCGCTGGTTCGACGCCTACGGCCGTGACCGAGTGGTGGTCTGGGCGGCCGAGGACTTCTACGCCAACCCTCAGGGCCTGTGTGATGAGATCACCGGACGGCTGGGACTGCCCGCCCATCGCCTGTCCTCGGTAGATCCCTGGAACGCCGAGCCAAGTCGGGGCATGGATGCCGAGATACGGGCCGAGCTGACCGAACGGATGCGACCGCACATCACCGCCGTTGAGGACCTTCTAGGTCGCCAGATGCCGTGGCACTCGACCAATCGATGAGTTCACCCTGAGTGAAGTCCATCCGGACTATTGCCACGGAGGGTGAGAAGCGTACGATGGCAGATACGCATCGTGCGGCCGGAAGGATCCCCCATGAACCTGGCGAAGGGCATCAAGCGCCTCATCCTGTTGCTGGCCGTAGTGGTGCTGCCACTGGCCGCTTGCGATCCCACGGACATCCCCACCGGTGACGGTCTGACCTCTACTGGGGCGGGGGCCTCGTGCTGGGGGATCAAGCAGGCCTTCCCCGAATCCCCCGACGGCATCTACTGGCTCAACCTCCCCTCCTTCGACCGTCCCACCCAGTTCTACTGCGATATGACCACCGACGGTGGTGGCTGGGTGCTGGTGGCCCGCGGACGTGAGAACTGGAACTTCCGCAACGCCGGCCAGTCGAGCCCCAGCACCCTTCGCAACACCGTCGACGGCCCCGGTGCGTTCTCCCCCGCCGCTCTCAGCTCGGCCACCATCGACGACCTGCTCAACCACGGGCCGGTCTCGAGCTTGCCCGACGGCATCCGCGTGGAGCGCGCCACCAACGACTCGGGTTCCACCCGCCAGGACCTGCGCCTGTTTCCCACCAACAGCAGCTGGAGTTGGGCCTTCCCACAGGGACTGCGACTTTCGTGGATGAAGATCGACGGAACCACCTACGCCAACGGCAACACCAAGGACACCTACTCGAACTTCTACGACTACCCCGTGGCCGGCCTGAAGGGCCAACAGGGCACCAAGCGGCTGCGCACCGTGGCCATCGAGGCCAACAACTGGTATCAGGGCTTCGGCTTCGGTACCGGAGTCGGCGGATCCACCAGCTCCACCAGCTATCGCTACAAGGCCACCATTTGGTCGTCATCGTTCACGTTGCCGTTCACCCGAGTCTGGCTTCGACCCCAGATCCTCAACGGTGACGTGACCTGGCCGGCCGTCCCCGATGCCGGGTTCAGCCCCGAATCGACCCCACCCAGCCTCAAGCCCGTCCCCGAGGTCGCCCCCTGGGGGGTCACCGGACTCAACCACGACGACGAGGACGAGATCGATCCCTGGAACACCACTGTGAACGTGGTCAAGGTGGTGGGTGATCGGGTCTTCGTGGGCGGACGCTTCACCCACGTTCAGCATGGCCCGTCGGGTCCCTCCTACGCCCAGGGTTCGCTGGCCGCCTTCGACCTGGACGGCAACTGGATCTCCAGCTTCGATCCCCAGATCGCCGGCCGAGTGTGGTCCATGACCTACACCGACGACGGCAAGTTGATCGTCGGAGGAGACTTCACATCGGTCGACGGGCTCCCCGACACCTCTGGCCTGGTGGCCCTGGACCCCGCCACCGGCGAGGTCATCACCACCTGGAAGGCCAACATCACCCACACCTCCGAGACCCACATCGTGCGGGGCCTCGACTACCGCAACGGCTGGATCTACGCCACCGGTCGCTTCAACCGGGTGAAGGGCGGAACCTGGAACGAGATCACCGTGTCAAGGGCGGTGAGCCTGGCAGCCAGTGACGGTCACCCCGGCACCTGGAAGCCGATCCTGTCGGGTACTGGCGTGGCAGTGCAGGCGGCAGCCGCCGGAGACCGGGTCTATCTGGCCGGGTTCTTCGACAACGTCAACGGCGACACCAACCACGGATTCCACGCCATCACCGATGCCACCACTGGGGCCGTGGTGCCAGGAATGGGACCCTGGCTCTCGTCCACCTCCCCCACCGGTGACCACTACCAACAAGCCGTGGCCGAGTACGGAGACCAGATAATGGTGGGTGGCTCCGAGCACGACACCCAGTGGTACGACCGAGACCGTACGACCCTGCTCGACTCCCACATCACCAAACAGGGCGGCGACACCCAGGCCATCGAGGTGTTCGACAACTGGGTGTACGTGGGATGCCACTGCAACGACACCCTGTTCGCCGGAACCAACTACTGGAACAGTCCCTTCGGGTTCCGCTCGGTCCATCCCATCAACTTCGTGGCCCGTTTCGATCCGGTCACCCACGACATCGACGACTCGTGGTTCCCCCACGGACTCAAGGGCACTCAGAACGAGGGAGTCTGGACCATCGACCGGGACAGTCGGGGCTGTCTGTGGGTGGGCGGAGATCTGATCCAGGGCTCGGCCACCGGCGTGGCGGCCAACGACTGGCTCGGGGGATTCGCCCGGTTCTGCCCCACCGACACCACACCCCCCACCACGCCAGCCTCCATCAACGGATGGTCCGACAGCACCAACGTGATGCTCACCTGGCCGGCCGCCACCGACGCCAGCGGATCGGTGGGCTACGACATCTACCGCAACAACCGGGTGATCGCCTCGGTGTGGGGGACCAGCTTCACCGACACCGCTCCGATCCCCGACTCGCGCTACACCGTTCGGGCCTACGACCCCAGTGGAAACCGGTCCGGCTCTCCAGTGCCGGTTCGAGTGGCTGGTCCGGTGGCCCCAGACGACCAGATCCTGGCCTTCGGGTCGGACTGGAAATGGTCCTACACCGAGGCCGCCCCTGACCCAGCTTGGAACACCACCACCTTCGACGACAGCGCCTGGAACCTGGGCGCCGGAGAGCTGGGATTCGGAGACACACCCAAGGCCACTGTCATCTCCACCGAGCCGCCGCCCCGGCCGCTGGTGGCCTACTTCCGGCGCACCGTGGAGGTGGCCGACCCCTCTGCCCTCAGCGGTGTGAGCGTTCAACTGATCCGCAACAGTGGGGCGGTGGTGTACGTGAACGGGGTCGAGGTGGTGCGCTCGAACATGCCCGACGGCACCATCACCCACGAGACCTTCGCCGCCGGTCCAGTACCCACCGCCGAGCGTCACGTTCCCCAGGTGACTGTGATCCCGCCCACTGCGTTCACACCCGGCACCAACACCATCGCGGTTGAGATTCATCTGAACAGTCGCAATCAAGCCACTGCCGGGTTCGATCTGGCTCTGGGGGGAAAGCACTGATCGGGGCCGATCAGCCGCCTCTCCCACACCGGGGTCGTTCCGACCCCGCAACGTGAAAGATCCCCGGGTCCAGGTCCCGGGGATCTTTCATTCCTGGGGGAGACCAGTGGTCTCCGGTGTTGTCGTGTCAGGTTCTCAGGAGCGGGTGTAGACCCTGACCCAGTCGATCTCGTAGGTGGAGTCGGCCGGGTCGTTCCAATCGACCCGGTTGATGCCGGTGGTCTTGCACCCTCCGGGATAGGTGCCCGAGATCGAGCACCGGTTGACCAGGGGCAGCTCACCCAGCACGCCGTCGGGATCGCCACCCCAGTTACCCCCCACCGCCTGGTTGAGGGCAATGTCCCAGGTGCCGTTGGCATCGGCCGAGGTCCAGTTGTGCTGGGTGTCGGTGTAGGTGTGGATCACGGTGCCGTCGAG
>CAUJFC010000053.1 GCA_963169755.1 Actinomycetota bacterium | reverse complement strand
GTGAAGGTGGCCGACTTCGGCATCGCCTGGGCCATGTCGTCGACCGGCGAAGAGAACCTCACCCAGGCCGGTTCGGTGATGGGAACCGCCACCTACTTCTCGCCCGAGCAGGCACAGGGGCACCAGGTCGACCCTCGTAGCGACCTGTACTCACTGGGGGTCGTGCTCTACGAGATGGTGTCGGGCACACCGCCCTACGGCGGAGACACCCCGGTGGCCATCGCCTACAAACACGTCCAGGAACCACTGCCGCCACTGCGGGACCGGGTGCCGAACCTGCCGCGAGACTTCGAGGCCGTCACCAACAAGGCACTGTCCAAGCCGATCGCCGAGCGTTACCAGACAGCGGCCGAGATGCGAGACGACCTGCTGGCATTCGTGGCTGGTCGGCCGGTGAGCGTGCGACGTCCGGGCCCGGCCCCGGCGCCGGTGCCGGTGCCGGTGCCGCTCCACGAACCCGCTCCCGTCCCCGAGGTCCCCATGGCTCAGCCCCAGCCCCAACCCGCCTACCCGGTCGACGAGTACGACCGCGGCGGGCGTTCCAGCGCCTGGTTCTTCGCGGCCATCGTGGTGCTACTGGGGGTGCTGGGCGTTCTGCTGGTGGCGTTCGGGCGTCAACTCGGCATCTTCGAGGACAAGGCCGCCCGAGTCGAGGTGCCCGGCGTGGTCGGAGAGCTTCAGGATGTGGCGATTCAGCGGCTCGAGAACCTCAAGCTGCGGGCCCGAGTGGAGACCGAGACTTCCGAAGCCCGTGAGGGAGAGGTGATCCGTCAGAATCCGGCCGCGGGTGTGAGTGTCGATGAGGGGACCGAGGTGCTGGTGGTGGTCAGTGCCGGGCTCGACACCGCCGACATCCCCAACCTGTTCAACGTCGACGTCAACGACGCCCGAGGCCGCCTCCAGGAGCGAGGCTTCGACGGTTCCCGGATCACGGTCCGTGAGGAAGAGTCGGACTCGGTGGAGCCCGGGCGGGTGATCACCACCGAGCCCGGACCGGGGACCCATCCCGTCGATACCGACATCGTGCTGGTGGTGGCCATCGAACCGGCTACCACCACCACCGAAGAGGTGACCACCACCACCGAGGAGGCCACCACCACCACGACCAAGCCGGTGACCACCACCGAGGCCACCACCACCACTACCAAGCCGGTCACCACCACCACCGAAGAGGTGACCACCACCACCGACGCCCCGGGAGAGTGACCGGGGCCGGTCACCGCCCCAACAGCGGTCGATCGGTCGGAGGGGTCAGCGGTAGCGATCGACCTGTTCGAGGAAGTTGCCCACCAGGTCGTGACCGGCCACCGTCAGGATCGACTCGGGGTGGAACTGCACCCCCTCGGTGGGGTGATCGCGGTGACGCAGGCCCATGACGATTCCGTCGTCGGTTTCGGCGGTTATCTCCAGAGTGGACGGCACACTGTCGCGGTCGACCACCAGTGAGTGGTAGCGGGTGGCCTCCAGCGGCTGGGGAAGCCCGGCGAACACGCCGACCCCTCGATGGCGCACCAGTGAGGTCTTGCCGTGCATGATCTCGGGGGCCCGTACCACCGTGCCGCCGAACACCTGGCCGATGGCCTGATGACCCAGGCACACTCCCAGCACCGGCTTGCGGCCGGTGAAATGACGGATGGCCTCGATGCTTATGCCGGCGTCGTCTGGGGTGCCGGGGCCGGGCGACACCAGCACACCGTCGGGGTTGATCTCGGCCGCCTGCTCCAGGGTGATGGCGTCGTTGCGGTGAACCACCGGCTCGGCTCCTGCCTCTCCCAGGTACTGGACCAGGTTGTAGACGAACGAGTCGTAGTTGTCGATCACCAGTACCCGGGCAGTCATGGTCGCAGGGTACCGGCCCCGCCCCTATCGCCCGCCAGCCGAATTGATCGGCTCACGGTGCCGTAGGCCTTGCGACCGTGGTCGCCAGACGGTTGGCTAGCCTCGTTGGTCATGGCCGAAGACACCGAGCCCACCTCCACTGAAGAGCCCGAAGCTTCCTCGACCGACGACGACTCGGCGGCCAAGACCGCCAAAGCCACCGCGGCGGGGTCCGATGGGGCGAAGGCTCCGGTCAAGAAGAAGGTGGTCAGCAAGCGGGTCACCCCCAAGGGTGGAGGCCAGGCAGGTTCCACCGCTGCGCACGCCCATGCTCCCGACGGCCACGATGCGTCGGGCTCGAGCCGTTACACCCCTCCGTCGTCCAAGTACGACCAACTCCCCAGCCCCACCTGGGTGCCGGTGCTGATGTTCGCCCTGTTCGGTCTGGGCTGTCTGGTCATCGTGCTCAATTACGCCCGGGTCTTCGGTGAGCCCGACAACATGCGGCTGATCATCGGCCTGGCCGCCATCCTGGGTGGGATCATCACCGCCACCAACTACCGCTGACGCCACCGGCCGGGGTAGCGGTCACCATCGGCCGAGCGGTTCACCTTGGTTACAACTCTGGTTCACCGGGCGTTCAGAAGTTACACGCCTGTGACTCTCCCCAGATTTATCCACAGGGTGTGGATGTTGTTGATAACGGGGGTTTGGGATGTTTGCGCAGGTCAGGACGTTGTCTGAACGTCCTTCATTTAGTTGATGGGTATAACATCGGGCTGGCGAGTTCCGTAACCCGACTGAGCGGTAACAATCGGCGCCACTCTGGGACACCGCCGCTGTTGCCGTCAGATGTCGTCGACCGGCGTCACCAGGTCCATGTCTTCCTGGCAGTGGCGGGGAGGTTCGGGGACCTCATCGTTGGCCATGGTCATGCGGACCTCGGTGGAACAGATCGAACACCGGTAGGTGAGCCGGACCTTGCGCAACTCGCCTGGGTCGGGTGGAGCCGGTACCGGACGGGCGAAGCTCCCCAGGACCGCGGCCCCGCCCTTGAGGAGCACGTAGGCCACCACTAGGGCCACGATCACGTTCACCAGCGGCCAGGGCACCGCTCCAGCCTAGGAGGCCGGAGCTGGCGGTCGGCAGTGGCGGTACAGCGGCCGATGAAACGACTGAGGGGGCGAGGGCCGAAGCCCTCGCCCCCTCAGAGGAGAGTCTGATCAGGTGATCAGCAGTTCAGGCGAGTGTTCTCAGTCGAGCCGCTCGATGATGGTGGCGTTGGCCATGCCAGCGCCCTCGCACATGGTCTGGAGGCCGTAGCGTCCTCCGGTGCGCTCGAGCTCGTTGAGCAGAGTGGCCATGAGCTTGGCGCCCGAGCAGCCCAGCGGGTGGCCGAGGGCGATGGCGCCACCGTTCACGTTCACCTTGGACATGTCGGGCTTGAACTCCTTCTCCCAGGCCAGGACGACCGAAGCGAAGGCCTCGTTGATCTCGATCAGGTCCATTTGATCGAGCGTCATGCCGGCCCGCTCGAGCACCTTGGCGGTGGCGGGGATGGGGCCGGTCAGCATCTCGATGGGGTCGACGCCCACCACCGAGAAGGAATGGAAGCGGGCCCGAGGACGCAGACCCAGCTCGCGGGCCTTGTCCTCGCTCATGATCAACATGGCCGAAGCCCCATCGGTGATCTGCGAAGAGTTGCCGGCGGTGACCTTGCCGTTCTCGGGGTCGAAGGCTGGGCGCAGCTTGGCCAGCGACTCGAGCGAGGAATCGGGGCGGATGCCCTCATCGGCGGTCACCATCTCGTCGAGCTCGGTCACCTGGGAGGTCTCGCGGTCGAAGATCTTGGCCTTCACCGGGATGATCTCGTTGTCGAAACGGCCTTCGGCGGTGGCGGCCGCGGCCCGCTGGTGGCTCTGTACCGAGTAGGCGTCCATCTCTTCGCGTGAGATGTTCCACTTGTTGGCGATGATCTCGGCCGACGTGCCCTGCATCACGATGCCGCCCACGGGGGCGTAGCGCTCCATGACCTTGGGGCCCATGGGGAAGCTGCCGGGTGTGACCGAGGCCCCCATGGGGGTGGTGGACATGACCTCGACGCCGGCGGCGACCACGATGTCGTAGGCGCCGGCCATGACACCCTGGGCGGCAAAGTGAGCGGACTGCTGCGACGAGCCGCACTGGCGGTCGATGGTGGTGGCCGGCACGGTGTCGGGCCAGCCGGCAGCCAGCACCGCGGAGCGGCCGACGTTGACCGACTGGTTACCCACCTGCATGACACAACCCATGATCACGTCCTCGACCAGGGCCGGATCGAGGTTGTTGCGTTGCACGAGGGCGCTCAGCACCTCGGCAGCCAGGTCGGCGGGATGCCAGCCTGAGAGCTTTCCGTAGCGCTTGCCGCCAGCGGTGCGGACGGCGTCGACGATGACGGCGGTGGGCATGAGGGTTCCCCTTCCGGGGGCTCAACCCCCGTGGCTCGACAGAACTAGACCGGACGGTCAAGTCGCAGTCTCGCCGCTGGAGTCAGTCCCCGCAACCCGATGAACGCGATCGGAGACATGGAACCTGTCGACTCTGATAGTCCTATGCCCGAATTTCGGTGTTGCCGGGGTTGGGTCCGGGTGCCACCGGCAGCAGAAGTCGGTCACATCCCCCGGGTGGTGTGGCTCACGTACACATACTCCAACCCAGAAGGTGCATTATCCATGAGTTCCATCGTCGAGCGCATCGCCGGCCAGACCCTGCCCAAGGCCTTCCTCGCCACGGTTGCCGAGCGAGGAGACGAGGTGGCTCTGCGTTCCAAGGTGGGCGACGAGTGGCAGGAGATGTCGTGGAACCAGTACCGCGACGCCGTGGCCCGGGTGGCGTCGGGCCTACGGGACCGAGGCGTCAAGCCCGGTGACCGTGTGGTGCTGATGCTGCGCAACTGCACCGAGTTCCATGTGCTCGACACTGCCGTGCTGTTCCTGGGCGCCACGCCGGTGAGCATCTACAACTCGTCGTCTACCGAACAGGTCGAGTACCTGGTGGGCCACTGTGAGGCGGTAGTGGGCGTGGTGGAAGACGACGGCTTCCTGGCGCGTTTCGCGCCGGTACGCCCCGCGCTGACCTCACTCACCCGGCTGGGGGTGGTCAAGCCGGGTACCGAGGCCCACGACTTCACCTATGGCGACCTGCTGACCTCGGAGCCCCTCGACCTGGAGACCGAGGTGGAGGTGAGTTCGCCCGACGACCTGGCCACCATCATCTACACGTCGGGTACCACTGGCCCTCCCAAGGGCGTGATGATCTCCCACAGCAACGGCGTGTTCATGGTGGAGAGTCTCCGTGAGCTGATGGCGGGGGTGGAGTTCGCCGGCAAGCGACTGGTGTCGTACCTGCCCATGGCCCACATCGCCGAGCGCACCGTGAGCCACTATCAGCACCTGGTGCTGGGCACCGAGGTGAGCACCTGTCCGGAGCCCTCCCAGGTGGCCGCCTACTGCCAGGAGGTGCATCCCCACGTGATGTTCGGGGTGCCCCGGGTGTGGGAGAAGATCAACGCCGGGGTCATGGCGGCAGTCTCCGCCGACCCTGACAAGGCCCAGAAGTTCAACGAGGCGGTGGAGGCCAGCGGACCCATTGCCCTGCGCCGTTCCCAGGGAACCGCTACCGAAGAGGACGAGGCCACCTGGGCCTTCCTGGATGAAGTGGCCTTCAAGGGGGTGCGTGAGCTGCTCGGCTTCGACCAACTCATGTTCGCCATCAGCGGCGCCGCCCCCATCCCAGCCCCCCTGCTGACCTGGTTCCGGGCCATCGGGGTTCCGATGTCAGAGGTCTATGGCATGTCCGAGAACACCGGAGCCATGACCTGGACCCCCGAGAACATCAAACCCGGCACCGTCGGACCCGCCGTACCCGGCACCGAGGTGGCCATCGCTGAAGACGGCGAAGTGATCTGTCGAGGCCCCCACGTGTTCCAGGGTTACCTGAACGATCCCGACAAGACCGCCGAGACCATCGACGCCGACGGCTGGTTGCACTCGGGCGACATCGGTGAGATCGACGAGGACGGCTATCTGCGGATCATCGACCGCAAGAAGGAACTGATCATCACCGCCGGCGGCAAGAACATCAGCCCCGCCAACCTGGAAGCAGCCCTCAAGATGATCCCGCTGGTCGGCCAGGCTGCCGCCATCGGAGACAAGCGCCCCTTCGTCAGCGCCATCGTTGCCTTGGACCCCGACGCCGCCAAGGTGTGGGCGGCCCAACACGGAGTGGACTACTCCAGCCTCGAGGAGTTGGCCGACAACCCGGCAGTGGTGGCCGAGATCGAAGGGGCGCTGGCGTCGGTCATGGAGCCGTTCAACAACGCTGAACGAGTGAAGAAGGTCAAGATCGTCGGAGAAGAGTGGCTGCCCGACTCAGACCTGCTCACGCCCACCTCCAAGCTCAAGCGACGAGGCATCAACGCCCGCTACGCCGCGGAGATCGAGGCGTTGTACGCGTGACCAGCACGGGCCGAGCCGGGGACCGATAGTTGGCGACACACCGACCCTCGATCGACGTTCCACCATGGCTCCGGTCGGCCGCGCCCGCTCTGGGCGTGCTGGCGGTGCAGATGGTGGCGTTCCCGGTTTCACCGGGGGTCTGGCTTCAAGGCCTGGTGATCGGCCTCCTGAACGCCCTGGTGGTGCTGGGCATGATGCTGGTGTATCGGGCCAACCGTGTCATCAACATGGCCCAGGCCTCCATCGGAGCGCTTCCCGCCGCCTTGGGAATCGGTCTGGTGATCTTCGGTGGTCCGAGTCTGGTGGTGGCGGGCTGGTTGGCGCTGGTGGTGGCAGCGTTGGTGGGGCTGGCCGCTTGGGGGCTGGGGCGAGCTGACCCGACCCGGGCCCTGGCCATCGGGCTGGGCGCAGGGTTGGTGGTGGGCGGGCTGATCCCGCTGGCGGGCCAGCTCGGCTACCTGGGTGGTCTGGTGGTGGGCCTGGTCACCGCAGTGGTCCTGGGGTTGGCCATCGACGTGATCGTGGTTCGTCGTTTCGCCGGATCGCCTCGGCTGGTACTCACGGTGGCCAGCATCGGCTTGGCGCAGTTCCTGGCGGTGGGGTCGCTGCTGGTGCCCCGGCTGTGGGGCCGCACCGAACTGGCCGCCCCCAACCGGACATTCAAGATGCCTGGCTCGTTCGAGGTCACGGTGGGAACCACGGTGTTCCACCTCGACGAGGTCATGGGCGTACTGGTGGCGGTGGCGGCCATCGCCGTGGTGGGACTGGTGTTGGCCCGCACCGATGTGGGGGTGGCGGTGCGGGCGGCGGCCGAGCGATCCGACCGAGCCGCCATGCTGGGGGTGCCGGTGGTGCGCCTCGAGGGCGGAGTGTGGGTGACGGCTTCGGTTCTGGCCTTCCTGGGCACCTACCTCCAGGCGGGCATCCTGGGTCTGGACCTCTCGACCGGGGTGGGCTTGCGGGCGCTGGTGGCGGCCTTGGCCGCCATGGCACTGGCTGGCTTCGGATCGGTACCGGTAGCGGTGGGATCGGCGGTGGCGATCGGGATCCTGGGAGTGGCCTCGGGACCGGCCAGCGGCCACCAGGTCATCACCACCGACATCGTGATGGCCGTGGTGGTCATGGCCGGTCTCATGCTCCAGACCTCACAACGCCGCCGAGCCGACCGCGGCGAGGTGTCGAGCTGGCAGGTGAGCATCGACCCCACACCCGTCCCGGCGGTGCTCGCCTCGCTGCCCCTGGTCCGTATCGGCCGGTGGATCGCGGTAGCCGTCGGGTTGGTGCTGGCGGTGGCGCTCCCGGAGTTCCTGTCTCCCAGCCAGGATTTCCGGGCCGCCATGGTGGCCTCGCTGGCGGTGCTGGCGTTGTCGGTGGTGGTGCTCACCGGCTGGACCGGTGAGGTCACCTTGGGGCAGATGGCCCTGGCGGCGGTGGGCGCGGTGACCACGGCCTACTCCACTGTCTCCTGGGAATTCGACCTGGTCCTATCCCTGCTGTTGGCAGGCCTGGTGACCGCGGTGGTGGCGGTCATACTGGGGTTGCCGTCGCTGCGGTGGCAGGGGATGTTCCTGGCTGTCACCACCCTGGCCTTCGGCATCGCCGCGGTGGGATGGCTGCTGAACCCCAGCCAGGTGTCATGGATACCCAGAGACCAGGTCACGAGACGACCTCTGTTCGGGGTGGTCGAGCTGGCCAACGACGCCACCATGTACCGGGTCTGTCTGGGCATTCTGGTTCTCTGCCTACTGGCGGTGGCCGGGATCCGCCGCACCCGCACCGGTCGGGTCCTGCGAGCCGTACGAGACAACGCCCCGGGCGTTCAGACCTACGGGGTGCAGGTTCCGGTGGCTCGGCTCACCGCCTTTGCTCTCTCGGGGTTCCTGGCCGGGGTGGCAGGCGGCATGATCGTCTACGTCAACGAGGCCTACGACGTGGGCACCTTCACCGCCGACCAGGGGCTGAACGTGTTCATCTCGGCGGTGGTCGGCGGGGTCGGCAGCGCTTTCGGAGCGGTCATGGGCGCGGTGTTGCTCGATGGGAGCCGCCACTTCCTCACCGGGGCCTGGTCGTTGCTGCCGTCGTCAGTGGGTGTGCTGGTCGTGCTCATGTTCCTGCCCGGGGGGCTGGCCGAGCTGGTGTTCCGCCTACGCGACCGGGTGCTGGTGACCTACGGACGGGCTCGTGGCATCGAGGTTGTCCGAGCCGACGTGGCCCTGGAAGACCTGAGTGACCCCGAGGGTCGGGCCCGAGCCCGCGAGCATCCCGTGGTTCACGCCGACTCTGACCTGCCGATACCGCCCGACGGGCTGAGCGTGCGCGACCTGGACGTGGGCTACGACCGGGTGCAGGTGCTGTTCGGTGTCGATCTCGATGTACGACCCGGTGCCATCACCGCGCTGCTGGGAACCAACGGGGCCGGCAAGTCCACCTTGCTACGGGCCATCGGTGGTGTGGCCGAGGTGACCGCCGGCGCCGTTCACCTGGGAGGTACCGACCTGCGTGACCTCGCCCCCGACGAGATAGCGGCCTGCGGAATCGCCCAGATGCCGGGCGGGGCCGGAGTCTTCTCGGGTCTCACCGTAAGCGAGAACCTGCGGGTGGCGGCCTGGCAGATCCGCCACGACGGTGCTCTGGTGGACCAGCGGGTACACGAGGCCACCCAGCGTTTCCCTGTGCTGGCGCAACGGGGTGATGATCAGGCCGGAGACCTGTCGGGCGGTCAACAGCAGCAACTGGCCCTGGCCATGGCCCTGCTCACCCACCCCGTGGTGCTCCTGATCGACGAGCTGTCACTGGGCCTGGCCCCGCTGGTGGTCGAGCAGCTCCTCGACGAGCTCCGGTCGTTGCGCGACGCCGGTACCACCATCGTCATCGTGGAGCAGTCGGTGAACGTGGCGTTGAGCGTGGCCGACCATGCCTACGTCATGGAGAAGGGCGCCATCCGGTTCTCGGGTCCAGCCGCCGACCTACTGGAACGGCCTGAGCTGATCCAGGCCATCTACCTCCAGGGCACTCGCGAGGCCCTGGCCGATGAACCTGCCGCTGCCCCTTCTCCCGACGCTGCCCCGCGGGTCACAGCCTCGGCTCGGACGGGTACCGCGACACCCTCTGAGCCAACGGCTGAGGGGGTCGCGGCCCTGGCTACTACCGACTTGAGCGTGGCCTTCGGAGGCATCAGCGCGGTACGGGCCGTGAGCCTGGCGGTGAACCCCGGTGAGGTGGTGGGCCTCATCGGACCCAATGGTGCCGGCAAGACCACCATCTTCGACCTGATCAGCGGCTTCACGCCCGCTGACTCCGGTGAGATCAGCATGTACGGCCGAGACATCACCGGGCTCACCCCTTCGGCAAGGGCTCGGGCCGGGCTGGGCCGATCGTTCCAGGACGCCCGACTGTTCCCGGGGCTCACCGTCACCGAAACCCTCGCTACCGCGTTGGAACGCTGGATCCAGGCCGGCGACCCGCTGACCGCCGCCTTCCGGCTGCCCGCCGGTCGGATAACCGAGATGGTGGTGGCCGAGCGGGTCGATGAGCTACTGGAGATGTTCGGCCTCACCGCCCTGCGCAGCGCCCGCATCGCCGAGCTGTCCACCGGCTCGCGGCGCATGGTCGATCTGGCCTGCGTGGTTGCTCATGGGCCGTCGGTGGTGCTGCTCGACGAGCCTTCATCGGGAATCGCCCAGAGCGAGGCCGAGGCCCTGGCCCCCCTGCTGGTGGAGGTACGGCGGTCGCTCAACGCCACCCTGGTGGTGATCGAGCACGACATCTCGTTGATCTCATCGATCGCTGACCGGCTGGTAGCGCTCGATGAGGGAGCGGTGGTCACCACCGGCACTCCTGCTGAGGTACTCGACCACCCAGCCGTGATCGAGTCGTACCTGGGTACCTCGCCTCACACGCTCCGGCGATCGGACCATCAGCAGCCCCGGTCGCCCAGAACTGTGCCCACCATGGCTTCCCGAGGAGCATCATGAGCCCTGACACCTCCAGTCCCGGCCCCTCGGGGGCTGACCGTCCCTGGCCCAAGCTGTCGGCCGCTCAGCGGTTCGGGCCCCTGGTGGCCGTAGTGGTCCTGCTGGCCGGGGTGGGGGTGGTGGCCACACTCAAAGGTGGCTCAGCGAAGTCGACAGACCCGACTGCCTCCACCTCCACCACTCCCGGGGCCGGTGAGGTCGATGGCGCGGCCCGCTACACCGACAACCCCCTGCTACCGATCATCTGGGCCGAAGCCGACAAGGCCGGGACGGCGGGTGACTTCGACTGGGGAGACCGCTGCGACACCGAGACTGGCCGCATCATGGTCCCAAGCGTGTACGCCCCGCCGTGTGTCCCGGTCTTCGACCCTCAGGCCACCTGGGTCGACCGCGACGGTAAAGAGCACCAGGGCAACGGGGGAGCCACCTCGCGGGGTGTCTCCGATGACGAGATCGTGGTGGCCTATTACATCCCCGGTCCCCAGGATCTGATGGGCCTGGCCGAGAGCTTGGGAATCTTCGACGGGGCAGAGGCCCGAACCAAGCTGGTCGAAGAACTGGTCGACATGGCCAGCTCCACCTATGAGACCTACGGGCGACGGGTGGTGATCAAACCGTTCCAGGCCACCGGAGACGGACGAAACCCCTCGCAAGCCAGGGCCGATGCCCGCCGGGTGGCCGAAGACCTGGGAGCCTTCGCCAGCATCGGTGGGCCCACCCAGTCACTGGCCTACCAGCAGGAGCTGGCCAAACGGGGGGTGCTGTGTCTGGCGTGCAGCCCGTCGGCCCCCGATTCGCTCTACCAGGAGGTGGCGCCCTACTCGTGGGCGGTGCTGGCCAGCCCCGACCAGATCCTCCAGGGAGTACTGGATTTCGGGGTGATCAACCTGTTCGGCAAGCCGGCCGAGTTCGCCGGTGATCCCGCCTACCGCACCCGTACTCGCACCATGGGGGTGGTGCACTACGACCAGGATCCCCCCATCTTCGACGACCTCACCGCTCGCATGAAGGCCCGTTACCAGGCCAAGGGTGCCGAGGCCGAGGTGATCATCCCCTACCTGCTCGACACCGCCACCCTGGCCCAGCAGGCCCAGGGGATCATCGGCCAGTTGAAGGCCAAAGAGATCACCAGCGTGGTGTTCGCTGGCGATCCGTTCATGTTGATCGACCTGGTCAACGCCGCCAGCCGCCAGAACTACCACCCCGAGTGGCTCATCACCGGCACGGTGTTCACCGACACCACGGCGGTGGGGCGGCTCATGCCCGATCAGGAGCAGTGGGCGCACGCCTTCGGGGCCTCGTCGTCGCCGGCCCGTGGTCGGCCCGAACAGGGTGACACCTGGCGGCTCTACCGCTGGTACTACGGAAAGGACCCCACGGCCACCAAGAGCCTGGCGTTGAGCGGCCCAGTGGTCCAGCTTCTGTTCACCGGAATCCACATGGCGGGGCCCGAACTCACCCCCGAGACCTTCGCCGGTGGCATGTTCCGCTACCCGCCCTCGGGGGGAGGGCCCACCACCCCCCAGATCAGCTACGGCGATCACGGCCTGTTCGAGAACCTGGATTTCGTGGGGATCGACGACTTCACCGTGGTCTGGTGGGACCCGGACCTGGTGGGCCCGAGCGAGCAGGAGGTGGAGGCGCCCGGCATGTGGCGCTATCCGCTGGGAGGGCAACGGTTCCTGCTGAACGACCCGCAGAAGCTCGACACCAGCCTGTTGTTCCGCGACATCCCCGAGTCTCCGGGGATCCTCACCGAGATCCCGGCGTCAGACTTGGCTCCGGACTACCCGCCGCCGCCGGGATCACCAGCGGCCGGGGGCTGAGACCGGCCGGCCCGTACCCCACAGCCTGCCACTGGGCCCACGGCCTTCGTGGTCAGCCCAACTCGGGGCCCAGCAGGCTCACAAAGCTGACCATCTCGCCGGGGTAGCCCCCCAGGTTGTGGGTGAGGGCCAGGTTGCGGTCGCCCGAGATAGACGAGATCCGACGGTCATCGGGGGCTTCGCCGCGCAGTTGCAGCCAGGCCTCGAACATCATCCGCAGTCCACTGGCACCCACCGGATGTCCGAAGCTCTTCAGGCCACCGTCGGGGTTCACCGGCAGCTCGCCCCCCAGGTCGAAGCGGCCGGCCTCGACGTCTCGCCAGGCGGTACCCCGGGCCGAGAACTGGAGGTCCTCCATGAGCACCAGCTCGGTGGGGGTGAAGCAGTCGTGGACCTCGGCCATGGCGATGCGGGAGGTGGGGTCATCGCTGATCCCGGCCTGGGCGTAGGCGTCGGCGGCACAGGCGGCGATCTCGGGGAACCATGTGTAGTCGTAGTCGGGATCGGCCAGGCCCGACCCGTTGCCGGCTACGAAACTGAGGGCCTTGATGTAGATCGGTCGGTCGGTGTAGCGGTGAGCGTCCTCGGCCCGTACCACGATGGCAGCGGCTGAACCGTCGGCCACTCCGGCACAGTCGAACACGCTCAGTAGCCCAGCTACCGGAGGCATGGCGCAGATCTGCTCCACGCTCATCTCCTTGCGGAACTGGGCTCGGGGGTTGCGGGCCCCGTTGAAGTGGTTCTTGGAAGCGATGCGGGCCAGCACCCGCTTCAGGTCGTCCAGTTCCACGCCGTACTTCTCGGCGTAGGCGGGGGCCACCATCGAGAACGCCCCGGCCGCGGTCAGGGTGCGCGTGGTCCCGTCGTTGGGAATGGGGAAGGCATTGAGACCCTGATACCCCGAGTCCTTCACCTTCTCGACACCGACCGCCATGGCCACGTCGTAGGCCCCCGAGGCCACGGCGTAAGCGGCCTGGCGCAGGGCCTCGGATCCGGTTGCGCAGTAGTTCTCTACCCGGGTCACCGGCTTGGCCTGCAACTGGAGAGCCCGGGCCAAGGTGATGCCGCTCATGCCCGACTGGGCGGTGCCCAGCCAGTAGGCGTCGACGTCGTCTTTGGAGATCCCGGCGGCGGCGAACGCCTCGTTGGACGCCTCCAGGGCCATGTCGTCCACGCCCTTGTCCCACGCCTCGGTGAAGGGTGTGCAGCCCATCCCCACAATGGCGACTCGGTCCTTGATGCCGTGACTGGCCATCGCTCAGCCCTCCGAAGCCGGGTTCTCGGTCGACCGTACCGGCCGAGCCTTCCAGAAGTAGTTGTGGATCCCATCCGCGCTGTAGAGGCGACGGAAGGTCATCGCCACCCGGTCGCCGATGGCCACGTCGCCGGGGTCGACGTCGGTGAGTTCGATCGGGGCCCGTCCCCCGCCATCGAAGTCGACCACCGCGAACACCACCGGCGGGCTGGGCGAGTACACCAGCTTGTCGATGGTGAAGGTGACGATGGTTCCACCGATCTCGGCCATGGGGGCCGGCTCCATCTCGTCGATGGCACCGCCATCGCGTGACACTCGGGCCGGAGGCAGGTGCAGGGCACCAGTGGAACGGTCACGTGATCCGACGAAGGCGAACTTCCAGTCCTCACTGCGTCCGGCAGCCGAGGCCGAGGGGCGGGCCGGTTCGGGGCGACGCGGGGGTTCGGGGGTGAGCATGCCGCGCCAGGCCAGGAACTTGCCGTAGGGGAGGGGAGCGCCGCTGGAGACCTGCGCGGCCAGCGGATCGGCCACCTGGTGGCCAGCGATGGCGTCGGTGGTGCGGAACACCAGGGCGTCGGCACCGTCGGCCAGCGACAGCAGCACCACCACCTGGCCTGGCGACGCCGACTCCAGCGCGCTCGACAGCAGCAGGGCGGGCTGGGCGGCACCGGGGTTACCGACGGTGGCGGCCAGATCGTCGACAACCTTGGTGGCGTCCACTCCCAGCTTGCGGATGGCGGCCTTGGCCGCTCGGGGGTGGGTGCTGGCCACCACCAGATGGTCCACCCCGTCGGGCTCGACTCCCGCATCGGCCAACGCCGCCCGGAAGGCTGCTACTGCCAAGGGTACGTAGCGGGTCTCGCCGAACTTCTCTTCCCACTGGCGGGTGCGGTTGTCGCCGGGGGTGCGCCAGCGGTCCAGGAACTCGTCGGTGGCCGCCCCGGATCCGATGAGCTCAGCGATGACGGGCGCGTCGGATCCGTCGCCCACCACCAGGGCCGCTCCGGCATCGGCGCCCGCGGCCTCATCGGCGCTGCCGGGCAGGCCGGTGCGTACATCGGCGGCCACCACCACCGTGGTAGGGCCGCCCGCCAGCGCAGCCCGCAGGGCGGCCACCCCCGAACGCACCGCCCCTCCGAAGTCGGCAGCCACCGCGCTGTCATCGAGGCGCAGGGCAGCGTGGACGGCAGTGGCGTTGGTCTTGTCGAGGTAGGCGGGGGTCACCGTCGAGAACCACAGCGCACCGGGCCGGGCCGGGGTGGACCGCAGCGCCCGGCGGGCGGCCTCCACTGCCAGGGTGGTCGAGTCCTCGTCGTAGCTGGCGACGGTCCGGGAGCCTTTGCCTCCGCCGGTGCCAGCCACCGCCGCGATGGTCGAGCGGTCGAGACGCCGGTGGGGGAGGTAGACCCCGTGGCTGATGATCCCACGCATGTACTGAACGCTACGTCGGTTTCTGACGGGTCGTCACATTCTTGTCTGGTGCCATCGCCGAGCGTCGAGAGCGTCCGGGCGTCGCCCGACACTGTGGCCGGGGCTCAGACCCCCAACGACAACAGCAGGGCATCCTCTCGTGCCCAGTCCACCATGTAGTTGGCGTTGCCCTGCACCATCACGTCGTACTGCCACCAGAAGACGTACAGGCCGCAGGTACCGAGAGTGGCCAGGACCCGACCGGTCACGTTGTGGGGGGTCTTGGGGGCGGGGGCCGGGGGAAGGGCCACCGGAGTGCCGAGTGAGGCGAACAGGGCGGCCAACTGGTCTTCGGCCGCGCGCTCGGCCGCTTCGTGGGCCACCAGGTCCTGGTCGAGGAACACGTACCCCACGAGCTGGGCGATACCGCCACCCACCACGGCCAGCACCGTCCAGATCCCCGGGTCGCGGAACTCGGTGGTCTGGCGGCGCAGGACGTCGATCTGGACGCCGATCGCCTGGAACCAGGGGGTCAGTTCCTCGGCTCGACCAGCGGCCTGGGCCCGTTCCCAGGCCAGGGTGGTGGCGGCATCGAGTACCTCGATCCGGCGTCGGTTGTGCTCCACCGATCGTTGGAACTGCTTGTACACCACGTAGTACCCGAAGATGCCGCAGGTCAGCAGCGTCCAGCCCAGAGCAGTCCAGAAGCTGAACACGTAGTCGGTGGTCAGACGGGCCGAGACCGCGGCTCGCAGCCGCTCGGCCGGACTGGTGGGCACCATCGGAACCGGTGCCGCCGACGCTCCGAAGGGGGCTCCGATCGTCGCTGGCCCTGGCGGGGGTGGTGGAGCCTGGGGCGCTGGGTCCGGAAGTGGACCCGGGGTGTAACCCGGGCTGCCAACGGTCGGGTCCGGGGGGTGCTGATCGCTCACGACACGACCCTACGACCTGATGATTCCCGACCTGCTCCCAACTTCTCGGCGATACCGCGGCCGTGGACACGAACTGCGTGCAGCACCAGGTCGATCTCGCCTCGGAGCTCTTCCACCCGCCTTGCGGTCACGTCACGGTGGCCCTCGAAGTCGAGATCGTCGAACAGTCCGGATGAGAACGCCGCCAGCACGTCATCCCAGCGCTGATCTCCCCGGGGACCGATGCCGTCTCGGCGCAGGTCGGCCAGTTCGCGTTGAAAGGTCCCCAGGGCCAGGTCGCAATGGCGCAGGGTCGCCATCATGGCGTCGACCGCCTCGTCTGAGTCCAGCGGGGCTCGGCCGCCGGTGACGATGGCGGCGTGGGCCAGCCGAGCGGCCGCCAGGTGGCCTGCTGCCAAGGCCTCGTCGACCTCGCGTCGCTCTTCTTCCAGCTGCCCCCGGGTATGGGCGGCGGCGTGTCGGTCGGTCGACGGGGAGAGCTGATGGGCGACGGAGGAATCACCAGCACCATCGGTTGGGGGCTGTGCTGGTTCTCCGGCGACCGCTTGCCACCGCTGGCGTCGTTCCTCCAACTCGGCCCGACGGCGGTGGATGTCGCCGATGGCGACCAGTCGGTCCTCGATGCGGGGAAGTTCGGTCATCGCGTGGCTGAGCCGGTCTTCAGCCGCGGCCAGGGTCAGCCGGGCTGCCTGGCGCGCCGCCAGTTGCTGACGCAGGTCAGAGTCGTGGGTCCCTCGAATCCGGGCTGCCACCCCGGTGATCGAGAACGACGCGAGCTGCTGGACCTCCTGATTCTCTTCGCGGAGCTCGCGTTGGGCCACGGCCACCTCTTCGGTGGCTCGCTCGATCTCGACTCGGAGTTGCTCACGCTGAACGATCAGGTGTGCATGCTCGCGGGACGCGGCGGCCAGATCGGCGATCTCGCGTTCGAAGGGGTCGTCGGTGTCGAGCATCGGCTGGTCACCTCGCAGCGGGTGGTCGGGGCAGGCCACAGGGTAGAGAGGTGGGGAGACCGGCGGCGCCGATCTGACATCGGTGGGTAATCTGACGCATCGTCAGATCTACGGGTCGTGATCGACCACCGCCCGGCGGCACACCACGGAGACAAGCAAACCCCATGAAGCTCGGAGACATCGCCAATCGCTCGGCCATCGCCAACGGCAAGCCTCTCGAGGGAGTGCGGGTGCTCGCCCTGGAACAGATGCAGTCACTGCCCTATGCCACGCAACTTCTGGCCCGCCTGGGCGCCGAAGTGGTCAAGGTCGAGCACCCTGCCGGTGGGGACTCGGGCCGGGCGTCGCTGCCCGCCATGATCGACCCCGAGGGGCGGCGGGTGGGGGCAACCTTCCTGCGCAACAACCTGAACAAGCAATCGATCTGCGTGGACCTGAAAAACCCCGCCGGTCGCCAGGTCATCTTGGACCTCGCCCCCCGGTTCGACGTGGTGGCCGAGAACTTCAAGGCCGGAACCCTCGACCGTCTGGGACTGGGATACGAGGACATCTCGGCGGTGGCGCCTCGGGCGGTGTACCTGAGCGTCTCCGGCTTCGGTTCCACCGGTTCCCCCTATGACCGCTGGCCCGCTTACGCCCCCATCGCCGAAGCCATGTCGGGGATCTACGAGTTCAAGCGCCAGGGGGACGATCCGCCCCTGGTGGCCCCGATGGGCGGTCTGGGAGACATCGGCTCGGGCCTCTTCGCAGTGATCGGAGTGCTGGCCGCCCTGCGCCACCGAGACGCCACCGGCCAAGGTCAGAAGGTCGATATCGCCATGCTCGACGCCCTGGTGGCCATCACCGACATCGTCACCAACTTCTGGTCCCTGGGTCTGCGCAACGGCGACCTGGGGCCCCTGATCATGCACGGCTTCCGAGCCAGCGACGGCTGGTTCATCATCCAGGTCGGACGCGAGAACCACTTCGCCAAGCTGGTCGAGGCCATCGGTCATCCCGAGTGGGCCGACGATCCCCGCTTCGCCGAGCGGCAGGGGTGGATCGATCACCTCGACTCGGTGCTGCGCCCCGCCATCGAATCGTGGGCGTCCACCCGCACCAAGGTGCAGGCCTGCGACGACCTGGCGGCGGTGGGGGTGGCGGCCGGCCCGTGCTTCTCCGACGAGGAGGTGGTGGCCGACGAGCACGTGGCCGCCCGCAACATGTTGGTGGAGGTTCCCCGCACCGACGGGGTGGAGCAGCCGGTGCTGGTGCCGGGCAACCCGGTGAAGCTGTCCG
>CAUJFC010000052.1 GCA_963169755.1 Actinomycetota bacterium | reverse complement strand
CAGCGGATCGAGGCGGAACTCGGCTGGTCGGCCTGGGTTCCCACTGCCGGCGAGTCCGTCGACGTTCAGTCGGGCGGAGCACCAGGATCTGTCCGGGCATCGGCATCGATATCAACGGCCCCGACCGGCACCCGGGCGGTGGTCGAGCGTCTGTGGGAGGCGCTCGGCCGACGGGACTTCGACACCGTGGGGTCCCTGATGGCCGACACCGGCCATTACGTGGACGTGGCCGTGATGGCGTTGGACCCCGGAGCGGTTGGGCCCGCCGAGACCGCCGCCCGGCTCCGCCTGGGCCTCGGCCCGCTCCAGTCCTACGAACTGCACGACGGCCCTATCGCAGTGGCGGGCAACCTGGCGGTCACCGAGCACCGCGAGACCTGGACCTGGGAGCCGGGGGTGTCGGTGACCCTGCCGTTCACCTCAGTGGTGGAGGTGTCCGACGGCCGCATCACCCGCTGGTGGGACTACTTCGATCTGTCCACGCTGACCGACGCCGCACCAGACTGGTGGCTGGCCCACATTGCCCAGGGCTACCGCTAGGCCCGAGCTAGGGCCGCCTTCGGTCAGGTGTTGGGCGGGGCCAGCTCGGGGTAGTCCTCGCGGGCCACGGCGTCTCCGGTGAGGGCGCCGCTGCCCACCGGCACGTCGACCAGGTCGCCGTCGACGGTGAACGCCACCCGGCCGATCCCGGGGCGGGCGGTGAGGGTGAACACGATCTGGGCCACCGCCAACGCCTGCTGGTCACTTCGCACGTCGGTCTGGGTTGTGGCCAGATCCACGGTGGCGATTCCCCGCGAAATGGTCACCCCTCGGATCGATGATGAAGGTGTGGCGGTGGTGAGACCCCGTCTCGCCTCCTCCCGCGTCGGTCCTTCGGCCAGCTCCACCAGCACATCGAGAGCCGAGGGGTCGTGGCCCATGGGCCGAAACACCGGCTCCAAGCGGTCACCGTCGACGAAGAACAGCACCACCGCCTCGCCGACGTCGTCGGCCTCGGCCTCCTTGGGGCGTGAGGTGGTCGACTCGGGCGGGGCCAGCAGGTCGAAGGGAACCCGCTCGGGCGGAATGGTGGTCGCCCCCCGATCGGTACCGGTGCCGCACGACGCCAGCCCGAACAGCAGGCCCGCCACTACCACCAGGGCCACGAACGGTGGTCGACGAGCCCTCACGACCCACTCCGAGGCAAACACACCACGAAGCAGGCACCGCCGGTGACCCCGTCTCGTACCTCGACGGTTCCGCCGTGCAGCCGGACGTGCTCTTGGACCAGAGCCAGCCCCAGGCCGGTTCCTGGCGCCTCAGGGTTGTCTCCCCGTGCGAAACGTTCGAACACGTAGCTGCGCTGGTGGTCGGGGATGCCGGGACCGTCGTCTTCCACCTCGATGACCACCTCGCTCGCGGAGTCCGAGATACGCACCACGGTGGCACCTCCCGCGTAGTTGTCGGCGTTCACCAACAGATTGGTGAGCACCTGGCCGATCCGACGCTTGTCGACCGACATTCGGCAATCGGCCGGGCAGCGGGCGTCCAGCTTCACGCCTCCGTGATCGGTGGAATCAAGCAACTTCTGCACGAACGACACCACCTCGACGGTCTCGAGGTGCACCTCAGCCACCCCGGCCTCAGCGCGGGAGATCTCCAGCAGGTCGGTGACCAGTTCACTGAACCGCTCCACCTCACCTTCGAGCATGCCCAACGCCTCCAGACCGGCCGGGTCGTTGACGCGCCGCCGGGTGATCGACAGAGCGGCGGTCATGGTGGCCAGGGGCGAACGCATCTCATGGCTCACGTCCGAAGCGAAGCGCGCCTCACGCTCGATACGGGTGTGGAGTTCTCCCACCATCTCGTTGAACGAGGTGACCAGCGGTTCCAGATCGGGGTCTCCGTCGGCCTCCAGCCGACGGTCCAGAGCCCCTTCGCGGATGGAGTTGGCCGCCGACGCCATTCTCCTCACCGGCCTCAACAACCGTCCGCTGCTGGCCCATCCACCCAGTGCCCCCAGGGCGGCGGCGGCAACGGCAGCCAGAGACAGGGAGCGGCGCAGCAGGCCCAGGGTGTCGGCCACGTCGTCCATGGGAACCAGTTCCACGTAGACCGCCCCCGCCTCGACGACGGGAGTTCCTACTGCGACGGTGGGGACTCCGGACCGGTCGATGCGCTGACGGGCCGCCGAACCGTCGGTGACCGAGTCGAGCAGTGCTTCGGGAACATCAGCGGCGCCGGCTCCCACCACGCTGGTGAACCACTTCCCGTCGACCTTCAACAGCCCGGCGCCGCCACTGCTGGTCTGGACCCGCGACAGGGCGTCGAGAGGCGTCGTCCCGTCGACCCGCAGCGCCGATCGCACCGCCCGAGCGTTGAGGAAGGCCTGGCGTTCGGCGGCATCTTCGCGTTGGGTGATCAGGGTGGTTCGGGTGATCACAAAGCACACCAGCGCCACCAGCGACGCCACCGCCAGCGCGATGGCTCCGAACGCGAATGTCGTACGCAACCGCAGGGGCGCCCGCCACCGAGCCCGCCGAGGTGTCGGGGGCTCGGGTGGACTGATTTGGCCATCCGCGGTGGTCATGGACCCTCGAACCTACCGGGCTGCGCCACTGATGGTGCTGCACTTGTCGGTGCGTACATCGGTGCACCGCGTTTGTAGGGTGCAGCCTGCACAAAGTCCCAGTCGACGGCCGAGCCGTCGCCAGCCAGCGGAGGCCCCGTGACCAAGACCAACCCCGGTAACTTCTTCGAGGACTTCACGGTGGGACAGGTGATCGACCACGCCACCCCGCGCACCATCACCGAGGGCGACCGGGCGCTCTATGGGGCCCTCTACCCCACCCGGTTCGCCCTACCGTCCTCGGCGGCGTTCGCTGCCGCCTGCGGCCTCGATCCCGCCCCGGTCGAGGATCTGATCGGGTTCCACATCGCTTTCGGCAAGACGGTGCCCGATGTTTCGCTGAACGCCGTGGCCAACCTGGGTTACGCCGAGCTGCGCTTCCACCGGCCGGTGCACACCGGTGACACCCTGCGCACCTCATCTGAGGTGATCGGTCTCAAGGAGAACTCGAACGGCAAGACCGGGGTGGTCTACGTGCGTTCCACCGCCACCAACCAGCACGGCGATGTGGCCATCGACTGGGCTCGCTGGGTGATGGTGAACAAGGCCGACCACTCCGCTCCTGCCCCCGAGACCGTGGTGCCCGATCTGGCGCCGGCGGTAGCCGCCGAGGACCTGGTGATCCCCGCCGGTCTCGACTTCTCCAACTACGACTTCGCGGCCGCCGGCGAGCCCCACCGCTGGGACGACTATGAGGTGGGCGAGAAGATCGACCATGTCGACGGTGTCACCCTCACCGACGCCGAGCACATGATGGCCACCCGCCTGTGGCAGAACACCGCCAAGGTCCACTTCAATTGTGAGGCCCGCCCCGACGGCAACCGCCTCATCTACGGCGGCCACATCATCTCGATGGCTCGGGCCCTGTCGTTCAACGGACTGGCCAACGCCCAGCTCATCGCGGCCATCAACGCCGGAGCCCACACCGCTCCGGCCTTCGCCGGCGACACCGTGTACGCCTGGTCCGAGGTGCTCGACAAGGCCGAGACTCCAGCGCCCGGGGTTGGCGCCCTGCGGCTGCGGCTGGTGGCCACCAAGGGCCGCGACGAGACCATGACCCTCAAGGGTGAGGACGGCAAGTACGCCCCAGGGGTGCTGCTCGACCTGGACCTCTGGGCCCTCTGTCCCCGCTGAGCCGGGCTGGGGAGATCGGGCTCGGGTCAGTCCGGCCTAGGGGTTCGCAGCACCGACACCGCGAAGTCGGCGTCGTCGTGCCAGCGGCGGATGTCCCAGGTGGCGAAGCGGTGTTCGAGAGTGAGACCCGCTTCGGCCACTGCCCGGTCGAAGTAGTCCAGCGGCACCCGGTTGACATGGAACCCCACCACCACCGCGCCGTCGGGCACCACGTGAGCCGCCACCCGTGACAACACCTGGGCCTCGGTGCCGGGGGCGATGAAGGCCAGCACGTTCCCGGCCAGGAAGGCCAGCGCGAACGGTTCGGCCTCGCCCCGGGG
>CAUJFC010000051.1 GCA_963169755.1 Actinomycetota bacterium | reverse complement strand
AGGCGCCGCCGGGCCTCGCGAGCCCAGCGGTGGGAGCCCGATGGGTTGCCCGGTGCCCGCTGATGGACCTCGACCATGGCTTCCAGAACCTCGGGCCGAACCGGTGACGAGGCGGCATGGTCCAGGTAGGCGAACTCGGCGGGATCGGATCGAACAAGTGATGGAGTGTCGGACACCGGATTCCAGGTTAGGAGGGCCTGCGATCATGGCGGCCATGGCCACACCTCACGGACGCCCTCTGTCCGGCTTCGATGCCACCACCTACGGAGATCGATTCGCCGACGTCTACGACGACTGGTACGCGGAGGTTACCGACACCGACGGCTGTGTGACCACCGTGACCGACCTGGCACGAGCCGTGGCCGGTGACCGCCAGCCCCGGGTGCTGGAGTTGGGTGTTGGGACCGGCCGGCTGGCCATTCCACTGGCCGCAGCAGGGTTGGCGGTGACCGGGGTCGACGCGTCGCCCGCCATGTTGAGGTCACTGGCCGCCAAGCCGGGCGGCTCCCAGGTGACCGGGGTGCTCGGCGACATGGTCGACCCTCCGCTGTCCGAGGAACCTTTCGACCTGGTTCTGGTGGCCTACAACACCTTGTTCAACCTGGTCGACGACGGAGCCCAGCAACAGTGCCTCACCGCGGCAGCCCGCCACCTCGGCCCCGACGGAGTGGTGGTGGTCGAGGCGTTCGTGCCCGACCCCGACGCCACCAGCACCGATTCGGTGACCGTGCGCGAGGTCACCGCCGATCGGGTGGTGCTGAGTGTGTCGCGCACCGATGCCGGGTCCCGGCTGGCGGTGGGCCAGTACGTGGACATCGGTGAGGACGGCATCAAACTCCGCCCCTGGCAGATCCGTTGGTCCTCACCTGATGAACTCGATGAGCTGGCCGGCGCCGCCGGCCTCGAGCGTCGTCACCGTTGGGCGGGCTGGGCCGGGGAGCCCTTCGAGCCGACCTCGTCCACCCACGTCACCGTCTACGGGCGGGGCTGACCGCCGAGATGGGGTCGCGTGGGATCAGCGTCGGTCCTCGCGGAAAGCGGCCAACACCGCCTGCTGTTCAGCTCTGAGGCGGGCCAACTCGGCCCGCAACTCGGCCACCTCGGCCCGCAGAGCCGCCACCTCACCACCGGTGGCACGGTCCAGTTCGCTGCGTACCCGCGACACCACCGGCCCGGCCGCCCGACGGGCCGTGGAACGCAACTTCGACCCGGCACCCGCCGCGGGCTCCGGGCCTGCGACGCTCTCATTGGCGGACACCTCCACCGAGGGGGCACCGGCCCGTTGACGCAACCGCGCAACGGCGTCGTCGTCGATGGCGGGATGGATAGGTTCGGGCGAGGTCATGTGTGGGCCTCCAGGGTGAACAGTGTCATCGCCTCGGCCGCTCGGCGATTCAGACGGGACGACGGCGGGGTGGACAGTTCCGCCAGGCGACGCTCGATCACCGACGGTGCCGGGATCAGCCCGAGAGCCCGCTGAAGCTGCTCGACCGGTCGGGCCAGGTCCAGGTGGTCCTCGGCGAATCGCCGGGCTCGCCGCGCCATGGACGCGGCGGCCGGTTGGTCACGAGCCAGACGGGCAGCCCGCCGGTCGGAGTCGATCCCCAGCCCCTCCACCGCCACCTGGTTTCCGTCCTCCAGTCCCATTCGGTCAGCCACCTCAGGGGTGACCACCGAGGGAGTCCCCAAGGCCAGGGCCAGAGGAACCAGGTCTTCGCTGACCACCGCCGCCGACGCCAGGGCCAGCCCGGTCGAGCGGTCGGCCGGTGACGCCGATGGGTCAACCGCCAGTACCAACGGATCGGGCAGTCCGTGAGCGGATCGGAGCTGCGAGCGGGTGAGCAGAGGGATCACGGCAAGGGCCCGAGTGTCCACCCCGCGCCGTGGCACGCGGATCGGGGCCGCCACGTCCTTCGTTGTTGGCCCCGGCACACCCGGACCGTCAACCAGGCAGAAGGTGGCGGTTACGCCCCATGATCGGGCCCGGGTCTCGTCTAGTTGGTCGATGACCCGGCACACCACCGGAACCCCGATCTCGGCGGCCGAGCTCCCCAGCACCTCCAGAGCTTCGACATCGGCAGCCACCACGGCCCCGGGACGACGGCCCCGCCCAGGACGCACATGGTGATGCCAGGAGACCACCCGGTGACCGCGGCCCACCAGCGCCACCACATCGGCCACCTCCGCCGCCCGACCGGGCGTGGCCACCAGCGCCACCACCGCCATCAGTGCACTCCGGGCTGAGAGAGCCGAACCATCGGGCGCACCGACCCAGCCTCGCAGCCATCAGCGGTGCTGCGGTCGGCGCGCCTCCGGCACGGATCGGCGTTCACGATCGTGAACCGATCAGGGTGTCGACCACGTGTTCCCACGACAGGTCGACCACCCGCTGGCGACCGGCTCTACCCAGCCGTCGAGCCAGCTCGGGATCATCGACCAGACGGTCCAACGCGGCGCCCATGGCCTCGGGTGAACCGTCGGTCACCAGCCCGGTCACCTCATGCTCGACCCACTCCAGCACACCGCCGGCATCAGCGGTGGTCACCACCGGAACCCCCGCCAGGAAGGCCTGGAGGGTCACGAATCCGTAGTCCTCGTCGAAGGGTGCGTACACCACGGCGGTGGCCCCAGCGAACAGGTCGACCAGTTCCGAGTCGGTCACGAAGCCAGCCAGATCGAGGCGACCGTCAAGACCGAGGCGGTCGGCCCGGGCGGCCAGCTCGTCGGCCAGCGATCCCCGACCGGCCAGCACCGCCGGAACCCGCCGTCGCATGGCAGCCAACCCGTCGAGGAACAGACCCGGGCGTTTGTTGCCCTCGAGTCGGGTTGCACAGAGGATGTGATCCCCGGCTCCGCCCGCCCTCGGCACCAGCGCGTCGGCCAACGGTGGGGGCTGGTACAGCGGAGTGGCGTCCAGGCCGCACCAGCGAGCCATTCGCTCGGCCACCACCCGCGAGATGGTGTACCGCCGACCTGCCTCGCCCAGGGCCCGGATGTCCCAGTCCAGTAGTTGCCGGTGGTCACGGAGACTGGCGGGGTCCGAGCCGAAGTCGCTCCACGACTGACCGAGGGCGTCATAAGCGGCGCGGTGCTGGTGGGCCAGCCAGGTGACCTTGTTGGGGTGGCGGGCGAAGTAGGCGGGGAAGTTGACCGGAATGACCAACTCGGCATCGAGCGGAACCATCCGCCATGCCATGGCGGCGTCGTACAGACGGTCGCGGTCCCAGGCGGTGGGAAGAGCCACCACTTCGGCTCGGTGCCCGGCTCCCCGCAGGGCTCCCAGCAGATTCTCGACCATCAGCTCGAGCCCGCCGCTCATGAACGGCACCTGGGTGGCACACACCAGAACATCCATTGCCGGCGAGTCTCGCGAACTCGGCTTGGTCCCGGGCAACCCACCAACCACGCGACACCTACCGCCACTGCCCACCGCGACATCGGCTGCTGCTCGCGGCCAGCACGGCCGGCTCGGGCGGCCCCGGTACCCTTTCCCACTCGTGGATGCCCCGCGCCTGGCCCTGGTCCCTCCCCGTTACGGTCCCGACGTCATCGGCGGGGCCGAACTGGTGCTACGCGAGGTGGCCCACGGTCTGGCAGAACGGGGATGGCAGGTCGACGTGCTCACCACCTGTGCCCGTGACCACTTCACCTGGGCCAACCACTACCCCGCCGGTACCAGCTCCGACGGAGCGGTGACCGTCCGCCGTTTCCCGGTGGTCAACGACACCACCGGCAAGGATCGGGCGGTGGTGGCTCAACGGCTGGCACTGGGCGAACAACCCACCCTGCGCGAGCAGGAGCGGTGGATGAACGATGGCCTCCGGGTGCCCGAACTGTTCCACTCCCTGTTGGACCACAGCTCCGACTACGACGCCCTCGTGGTGACGCCCTACCTGTTCTGGCCCAGTTTCGCCGCCGGGCTGATCGCACCCGAGCGGACCATTCTGAGACCCTGCCTGCACGACGAACCCGAGGCCCGCTTCGAACTGTTCGAACCGCTGTTCAACGGGGTGGCCCGCCTGTGGCTCAACACCGAACCTGAACTGGCGCTGATGGATGAGATCGCTCCCCGTCACGCCCCGGCGGCTGTCATCGGTGAAGGGGTACCGGTACCCACCAGCTATGACCCCAACGGGTTCCGCGTCCGTCACGGTCTGGGCGATGCCCGCTTCGTGCTCTACGCCGGACGCCGCGAGGGTGCCAAGGGCTGGGAACAGCTCCTGGACGGGTTCGTGGCCACCGTGCGCAAGGAGGACGTCGACCTGCACCTGGTGACCATCGGGGTCGGTGACGTTCACATCCCCGATGATGTGGCCCACCTGATCCACGACCTGGGTCTGGTCTCGGACCGTGAGCGCGACGACGCCTTCGCCGCCGCCAGTGGCTATCTGCAACCGTCAGCGCTGGAGTCGTTCTCCCGGACGGTCATGGAGGCGTGGCTGGCAGGAACGCCGGTGATCGCCAACGCCGCCAGCCCGGTGGTGGTCTGGCACTGCCAGCGATCCGGGGCTGGGCTCACCTACGAGGACGACGCCGACCTGGAGCAGTGTCTGCGGTTCATCGCCGAGGCGCCGGACGCCGCCGCCGAGCTGGCCCGGCCGGGCCGGGACTACGTGCTCGACAACTACACCTGGCCGGTGACCCTGGACCGCATGGAAGCGAGCCTCAACGAGTTGGCGGGACGGTCATGAGCGCGTCACCTGGTGCTGAGGCCCCGATCGTGACGGGGGCGATACAGACTCCATCGACCAGCAGTCCGGGCTCCCCCGTCCGGATATTGATGGTCACTCCCTATCCGCCGGTACGAGACGGGATCGGCACGTTCGCTCTCCAGCAGGTGCAGGCGCTGCGCCGGGCCGGCAACCACGTGGAGGTCTGCTCGCCCCAACCGTCGGCCGCCCACCACCACCTCGACCTGCACGGCCCGCGGGGAGCGGTGGCGTTGCGGCGCCTGATGGCCGGCTTCGACCGGGTCATCATCCAGTTCCATCCCGACTTCTTCTACGAGCACCCTGCCACCCCGTCATCTCGAATCAGTACCGGGTTGGCTCTGGCCGCGGCTTTTCGTTCCGGTCCACCGGTGACCATCCGCCTCCACGAGGTGGACCGTCGTTGGGTGGCGTCCAGCGACCCCTCGGCGTTCGCAACCAGGGCCGTGTTCCGAGCCGCCAGCCGGATCGAGGTACACAGCCCCGACGACCGGGCGATGATGACCGACGAGTTCAAGGTGCCATCCTCCCGGGTGGTGCTGGTGGACCACGGCACCGACTTCATTTCCCGCACGACGGCAGACCGGGCAACCGCCCGGCGATCGCTGGGCCTGGACCCCGACGATCACGTGTTCTTGTGCATCGGTTTCGTCCAACCTCACAAGGGCTTCGACCGGGCGGCGGCCGCCTTCCGAGGTCTGGCCGACCGGGGGGCATCGCTGCACATCGTGGGTTCGGTGCGCATCGACGACCCGACGGCCGCCGACCACGAACGCGAGTTGGAGGCCCTGGAGTCCCAGATCCCCGGAGTACATCTGCACCTGGGCTACCTGTCCGACGAGGCCTTCGACCGCTGGATCGTTGCCGCCGACACCGTTGTGCTCCCCTACCGCCACATCTGGTCGTCGGGGGTGGTGGAGCGAGCCCGTCTGTTGAACCGGCCGGTGATAGCCACAAGGGTCGGCAGCCTCGCGCACCAACTGGCCGGAGACCCCTCAGCCACCTTGGTCGACGACAACCTCGAACTGGCAGCCGCCATGCGGTCCGCGGTCGTTGGCCTGCGGACCAGGGAAGGGGGCGGGACCGGGGCCGGAGCAGAGGAATCCGACCACGACACCGCCGGTACTGGTGACTCTGTGTCGAGCCCGGTCTCGAACTGGACCTTCGACGGCCCGATCGACCGTGACTCGGTCATGGTCGAGATCAACCGCCGGTCGGCCGCCAACCGGGGCGTCATCAACCGGGGAGGACCCAACCGTCGATCCGGGGGCGACCAGCCCGCCACCGCCGCCCTCCCCCTGCGGCGCCTCCGCCCAGTGCCACCCCCTCCCGCCACTTCGGCCCGGCCCGGAGTGTCCACGATCAAGAAACTGATCCGCCGAGTCATCGCCTGGGAGGTGGATCCGCTGCGCGAACAGCTGGTTCGACTCCAGAAGGCGTCGCTCCAGGCAGCAGAGACGACCGACGCCCGCCTCGATGAACTGACCGTGGAACTCGACGACGGCCGACAGGACCGATGAACCGCTGAGGAAGCCCCGCCGTCAGCGGGAGATGACCGCCCGGATCGGCGAGCTGGCTTCAGCTATCAGCCAGGGGAATGCCCGGGTGATCCGGACCTGACCGAACTCGGTCCGCAGAGCCCGCTCCAGGCGGGCCGGAGAGAAGGCCTGCACGTGTTCGGGGTCGTTACCCAGCCGGGCCACGTTCTTTCCCCGACCGAGGTTGCCCAGCCGGAACCACGGTTCCCACGGAACCGACACCACCAGCCGACCCCGACAGATCCGAGCCATCTCGGCCACGGCCTGCTCGAAGCGTGGCAGGTGCTCCAGGACCTCGATGGAGGTCACCAGATCAGCCCTGGCGTCGGGGAAGGGCAGTACTCCGGCGTCACCGCGCACCACCGAAACGCGGTCGAGCTTCGAGGCCGCCACCAGTGCCTTGTCATGGCGGTACTCCAGAGCCACCACCGAACCTCCGGCGGCCGGACCGGTGGGGAACATCCGCTCCAAGGCGAAGCCCTCCCCCACGCCCACGTCGACCACCACTCCGGTGGGGGTCCCCAGGACCGAGCGAAGCCGCCGCATCCATCGAGCCAGCAACCACTGCACCACCGGGTTACCGGTCGAGTACTTGGCGGCGTCCTGGCCGGCAGCATCCAGAGCCAGACCGGGAGCCAGACCGATGGACCGAGGCCGCTCGACCTCCACCGCCGCGCTGGACGGGGACGGGGTTGAAGAAGCAGGTGAGGTGGTCATGGCCGCAGCAGGTCACCCTCGGCGGTGGAGTCCAGGCTCCGTCGTCGACGCAGGTTGACCACCAGCTCGGCCAGCAACCCGAGCGACACCATCTGGACCGCCACCACCACCAACAGAACACCCAGTTGCAGGGCCGGCCGGTTGCCGATGGCGTGGCCGGTCAGCTTGGAGGCCAACATCCAGCCCAGCAATACCGACCCGACGGCGCCGATCACGAACCCGAGCCCCCCGAACAGATGGAAGGGTCGGGCGGTGTAGGTGGTGAGGAACTTCACCGTCACCAGATCCAGGAACCCCCGCCAGAATCGGGCCCGGCCGAACTTCGATCGACCGTGGAGCCGCTCGCGGTGGGCCACGTCGACCTCGCTCACCCGGAACCCGTTCCACACCGCCAGCACCGGGATGTAGCGGTGGAGTTCTCCGTACATCTCCAACGTGTCGGCCACATCGCGGCGCATGACCTTGAAACCCGAGTTGAAGTCACGACCCGGCACTCCGGTGACCCGGGCGGTCACTCCGTTGTAGAGCCGAGACGTGGTCCGCTTGACGAACCGGTCGTTGCGCACCGCCCGCCGACCGGTGACCAGGTCGACTCCTCCCTCCAGCTCGGCCAGAAGTCGACCCAGCTCGTCGGGGTCGTCCTGGCCGTCGGCGTCCATCAGCACCACCAGGTCACCAGCTACGTGGTCCAACCCCACCGACAGGGCAGCAGACTTTCCCGAGTTGCGGCGCAGACGGATGTAGCGCACTCGGTCGCCTCGCAGCGCGGCCATGACCCCACGCGTCCCATCGGTGGAGCCATCGTCCACCACCACGATCTCCCACGATCGGCCCAGGGCCTCCAGGGCGGCCGCTATGGCAGGGATCACCTCGGGCAGGTTGTCGGCCTCGTTGTAGGCCGGGAGAAGGACCGACAGTTCGACGGCGCTCATCGCTCGACTCGCTCGGGACGGGGCACGGACCGCCACGGTAGTGGCCGGGGTTCTCGTAGCCGGCCCTATGATCGCCGCCCATGTCCACCCAGTCGACGTCCTTGCGCACCCTGGTGACGGGGGCTTCGGGCTTCGTGGGGCGCCACCTGGTTGAACATCTCCGTGCCTGTGGCGACGACGTAGTGGGAGTGGACCGTGCCGCCGGCGGGGTCGACATCACCGACGCCTCCGCCGTGGCGACCCTGATGGAGCGGGTCCGGCCGCAGGTGGTGTACCACCTGGCGGGTTGGGCCGACGTCGGCGGGTCGTGGCACCACCCAGTGGAGGCGTTCCGGGCCAACGCCGAAGGCACCCTCAACGTGTTGTCGGCGGCCACCGCCACCGGAGTGGAGCGGGTGCTGGCGGTGTCGAGTGCCGACGTGTACGGCATCGTCACTCCTGAGGAGTTGCCTCTCACCGAGGACTCTCCCCTTCGCCCGGCCAGCCCCTACGCCGCCTCCAAGGTGGCCGCCGACTACCTGGGTCTCCAGGCCTGGCTGGGCCGACACCTTCCGGTGCTACGGGTGCGGGCCTACAATCATCTGGGCCCCGGCCAGACCGATCGCTTCGTGGCGCCGGCCCTGGCCTCACGGATCGCCCGGGCCGAGATCGACAGCGGCGAGGTGATCACCGTGGGCGACCTGTCGGCTCGCCGGGATTTCACCGACGTTCGCGACGTGGTGCGGGCCTATCGACTGCTGGTGGAGCACGGCGAACCGGGCGAGGTCTACAACGTCTGCTCCGGAGTGGACCTGGCGGTCCAGGATCTGGCCGACCAGTTGGTGGCCATGGCCCGGGTACCGCTACGACTCGAGGTCGACCAGTCGCTGCTACGGCCGGTCGAGTTGCCGGTGCTACGGGGCAGCCATGACCGGCTCACCGCCGCCACCGGCTGGACTCCGGAGATCCCGATGAGCCAGACCCTGGCCGATCTGCTGGAGGACTGGCGGGTCAGGCTGGCCGGCTGACCGGATCTCCAGCGTCGACCACCCAGGTAGATGAGGTGGTCACCGAGCTGGCGGCGTCAGCGACGTCGGCCACCACCTGATAGCGGGCGGTGAGTCGGTCGGGGGTCACCTCCACCTCCAGGTAGCCGTGTCGGTTGGTCTGCTCGCGCAGGTGGGGGGTTCGTGGCGAAACGTCCTGGCTGAACAGCACAGATGAGATCGGGGGTGCCATGAACTCGGGTGCCACCACCGGCGAGTTCTGGTCGAAGGGCGTTCGGTGGACGTCCAGCACCATGCCCTGGTGGTAGTCGCCGGTGAGCACCACCGGGTTGTCGGCGGCCGACAACTGTTCGATCAGGCGCTGACGGGCCTGCGGGAAGCCGTCCCACACATCGAGGTAGAAGGCGGGATCACCCTCGACGGCACCGGCATCGACCCCGGCCAGGACCACCGGGTTGCCCAACAGGTTCCAGGTGACTCCACCTTCGGCCAGGCCTTCCTTCAACCAGGCCTCCTGTTCGGCTCCCAGACGGGTGCGATCCTGACCTTCCCGATCGGCACAGTCACCGAAGTCGGTGGTGTCGTGGGGTTCGGGGCGACAGGGCGGTAGATCGGCGTGCTGTCGCTCGTCGAGCACGTGGATCCGGGCCAGGTCTCCAACCGTGAAGTTGCGGTGGACGGCCAGCACCGACCCGTCAGGGGGATCGAGGCGCACCGGGATGTTCTCCCACCAGGCCTGATAGGCAGCGGCCTTGCGGTCGAGGTCGC
>CAUJFC010000050.1 GCA_963169755.1 Actinomycetota bacterium | reverse complement strand
TTGTCGGCGTCGAACAGCGCGGGCACTCCCGGGTCGGTAGTGGTCATTGGCCCAGCGGGTTGCACAGTTGGAGCGGCTCGCCACCCGGAGCGGTGATCCGGAACGCCAGGTCGGGAAGGGTGATGCTGATGTGCATTCCCTTGTCGGGGAACGGAGCATCCGGGTAGAACGCGATGGGCAGCGAAACCGGTGACCCACCCTTGCGGTCCAGGAGTTGCACCTGGACGTCGCGATCGATCACGAAAGTGTCGCCCTTGGCCGGTGCGATGTCGATGCTGCGGCCCCGGCGGCAGTCGGTGTGTCCGAGCTTCGACGCGCCATCGAGATCCTGGGCGAAGCCCAACCGAACCTTGAACTCGTTCTCGATCATGGAGTCGATGGGCATGGTGGAAGGCTTCAGCCGACCTTCCTTCTCGGCTTGGAGCAGGTATCCGATGGTCAGCCCGTAGCCGTCGAAGGGATCGGGAACCGGCCGTACCCCCGGCGGCACCTCGCGGGCGAACGGCATGCGGATGGCCGTGGAGAGGATGTACTTACGGTTCTCGTAGTACTGCTGGTTGAACGGCATCGAGTCGAACGGCCGCAGGTTGAACGGGATCGGCAACAACAGAAGGGCGGCGAACATCGGCATCGCCGGTGTCCATCGCCGGGAGATGATCTGGGCCGCCGCCGCCAGCAACGGCAGGGTGAGTGCTGCTTGGAGGTACACGTAGCGGCTCATCCCGGCCCCCGACGGACCCACCCACCAGCGACCCAGCGAGGTGGTGGTGGCGAAGAACAGCACGGTCACCGCCATCGCCACCGGCATCGCCAGGTCTTTGCGAAGCTCGGCGAAGGTACGGTCTCTCCACGGCCCGATGATGGCGATAGCGGCCACCACAACCATTGCGATGTAGAAGAACGCCAGCAGCCGGAAATAGCCGAGCCGCATGATGGTGACCCGGATGGCCTCCCGATCCCAGGAGTAGACCGCCGACAGAGGTGGCTTGCCGAGAGGACCGGTGCTCTCCACGTGCTCGACGGTCATCCACACCAGGTAGGCGATACCCAGTGGCACCGTCTGGAACCCGGCGGACTTCCATCCCCGCCGGATCAGCAGCGCCAGGCCCACCATGAACGTGGTCGTCACCCCGATGCCCGACGACGTGATGGCCAACAGTCCAGCCCCCAGTGCGTACCAGTCGCGGCGGACGATCCGGTCGCCTTCCACATCGGCCAGCAACAACTGGAGCAGACCCCACGCCACCGATCCGGTGAAGCCCACCTGGAATGCCAGGAGAATGCCCTCGTGGCCGGGACCGAACAGCAGCATCGGAACAGCAGCGGCGGTCGCCAACCAGGGGTTGATGCCGCTGCGGCGCATGAGGGCCCGCAGCAGAACCACGATCATCAGGTGCAGGACCAGGTTGGCGATGGCGTAGGGCCGGTAGGTGTTGATGCCCCAGATCGCCCAGAACAGCCGGTAGATGATCCGGGGGATGATCACCAGGTGGGCGCCGGCGCTGGGCTCGAACAGGGGTGGGAACCCCTCGTTGTCGGTGAGTAGGAACCACTCGTCGCGTAGGAACCACTGGTGACGGCCGTAGCGGAACAGCACCAGGGGGACAGTGGCCACCACCGCCAGGCTGAACAACCAGGTCGATGGATGGACGGCCCGGAGCCGGACGCTGAGACCGCCGGAGACCTCTGGTGCGCTGGAGCCGGCAGCGGAGCCGGTGCCGGCAGAACTCGAAGGGCTCTCAGTCAGCGTTGCCTCATCAGCCGGATCGGTCGGCTCCGGGTCGGAGTTGGGCGTCCCGAGGGCGTCGTCGGGCGCACCGTCGGGAGCGGTGGTGGTCATCCGGGCGGAGCCTAATCAGGCCCACCGGCTCGGTCGGGCCGACACCACACGAGGCGATCAGATCGGCAGGTCACCGGTGGCGGCGCGGGTACTGGCGTGATCGCGGTAGGCGGCGATGGTGCGCTGGGCGATACGCATCTGGTGGATCTCATCGGCGCCGTCGGCGAAGCGGGCCCAGCGGGCGTGCTGGTACATGTGGGCCAGCGGGGTGTCGGTGGAGTAGCCGAGGGCGCCGTGCACCTGGATCGAGCGGTCGATCACCCGGCCCAACATGTTGGCCACGAAGTGCTTGGCCATGGACACCTCGCTCTTGAAGTCGAGCTTGTTGTCGATGCGGTAGGCGGCGTGCAGCACCATGAGCTTGGCCTGGTACAGCTCCATGGTGGAGTCGGCGATCATCCACTGCACGCCCTGCTTCTCGGCCAGCATCGAACCGTGCGAGAACCGGTTGAGCGAGCGGTCGACCATCATGTCGAGCGCCGTTTCGGCCTGGGCGATCCAGCGCATGCAGTGAGCGAGACGGGCCGGCCCCAGCCGGTACTGGCCGAGCTGGTGGCCCTGGCCGCGACCTCCCAACATGTTGGCTGCCGGTACCCGCAGGTCTTCGATGACGATCTCGGAGTGGCCGGTGCCGCCGTGCATGGTCTCCACCTCGCGCACCCGGTTCCAGCCTTCGGATGGGATGTCCACTATGAAGGCGGTGTTGGCGGCCTGGGGCAGGTCGGGGTTGTCCTCGGTGCGGCACACCAAGATGGCGAAGCTGGCCCGGCGGGCGTTGGAGATGAACCACTTGTGGCCGTTGATCACCCACTCGTCGCCGTCTTGCACGGCGGTGGTGCGGATGAGGGTGGGGTCCGAGCCGGCCACCTCGGGCTCGGTCATGGCGAAGCAGCTCATCTTGATTCCCTCGCACAGCGGACGCAGGTACTTCTCCTTCTGTTCGGGCGTGGCCCAGTGCAAAAGGGTGTGCATGTTGCCCTCATCGGGGGCCATGCAGTTGAACACGAACGGGCCGTAGTAGGCCTTGGCCGCTTCGGCCTGCACCATGGCCAGTTCCACGTGGCCCAGTCCCATGCCTCCCCACTCGGGCGGCATGTGGGGCAGCCAGATGCCGGCCTCCTGGGCCTTGGCCCGCATGTCGAGAAGGGCGTGGATGTACTCGGCCCGGTCCTCGATGTGGTCGGGGTCGGTGAGCTGGGCCTCGGTGGGCTTGATCACCTCGTCCACGAAGGTCCGGACCCGCATCCGCAGATCCTCGAGCTCGGGGGAAAGGGTGAAGTCGATGGCCATGGCCGCAACCTACCGTCCAGCCGAAGGCGGTCGACGTGGCAAGATTCGCTTTCCACCCTTCACTGCCCCTGGGAGACTCTGATGTCAAAGGCCATTTCTCGTCGCCTTGCCGTGTGTGCGTTGGTGATGGCGCTGCCGCTGGCAGGGGTGGCATGTAGTTCCGATGACGATTCGTCATCGACCACCACCGCGGCCGGCGCAGGTGCCGACTCCTCGACGACCGCGGCCGACAGCGACGACCCCGGCACCACCGAGGCCGCCTCCACCGAGCCCGAGGCTGATGCTGAGGGTTCTTGCGAAGCCGACTCGGACAACCTTTCGGGGAGCTCCACCGTGTTGTTCTCGGCCGACGTGGACACCGGTCAGACCGAGGCTGACATCACTCCCGATCTCACCATGACCATCTCTGACGGAGCGGCCGAACCCGACACTCTGACGGTTCCGGTCAACACCATGTTCGGAGTTGCCCTGCCCGCTGACGCTGGTGTCACCGGCATTGTTGTCGGCTGCGCCGGTTCTCAAACCGCCATGCCCGGCGGCACCATCGGCTTCATGATCACCAGCCCTGGCACTTATGCGGTTTCTGACGAGTTGGCCGGCGTCGAGGTTGGCACGATCGTGGTCGAGTGAGTTGTGAATCCTGCTGAACGGGTGAGGATCGTCACCGAGACGGCTCGGGCAGTCCTGGAGGGCCGTCTCGACGCCGTCGTCGGTGCTCAGACGCTCGCTCTCCAGGAAGAACAGATCGCACCCCACCTGCGGAGCGATCGCATCGACGTCACCCAGGCCGAGGCCGATTCGGTGGCGCTGACCCTGCGCCGCCTCGGTGAGCAGGTGTCGGACCTTTCACCGACTCGGCACGACCCTGAGGCCCTGTTGGAGATGGCCCGGATCCTGGGCGAGCTTGCCCAGACCCTTCGCTGATCCGGGTGCCATCCGATCGGTTCCCAACCCGGCTGGGGTCTGGTCTCAGGGGTTGACGTGGGCCCGGGTGGCGGCCGACAGCACCGCCTTGAGGCTGGCGGTGATGATGTTGGGGTCGACACCGACTCCCCAGCGGGTGGTGCCGTCGTCGCCCACTGTCTCGACGTAGCAGACGGCGGTGGCACCGGCCCCGGCACCCAGAGAGTGCTCGTGATAGTCGACCACGTCGATTCCCACGTCGAGTTGGCTTCGGATGGCGTCGACGAACGCCGCGATCGGGCCATTGCCGGTTCCGGTGACGGTGGCGGGCGACCCGTCGACCTCCACCTGGGCGGTGATGGTCGAGTCGCCGTCCGACGAGGTGGTCAGTTCGTGGGAGCGCAGGCGGTAGTGGGGGTTCTCGTGCAGGTATTCCCCGGCGAAGGCGTCCCACATCGACCCGGGACTGATCTCGGTTCCGGTGTCCTCGGTGATGGCCTGGATGGTCTTGGAGAACTCGATCTGGAGGCGGCGGGGCAGAGAAAAGCCGTGCTCCATCTCCATGATGTAGGCCACGCCACCCTTGCCGGACTGGCTGTTCACCCGGATCACGGCCTCGTAGGTACGACCCACGTGGGCGGGGTCGATGGGCAGGTAGGGGACACCCCACGTCTGGTAGTCGCGGCCTCGACCCGCTGCCTCGGACTCGGCGTAGAGGGCAGCGAACCCCTTTTTGATGGCGTCCTGATGCGACCCTGAGAAGGCGGTGTACACGAGGTCACCGGCGTAGGGGTGGCGCTCGTGAACCGGCAGACGGTTGCAGTACTCGGCAACCCGGCGGATGGCGTCGATGTCGGAGAAGTCGATGCCGGGATCCACGCCCTGGCTGAACAGGTTCAGGCCCAGGGTCACCAGGTCGACATTGCCGGTGCGTTCGCCGTTGCCGAACAGGCAGCCCTCCACCCGGTCGGCTCCGGCCAGCACGCCCAGTTCGGCGGCGGCCACCGCACAGCCGCGGTCGTTGTGGGGGTGCAGCGAGAGCGTGATCGACTCGCGGTTGCGCACGGTACGCAGGAACCACTCGATGGTGTCGGCGTACAGGTTGGGGGTGTACATCTCGACCGTGGCCGGCAAGTTCATGATCAGCTTCTTGTCGGGCGTCGGTTCGATCACCTCGGCCACGGCGTCACAGATCTCTACCGCGTAGTCCACCTCGGTGCCGGTGTAGCTCTCGGGCGAGTACTCGTAGCGGACCAGGGTCTCGGGGATCTCCTCCTCGAGCTTGCGGCACAGCTTGGCGGCGTTGACCGCGATCTCGGTGATGCCGTCCTTGTCCAGACCGAACACCACCTTGCGTTGCAGGGTCGAGGTGGAGTTGTAGAAGTGGACGATCGCCTCGCGGGCGCCCCGGATCGACTCGTAGGTGCGACGGATCAGATCTTCACGGCACTGGGTCAACACCTGGATGGTGACGTCGGTAGGAATCAGGTCCTCGTCGATCAACTGCCGCACGAAATCGAAGTCGGTCTGGCTGGCCGACGGGAATCCGACTTCGATCTCCTTGTAACCCATGGCCACCAGCGTCTTGAACATCTTGAGCTTGCGGGCCGGGTCCATTGGGTCGATCAAGGCCTGATTGCCGTCGCGCAGGTCGACCGCACACCACTGGGGTGCCCTGGTCAGACGATTGTCGGGCCAGGTCCGGTCACGCAGATCGAGGGGTACGTAGGGCTCGTACTTCTCGAACGGCATCTTCGGTGGGGTGGCGGGCTGGGGGGGCATCGTGGGCCTCTCGATGGCTGGTGTGCTCTGGTTGGAGAAGGTCAAGACAGTGGGAGGTACTGCGGTCGGGTAGGGCCGGAAAACGCAAGAAGCTCCTGGCCCGCAGGCACAGGAGCTTCGGCGAGTGCCGTATGTGGCACTCGCCTACACGAGAAGAAGGCCGTGGAACTGGGCGGACATCGGCCACCACTGAACACCCCCGAGCTGGCAGCTGTCAACTCCTCGGCCCCGGCGGCACCGGTGATCGGCTAGCTTCCGGCCCGATGAGCCCGCAGCATGCCCTCCACCTGTCCCGCTCCTCTCGCCTGGCTGGAGCACTACTCCGTCGGCGCCGGACGGCCGCAGCAGTGGGGGCCGCCCTGGCGGTGGCGGCATCATCGGTACTGGTCACCGATCCGGCGGCGGCGCTGGTGACCCCGACAGTGAAGTTGACCGTACCGGTCAGTGCTCTCCGCCTGCCCGCCACCATCAAGGGTGACGCCTCGGTGACCAGCGAAGAGTCGCTCTCGGGCAACCTGGTGGTGGCGCTGTATCCGCCCGCCAAGGGATCGAGTTCGGCCACCAAGAACCTCTGCGATGCCGATCCGACCGCCAGCCAGACCGTGCTGGTCAACGGCACCACCGGCGTCGCTTCGCTGTCCAAGCTCATTCCGGTCTCGGGCCCCGAGGGGGTGTGGGGAATGAAGGCCCGCTACGCCGGCGACGCTGCCCACAGCCCCGCCGAGAGCGCCTGCGTGAACGTCTTGATGCTGGCGCCCGACACCGACTGGACGCCCGAGGAGCCCACCAACCCGGATTGGCTGCCCTTCCGCAGCCCCACGGCCCTGGTCCGACGCCAGTACCAGGACATTCTCGGGCGGGTGCCCACCGGCACCGAGGAGGCTGCCTGGGTCGAGAAGCTGCTGGCTCAGACCACCACCCGCGGGGCTCTGGTGGCCGAGCTACGCACTGATCCCGACCAGGCCGCCAACGTAGATCCGATGGTTCGGCTCTACACCGCCTACTTCCTGCGTCAACCTGACGCTGCTGGTCTGCGGTTCTGGACCACAGCTCGGCGGTCCGGCCGGTCGGTGCTCTCGGTCAGCGAGTTCTTCGCCACCTCTCCCGAGTTCGTCGACCGTTACGGAGCCCTCAGCAACGCCGACTTCGTCGACCTGGTGTATCGCAATGTCCTGGGACGTGATGGAGACCAGGGCGGTGTGAAGTTCTGGAATGAGCAACTCGACAAGAAGATCCGGTCACGCGGATCGATGATGACGGGGTTCAGCGAATCCCCCGAGTACATCGCCAAGCAGAAGCACCCCGTCAGCGTGTCGGCTCTGTTCGCGTTCATGATGGGACGCGCCGCCACCCCGGCCGAGTTCGAGTCGTTCGTGGCCCTGTTGAGCCTCGGACCCGACGCCGCCCGGCAGTTCACAGTGGCCGATCTGGCCGAAGAGATCATGCGCACCGCCGGCTACGCCAACCGGATCAAGTCGCTCGGCTGACCCGGTCGCCCTCGGTGAGCGAATGGGCACCATTCAGCCGGCGTGACGGCTGAGAAATGAGCGGGCGTCCTCGGCCACGGTGTCGGGGTCCTCGAACGGGCCGAAGTGGGTCAGATGCGCCAGGGTGACCAGTTCTCCGCGGGGTAGGGCCTGCGAGACCGGTTCGGCCACCTGGGCAGGCGGACCGCTCAGGTCGCGCCCGCCCCGGGCAATGCGGGCCGGCACCGTCACCGCCGACAGCTCTTCGATGGTGATCTTGTCGGGAGCGTCGAAGGTGGCGGCTTCCTGGGCGGGTTTGCACTTGAGGGTCACCGAACCATCGGCCAGTTCCTCGAACCCGCCATCGACGTAGTCGTGGAGAGCGTCAGCCCGGAATCGCCCTAGCGGCGGTCGGCTGGCGTAGCGGTGGATCGCTTCGGAACGAGAAGCGAACACGGGGCGCCGCCGCCGGGCGGATTCGGCCAGTGGATTGGGGCCCGGGTCCTGTAGCCAGCTCCGAGGGAACACGATGGGCTCGTAGGCGTAGAGCGCTACGAGCGTTCCCGGCTGGTCCAGTTCGGCCCCGATGAGGCTGGCCCCACCCATCGAGTGCCCCATGCCCAGCACCGGGCCTCGGTCGATCGCCATCACCGCCGCGGCCACATCGCGCGACGTGCCCCTCCACGACACGGTCAGGTCAGCGGAGTCGGTTGAGTCACCGTGGCTGCGTACGTCGAGCGCCCAGACGTCGAACCGCTCGCCCAGAGTTGCGAACATCGGCCGGTAGGCGGCGGCACAGAACCCGGTGGCGTGAACCAGCAGAAGCGGGGGGCTGTGGGGGCGGGACACCGGATGGTGCAGTTCGACGGTCACCCCGTCGGTGGAAGGAACGCGCACCGCCATGGCCTATCACTCCGCGGTGTCGGCGGGGTGATATGGGGGTGCGTGGGTGGTTCGGTAACGTTCGCCTCCATGTTCTCCACGTCTGTCCGTCGGGTCTCCGCTGTGGCTCTGGCCTGTGCCCTGTTCGTTTCCGCCTGCGGAGACAAGGGAGCCGAGCTGAAGGGCACGGTGGTCAAGGACGGGGTCGGTTGCACGATCGTCCAGGCGGATCGTCGCACCGACAAGCCCACTCTGGCCGCCACCGCCAAGGTCGACAAGATGTCCAAGAAAGACTTGAAGGCGGCCGCCAAGGGTGCGTGCAACACCGACACCGCCGCCTTCCTGACGCTGGACATGGTGGGGGTCAAGGCTTCCGACGGCAGCGAGTTCGTGAACACGTTCGGCACCGACCGACCCTTCACCGCCCGGCTCGGTAAAGGAGAGTTGATCACCGGCCTGGAGAACGGCCTGAAGGGGATGGCGGTGGGCGCTCGACGTCAGATCACCGTTCCCGCCGCCGACGCCTACGGCGCCGAGGGAGACACTCTGACCGGCATCGGTCCCGACGAGACGCTGGTGTTCGTGGTCGACCTGATCTCGGTGACCGCCACCGCTCAGTTCTGCAATCTCAACCGTCAGATTCCGCCGGCCCCGGAAGGAACGCCGGGGGGCGAGACCAAGCCCACGACCCCGATCGACATGCCGTTGAAGCCTCCGACCGAGCTGAAGATCTCAACGGTCACTCCCAGCGAGGGGACGAAGGTGGCCGAGGGCGACAAGGTCAAGATGAACTACCTCGGCATCAGTTGCGCCACCGGAGCCCAGTTCGACACCTCCTGGGATCGAGGTGAGCCCTTCGACGCCACCGCTGGTGGGTCCGACACCATCGACGGCTTCTCCAAGGGCCTCATCGGAGCGCGGGTGGGTGAACTTCGTCGCTTGGACATTCCCGCGGCCGAGGCCTACGGCGATGACGCTCTGATCTTCCTCATCCAGGTGGTCGAGATCGTGCCCCCAGCCGAGGACACCACCACGACCACGGCTGCTACCGAGACCACGGCTGCGACCGAGACCACGGCTGCGACCGAGACCACGGCT
>CAUJFC010000049.1 GCA_963169755.1 Actinomycetota bacterium | reverse complement strand
TGGGCAGTTCCACGCTGCCGAACTTGCGCATGCGCTTCTTGCCTTCCTTCTGCTTTTCCAGCAGCTTTTTCTTGCGCGTGATGTCGCCGCCGTAGCACTTGGCCAGCACGTCCTTGCGCTTCGCCTTGACAGTCTGACGGGCGATGATGCGGCCCCCGATGGCGGCCTGGATGGGCACATCGAACATCTGGCGCGGAATCAGCTCGCGCAGCTTCTCGCACATCCGCCGTCCGTAGTCGTCGGCCTTGTCCTTGTGGACGATCATGGAGAAGGCATCCACCGGGGTGGAGTTCAACAGCACGTCGACTCGGACCAGCTTGGACAGCCGGTACCCGGCAGGCTCGTAGTCGAGGCTGGCATAGCCCTGGGTGCGGCTCTTGAGCTGGTCGAAGAAGTCGGTCACCACCTCGGCCAGCGGCACCTTGTAGCGCAGTTCAACCCGCTCGGGAGACAGGTACTCGAGCTTGTCCATCTCTCCGCGTCGGCTCTGACACAGGTCCATGACGGTACCGGTGTAGGTCGATGGCGTGAGGATGGTCACGTCGAACCAAGGCTCCTCGATGCCGTCGACCTCGCTCATGGGCGGCATCTCGGAGGGATTGTCGACCTCCACGATCGACCCGTCGGTCTTGTGGACCAGGTAGGCCACGCTGGGCGCCGTGGCGATGAGACTCAGGTCGTACTCTCGCTCCAGTCGTTCCCGGATTATCTCCATGTGGAGCAGGCCCAGGAAGCCACAGCGGAACCCGAAGCCCAGCGCACCCGAGGTCTCTGGCTCGAAGGTGACACTGGCATCGGACAAGCGCATCTTGTCCAAGGCGTCCCGCAGGTCGGGGAACTGGTCACCGTCGATGGGATAGATCCCGCAGAACACCATGGGCTTGGGGTCGCGGTACCCGTCCAAGGGCTGGTCAGCGGGGTTACGAGCGGTAGTCACCGTCTCACCCGAACGGGCTTCGGCCACATCCTTGATTCCGGCGATCAGATAGCCGGTTTCGCCTGGTCCCAGTTCGTTGACCGGGGTGGGATCAGGGGTACGGACCCCAACCTCGTCGGCTTCGTAGGTAGCAGCCGCCTGCATGAACCGGAGTTTGTCGCCTGACCTCAGCACGCCGTTCATGACTCGCACCGACGACACCACTCCGCGGTACTGGTCGAAGTGCGAGTCGAAAATCAGGGCTTGAAGGGGGGCGTCGGGGTCACCCTGTGGGGCAGGGATCCGCTCGATGACGGCATCGAGCAACTCGGGCACCCCCTCGCCGGTCTTGGCACTGATTCGCAGCACCTCCGAGGCCGGGATTCCCAGGACATTCTCGATCTCGGACGCGTAGAGGTCTGGCTCGGCGGCCGGGAGGTCGATCTTGTTCAGACACGCCACGATCTCCAGATCGTTCTCCAGCGCCAGGTAGCAGTTGGCCAAGGTCTGAGCCTCGATGCCCTGGGCGGCGTCGACCAGCAGAATCACGCCCTCACAAGCCGCCAGGGAGCGGCTGACCTCGTAGCCGAAATCGACATGGCCGGGGGTGTCGATCAGGTTGAGGACATGGTCCTTGTAGTTGAGCCGCACTGACTGGAGCTTGATGGTGATGCCCCGCTCTCGCTCGATGTCCATGGAGTCGAGGTACTGGGCCCGCATCTCGCGCTCGTTGACGGCGCCGCACACCTCGAGGATGCGGTCGCTGAGGGTGGTCTTACCGTGATCGATGTGGGCGATCACGCTGAGCGACCGGATCTTGGAGCGGTCCATCGGGGCCTTGACTGTGCGGCTGGGCGGCGGGGGAAAGAACCACGCTACCGACCCGACACCGCCGCCCACCAACGGCACGAGCCGCATGGGTTGGTAGCACACGGTGGCTGGCCGCTAGCCTGTTCCAGCTTTCAGACGAACCATTGGAGTTCTTTCGCCGTGGCCAACATCAAGAGCCAGATCAAGCGCAACCGCCAGAACGAGAAGCGCCGTATCGCCAACAAGAAGGTGCGCTCAGAGCTGCGCACCCGCACCAAGACTGCCCTGGCCACGGCCGAGGCCGGCTCCGAGAATGCTCCCGAGGCCGCTCGTCTGGCCATGAAGCGCATCGACAAGGCCGCCAACAAGGGTGTGATCCACAAGAACGCCGCCGCCCGCCGCAAGTCCCGGCTGGCTCGTCGTCTCAACGCCGCCGCCCAGTAGCGAGTCCGGCCGCGGCGGCGGCCAACTCAGACCTACGCCCCGTGCGCACCCCGTCGGGTGCCCGGGGCGTTCGGCGTTTTGGACGATCGGTGACCGGCTACCGGGCCAGGCGAGCCAGCCTCGCCACCAGTACTTCCATGACCAGCTCACCGGGCCAGGCGCTGGCCCCGCGTAGGTCCACGTCGGCCCGAGCGATGAGTGACATGGACCGCCTGAGTCGCTCTGTCCCCAGCTTGGAACCCTGATCGAGGGCCTTGCGGGCCGGAAAGGTCGAACCTTTCAGACCCAGGTGGGCAGCCGCCTCCTTCTCTCCCCTGACACCGGATCCGTCGAGACGGAGCATCCGCAGGTAGTGCGACTGAATGGTGGCCATGATGGCCAACGGATGACGCCCACCACCTGACATCATCCGGTGGAGCTGGGAGATGGCCCCGCTGGCGTCTCCACGATCGATGGCGTCGGTCAGATCCCATGGCGCCACCCCGCCCGAAGGGCCCAGTAGGGGTTCGACCTGCTCGACCCCCAGCCTGACACCGGGAGGGAACGCCCCCTTGAGACGGGTGGTCAGCTCAACGATGCCGCTGGCGTCCTCGCCCAGTGACTCCACGATCAGCCGCACCGCCCGCTGGTCGACGTCGAGGCCCGCCTCGGCCAGCTGGGCCGGCACCCAGGCGCCGAGCTTGCCTGACGGTGAAGGGTCGATCACCTCCCCGCCCGCTGCGGTGATCGCCTTGGTGAGCGTCGGCGGTATCGCCGGCTTGGCGGCCACCGGCGCACCGCTGTCCAATGGCTTGACCGCCTTCTCCCACACCAGGACCACCACCGACGAGT
>CAUJFC010000048.1 GCA_963169755.1 Actinomycetota bacterium | reverse complement strand
GATCGTCGCGGCTTATGTGCAGGCCATGGCCGGCGATGCCCCGGCATGCCGGGCCACGATCCGCCTCGCATTGGACCTGGCGGATCGTCACCGCGCCGTGCTGCCCTGGGCGAGTGAGTTGGTCCGTTTCAGCGGGGTGTTCGCTGCACTGGTGGAGGACGGGCCACTTGCCGCCTCGGCTGAGGCCGCGGCCGGACTGGAGGCAGCGCGGTCGGGTAGTGGCGCCACCGTTGGAACCTGGTGCTACCTCGGGGGATTCATGGAGGCGGTGGCGGGGAATCTGGGAGCAGCGGCTGAATCACTGACCGCGGCGGTCGGCGAGTTGGAAGGCCACGACCTGATCGGAGCCCGGCCGCTGGCCATGTCGGCCCTTGCCTGGGTGGATGCGCAGTCGGGACAGGTTGAACAGGCTCGGCGCAGACTCGACGACCTGGTGGATGAGGCGGCTGCCGATATCAGGGTGCGGGTGCAGGTGGCTCTGGCCGATGCCTGGTGCGACGCGGTGGAGGGCAAGAGGTCGGCAGCGGTTGCCAAGGTCGTGGACGCGGCACGCCAGGCGGTCGAGGCCGGTCAGGTGGTCCCTGCTCTGGTTGTGCTGAACGATCTGGTCCGTCTGGGAGAGGCTCCATCGGCGGCGGGACCGATTGCACATGCCGTGGGACGGGCACCGGAATCATGGCTGACCCGAGTGGTCTCACGGCGGGTACAGGCTGAGCTGTCAGCGGTGCCTACCGAGCTGAGCGGTCTCCTCCCTCTGGTCGAGAGTCGATGGCCGATGGCAGCAGCCGAGCTCCATCTCGCGCTGGCGGCTGGAGGCAGCGGAACCGGCGATGGGGTACCGGTTGCCCGTCACCACCTGACGGCCTGGCGATTCCTCGATGATGCCGGGCCGATCCGGCCCTGGCATCTACGTCTCGTCGAGCCTCCGCTCTCTCCTCGCGAGCTTCAGGTGGCCGTTTCGGTGGCGAGCGGTGCCACCAACCGCGAGGTCGCTGAGCGGGCCGGGGTTTCGGTCCGCACCGTCGAGAACCAGCTCCAGAGCGTCTACCGCAAGCTGGGACTGGGCGGCCGGAGCGAGTTGACCGAGCTGTGGGGGAAGGACCGGAGTGACTTGACCGGTGGGTCAAGTCAGGGTTGAGATAGGGCCCATGGACCTGAACTACCCCGCCGACGCCGAAGAGTTCCGTACCGAGATCCGGGCCTGGCTGGAGGACAACCTGCCCGCGGGATGGTTCGACGAGGGCTTCGAGATGACGCCCGAGGAGAAGAAGAAGTTCAACGAGGAGTGGCCCGCCAAGCTGTTCGCCGGAGGATGGATCTGCGCCTCGTGGCCCACCGAGTACGGCGGGAAGGGTCTCACCACCATGCAGAACGTGGTGCTGGCCGAGGAGTTCGCTCGGGCCAAGGCCCCCATGAGGGCCGACTTCTTCGGTGACACCCTCGTTGGTCCCACCATCCTCCAGCACGGCACCGAAGAACAGAAGAAGTTCTTCCTCCCCAAGATCATGAAGGGTGAGATGGCCTGGTGTCAGGGGTTCTCCGAGCCCGATTCGGGATCGGACCTGGCCTCGCTCAAGACCACGGCGGTGCTCGACGGCGACGAGTGGGTGATCAACGGGCAGAAGGTGTGGACCACCCAGGCCCAGTTCGCCGACTACTGCTTCGTACTGGCCCGCACCGATCCGAACGTCAAGAAGCAGGCCGGCATCTCATACCTGCTGGTTCCGATGCGCCAGGAGGGCATCGAGGTTCGGGGCATCGTCCAGCCCGACGGCACCGCCGAGTTCAACGAGGTGTTCTTCACCAACGCCCGTTGCCCCAAGGAGAACGTGGTCGGTGGCGTCAACGGCGGATGGACCGTCGCCAATTCAACCCTCAGCCACGAGCGGGGCATGTCGGCTACCACCGGATACCGCCGGTTCCAGCAGGAGTACGAGCTGATGGTGGTCGAGGCTCGTCGCAACGGTTCGATAGCCGATCCGGTCATCCGTCAGGGCCTGGCCCGCTATTACACCAAGATTCAGATCCTGCGGATCAACGGCCTGCGGTCGCTCACCCAGACCCTGAACGGAACGAAGGACATGGGGGTTATCGCCCTCGGTCTGACCAACAAGATGTTCTGGTCCGAGATGCACCGTGACGCCATGGAACTGGCGCTGAACATCTTCGGAGCGGCCTCGATGCTGGTCGATACCGGGCCCGACGCCGGTAATTGGCCGGCCGCCATGCGGGCCAAGGGCCGCGACACCTACCGACCCAGTCCCATGATGTCCACCTTCTTCTTCTCGCGGTCCGAGACCATCTGGGGTGGGACTGCCGAGATCCAGCGCAACATCGTGGGCGAGAAGTTCTTGGGGCTGCCCCGCGAGCCCAAGGCTCCCGGCGAGAAGTAGCCGGTCCTCAGACCGACTCAGGCTGGGTCGCCCAGCGACGGCTCGATCCACTCGATACCAGGAAAGCGAGCGAAGTCCCGGTCGAACGATGCCACGCCGGCACCGTGTTCGACCGCGATTGCTACCAGCACCGCGTCGGGCACCAGCTCACCTGCGGCATGACCCGCCGAGATTGTTCGGCGCAGGTGTTCCAGGTGACGGCCTCTGGGCTCGATGCCGACGTGGTTGGGTTGGGCGATCACGGCTTCGATGTATGCAAAGGCTTCGTCGACCGGGGTCGGGATGGTGAAGATCCGCCGGTTGGTGGCCAGGCGGAGGAACGAGGCCCATACCGTGGAAGGCACCCCGAACGGTCGAGACCCCTGGCAGAAGTCCTCCAGCCAGGGTCGGGCCACCGTGTGGTGGGGATGGTCGGTGCGGTGGGCGGCGAGCACCACGTTGACGTCGAGAAGCAACACGCCGAGTCCGATCAGCGGAGCTGGTCTAGTGGGTGGTTGTGGTCCAGGAACTCCTGCAATGCCCGGTTGGAGGTCAGATCGACGCCGGGGCGCACACCGTCACCAACGAAGGTCGGGATGGCAGGAGGTGGCGCCGGGGCTCGGCGTGCTGCCAGATCTCGTCTCAGAGCATCCTCCACCACGGTGCCGAGTGACACACCTCGCCGTCGGGCCTCGCGCTTGGCGTCATCAAGGATTGCATCGTCGATGGACAGGGTGGTGCGCATGATGTGCAAGATACCGCATCACACGCATCATACGGTTGGGCCGGGTCGGGCGCGGTCATGATGACCGACCACCCGCTCGTCAGCCGCCTACTCCCTTCGAGGACGAGGTCCCGGTGATCGTCGGTCACCACAGGGAGTTGGGTACTCCAGCCGTATGGGGTCCGAACTCGAATGAGAACCTCGTGGTCGATGCACCTACTGGCGCCCCCCTCAGTCCAAGTCGCCGCCGAACAGGGCATCTAGCTCGCGGGTGATCTTCTTGGCGCTGACCTGGCCCTTGGCTCCGACGGTCTGGGCGAAGAGGCTCACCCTCAGCTCTTCTATCGCCCAACCCACCGCCGCCACCCGGGGTGTGATCTGGCTGGGGCGCAGCGCGGCCAGCAGCTTGGCGTGGTCGGCCTCTACTGCTCGCGCCACCGCCAGGTTCTGACGGTCCCGGTCAGGGGCTTGGCCCATCCGCTCGATGCGGTACGACACTGCCGTCAGGTAGCGCTCCAGGTCGGGCAGACGCGAGGTCCCCGCTTTGGTCACGAAACCGGGTCTCACCAGCCGGGACAAGTGACCTCGGACGTCATCCACCAGGTCCTGGAGCGTTGGGGCCACCAGGGTGTCGAGACGACTGTCCAGGTCCACCGCGGTTACCACCAGGGCTCCGGCGGCGGTCAGAGTCCGGGCGGCGTCGGCCCGCAGATCGGCCCGGGCTCGGTCCACCATGGCCTCGAACCCCACCTGATCTCGAACCTCGACGCCGCCCGCGGCGGTTCGGTGGTCGCTGATGACCTGATCGGCGGCGGCGTTGATGCAATCGCGAAGCAGCAGTCCCAGGGTCAACTCCGGGTGGGCGGCCAGGGCCAGTCGCACCCGGTTGGGTACTGCTCCCTCCAAGCCCCGGACGCCCACCGGTACCGTCAGCAACAGGAGCCGTCGCAGGCCCGCCGGCATCACCTTGTCGGCGATATCGGGGGTTGAGAACACCTTCACATCAACCGAGTCACCCCGATCGAGGAGGGCTGGGTATCCGGAGATGTGGTGGCCGTCGACCACGGTGTGGACCACTTCGGGTAGCTCGCCCAGGTCCCACCGGGTGATTCCGGTGCGCTCGATGCCGCCCTGGACGGC
>CAUJFC010000047.1 GCA_963169755.1 Actinomycetota bacterium | reverse complement strand
AGAACGTCCCCAGCGTCGATGGTGCCATCACCCGGTGGCCGAGCACCGAGGCGGTCGCCCCGGCCCGCAGCACGTCGGCGTGGTCGATGTGGGAGCCGCCCGCGGCGATCGTATGCACCAGCGTCAGGACCTTGCGGCCCGCCAGCGCGCCACCGGCCCGGCCGGCGAGGCGCACCGTGGTGTTGATCAGCGCCTCCAAGCCCAGCCGGCCCGCCAGGGTGGCCACCAGAATCAGGCCGGCATTGGCGACCAAGTTCGGGTCGTCGAAGGTCACCTCGATGCGGTCGATTCCGCGCGATACTGCACTCCCTGGAAGTGCCTCCTTGTGTGGGTCTGGATGCGGCGTCGAACACCGACATCTTCCCTGCTCAGGAGGCACTTTCCGCGGATACGCGGACGTTCAGACCCCTACCTCATCGGTGGATCGAGGCTTAGGACCCGAGCGGATAGGTGCACCTTTCGTGGCTGCCAGGTTGGATAGACCTCGGCTTCGCCTCGGTTCAGCCACGCCGTGCTTGCCTGGTCGGTGCGCCATCGGCTCACCTCCTTAGTCCACAGGTTGGGGGTTCGAATCCCCCGGGGCGCACCACCCGGAAGCCCCTGCTCATGCAGGGGCTTCCGCCGTTTTCCAGGTCTTCACCACTGGGGCGTATCAGGGCTACTTGCGCGGTGGCCGCCCGCGACACGCTCCCGGATCCATGCTGGTGACCGGGTGGGTGGCCTCCACCGTGCAATGGCCGTCCCCAAGGGACCCCAGAGCCGGGTGCTCTCCCGTAGACTGGAGGAATGGTGGCTACTGTGACTCCACCCGTGATTACGCGGTCAGACGAACAGCAGTCCGACCGTCGGATCAGGACTGCGGATTTCAGGGTGCAGTCGCTGCCGGCCCCTGAAGTCTCCGTGGTACGACCTTCGGCGCCGCGGACCTACCCGGGGGTGCCATCGTCGCCGTCCGCTGAGGTAGCACCAGAGGGGCTCGGGCTTGATGCAGCTCTCATCGCCATTGATGAACAGGGCAACACGACTGCGGCCCTTCCCGTCCTGTTCCGGCAACGAATCGTCGGAAACGAGTCGGTCAAGGTGTTCGGCGCCGACACCAGCGGTGCACTACGCGTCTCTGCGTTGCTATCACGGGCGCCCGGCAACATGCAGTTGAACCTTCGATACGAACGTGGGTCAGGCGCGACGCCCCGACAGCTCCTCCCCGCCTTTCGTTTACTTCGGGCGCTACGCCCACCTGCTCGCATGAGCCTGATCATCAATGGACACCCGGTCGGCAACCCCGATGGGCTGTCAAATGACCAAGACTTCCCGAAGGACCTGCTGGATGTCACCCGCTCATTGGCGTTCATCCAATCGGTCACCGGCTCGGAGTTCCCGATGCCTGACGAACTCGACCAGAACGACATCCGAGAGTTGAAGGAAGCCGAGAGGCTCCTGATGGGAGAGACCGTGACCGGCGGCTGGCGGGACGCGAAGCTCACAGGTTCCGACACCGACTGGCTAGAGGAGGTCGAAGACGCTGATCAGCTCAGGATCGAGTTCGTAGACCACAAGGTTGCACAGATCGCCGGGCACACCGTTTGTCTCGGTGAGGCAAACTTCGTGTTTCGCACCGCGATAATCGACCGAACCACCCGAGACGACGTACACCTTCGGCCCGGCACCGACGACCGTTTCGAGGTCTCGCTCCTCACCGCGCCTGAGATCGGAATCAACCTGCAGGACGTGCGGCCGCCAGTAAAGGCCTCGGCCCATGCAATCGAAGCAGCACGGGCACGCAAGGTCTTCCCGGATGCATCCGGGGCCAGCACGCCCGAGTCGCTATGGACCCAATAGGTCTCGGTCAGCGATTCGCGACAAGTGGTGACCGCTCGCTGTTGGCCTCCTTCTCCTGCACCAGTACGGACCCACGCTTGGAGTACTGGGTTCGGAACGACGCCCTTGACCGCGCCCTCTCCTCGACTGAAACCGATGACCTCCGCCTCCTTCTCTTCCACCAGGACGACGGCCAGCTCGTCGGGGTGACTGCACACGAGCGCAACTACGTCGTCGCTGGAAGCGACGGTGATCCCTTACCGGGCTCGTACTTCATCGTCGTGGCCATCGCTGATCGCTTTCGCGACAGCAACGCCCCAGACGGCCAACCGCTGGTGTCGGCGATCCTCAACGCCACCCTGGCAGACATTCGTTCACGCCTCCGCGGCGACTGCGTCGTCTTGATGGTTCGCCACGGGAACACCGACGGCGAGTCGATCACATCTCGGCTCGACGCAACACTCCTCGGCCAGAGCGGAATCGACGATGTGTACGTCATGTTCCTCGGATGAGTTGTCCTTGGCTCTGAGGCGCGTCCGGGCCAGGCTGGCCGAAGCGATGAAAACCTCCGCCGAAGCTGGTCGGTGAGATCATCGAACCCCGTCAGGTTCCAACCGCGTATCTCACCGCGTAACTCCTTGGTACGGGGTGGGTCCAGAGGTGCAGAACGGAACGAGTCATCCAAAGAAACAGCAGGTCAGGGTATAGATCGGTACGCGACGACACGATGTTCGTCGGGCTCTTAATCCACAGGTTGGGGGTTCGAGTCCCTGGTGGCCACCAGCCGCAAACCCTTGTCCAGTAAGGTCGCTGGACACGACATGACCGCGCATTGTCTGGCGTGGGAGCTCGAACACGGCGAAGCGCTGGTTCAACGAGGAACGGCTCCACGGCCACTGCGATCACGTGCCCCCGGCCGAGTTCGAAGCAGCCCACTACGCTCCCCAACAAGACCGACCGGTCCCTGGTTGGAAACCAAAAGAA
>CAUJFC010000046.1 GCA_963169755.1 Actinomycetota bacterium | reverse complement strand
CGACAACCACGACGATGAGATGACCGACGAGAAGGTCGCCGCCTGACGATGCTTCACCGCCTCATCCACAACTCTTGACAGTTGCTCTTCGACAGCAAAACGATCACTCTCTCCTGCGGAAAGCTCACCACCGGCGTCACCGTCGCCCAGTGGTCGTCGATCCTGATGCTGCGAAACCTGAACTCACCTGAGACCTACTTCCAGGCAGCGTTCCGTGTGCAGTCGCCCTGGTCGATCAAGAACCCGAACGGCGACGACCCGCACGCCGAAGAGATCGTGAAGCCAGCCTGCTACGTCTTCGACTTCGCCCCGACACGGGCACTACGCCAGGTGTCGGAGTACGGGGCGGGGCTTGCTCCTGAGGTGGCAAACCCCGAGCACGCCGTCGAAGCGCTCGTGAACTTCCTACCGGTCCTCGCCTACGACGGATCGAACATGACCCAGGTCGACGCCGGGGCCATCCTCGACATCGCCATGGCCGGTACCTCGGCGACGTTGCTCGCCAAGAAGTGGGAGTCGGCGATCCTCGTCAACGTCGACAACGACACGCTGCGACGGATCATGGCGAACCAGGCGGCAATGGACGCCGTCATGAACATCGAAGGGTTCCGATCGCTCGGCTCGGACATCTTTGAGACCGTCGTCAACAAGTCCGAGTCGGTCAGCAAAACCAAGAAGGACAAGGGAGAGGGCCTCTCCCCCAAAGAGCGCAAGGAACTCACCGACGAGGAGAAGGAGTACAAGTCCAAGCGGAAGCAGATCCAGGAGAAGCTCATCAAGTTCGCCACCCGGATCCCCGCCTTCATGTACCTCACCGACTACCGGGAGCACACCCTCAAGGACGTCATCACGAAGATCGAACCCGGCCTGTTCAAGTCGGTCACCGGCCTCACAGTCGAAGACTTCGAACTCCTTGTCTCGCTCGGCTTGTTCAACTCCACGCACATGAACCAGGCCGTGTTCGCGTTCCGCCGCTACGAGGACGCCTCGCTGTCTTACACCGGCATCGAATCCCACCAGGGCCTGCGCCGCTACGGCCTCTACGACACCGTCGTTGCCGTCGAAGAAGAACTGGCGACCCTATGAAGGCCCGTCAAGCGACAGCGGATTAGAAGCCCGTCGATCCCAGAGTTGGGACGTAAGGGTCAACAGTCCGAGAGCTGTCTCCGTGGGCACTAGCACCTTGCTGGGTGAGATCGTGAAGCTGTACTTGCGGGCTCCATGGCTTGCCGGACCAACGTCGACCCGGTCGAGCGCCCCCACTCTGGACCACAGCCGGCCGTGAGTGAAGCCTGAACAGAGCTGCCACATCGGCTTCACATTCAGCGCAGCTTCTCGGTCGATGTCCGTCAGGATGCTGGTCATCGAGAACCCACCGGAGGCACGCTTCGTATCCAAGTCACGGGCTTCGGCGACGGCACGGATACGGGCGAGTCGTCTGTCGAGACGATCAGGGTCGGAGTTGAGAGCGAAACGATTGTTGTCCCTGGCGTCCTGTGAGTACCACTGGAGCGTCCGAGCGATCCGCTCGTTCCGGTTCCTCGGCGACAAGACCCAGTAGGCGATCGCTCCCGTCTCGACCGCAGCACGCGCCAGCGTGAAGGGTACCGTCGGATGAATCTGTTCGGCCTCGACGATCAGAACCTTCAGGGCGTGCAAGTGCTCGACTGCGGTCGCAAGACAAAGCTGAACTGGGGTTGAGACAGAGAAGTTGCCCGTCGCCTTGTTGTCGCCGTCAAGGGATGAGCCGGCGTGAATCTGGAACAGCTCCGCCTCTCCCGCCTGCTTCATCAAGTTGTCGAGTATCGGAGCCAACTCCCGCCATCTCCGGCTGATGGCGTCGTAGTCGACCGGCGGGCCGTCCTCAGATCGGTTCACGTTCGCCTCCTGCTTGCATGAGGTCAACGTAGAGGCAGGTGGGCCCGTGAGGTCGGTCCCGGCATCGCTTTACAAGGATCCAATCCCGACTGCTTCAAACTGGGACTTCCCGGCGGGATTCTTGGATCGTAAGCGTGGGATCCGAACCAGGTCACGGGGCTGTCGTCCCAGGCCAGGTGCGTTTCGCGAACGCACCACGAATGGAGATTCCCGGAACCTCCTGAACCGAGAAACCCTTGGAAAATAAGGGTTTGCGGTTCAGGAGGTTTCGTCGTTTTCCGGGAGGTCGCAGGAGCGCAACTCCAGCCCGGCCGAGGCTTCGGCATCGACTGACCTAGCCATGATGTGCAATCACACATACACTTTGGGCATGAGAGACCTCGCAGTCATCGTCGAGATGGTACGGCCCGGAGATTCCATCCGGGCCCGTCGGACCGACCTGGGGTGGACCCAGGCCGAGTTGGCCGAGCGTTCCGGGGTCTCCCAGGCCGACATCTCCCGCATCGAGAACGGTCAGTTGGATGCTCGCTGGTCGACCATTCACCGATTGTCCGAAGCCCTCGAGGCCCCCAGCGGCCCGAAGCGTCGGAGCATGGCGAACGGTCACCGTCGTAATCCGCCGGCCACCGGTCGATCGAAGCGGTGGACCCCCAAGGGTGAGACGAGGCCGATTCAAGATCCGTGATCTTCAGAACGGCGGAACCTGAGGACCAGGACGGCCTAAGCGCGCTCGACGTCGGTGACACCGCGTCACCGTGGTTGGCAGAGGTCGCGGAGATCGTCGGCGGGCTCATTGCTTGGCGGGATGATCCGGAGGCTGGCGATGAAGCACGGGAGGTCGTCGTGGCCGAGGAAGACGGTGAGCTCGTCGCCGTCACCGCGCACGTTGCGCTTGTGGACGACGTAGGTCGGATCTGGCTGGAGCACCGCTACCTGATGGTCACCGCCGTGCGGGTCGATCAACAGCGAACGGGTGTCGGCACGGTGCTCGTCGAATCCGTGCTCGCCGATCTTGCGGGGCGCGGGGTTCGAACTGTCGAATGGCTCGTCGACCCAGCCAACACCCCATCGATCTGGTTCAGCCGCACGAACTTCCCCGAGGCCGACGAGTCGAACCCACCAGAGGACCGCCCATACACCTTGTTCGTCCTCGAACTCTGACGGGGTGCACCGGTGGTGGTGGCGAGTATGAGCCCTCGGCGTGGAGGGGTTTGGTGCTGAGGCGGAGGTCATGGAACCTGGTCCCGCGAGGGCGAGCAGGTGGACAAGGCCGAGGCGCAGCGCGACCTGGACGAGCCTTTCGCCCGAGGCTCTCACTGTCAGGTGCCGAGGAGGTCGCGGAGTTGGGCGAGGCGCTCGGGGACGATGGTGCAGTTCACCCAGCGGCCGATTTTCTCCTTGGTGATCAAACCGGCGTCGGCCAGGATCGACAGGTGGTGCGAGACGGTGGGTTGGCTCCTGCCGACCGGCTCCTCCAGATCGCAGCTGCACGCGGTGCCGCCGGGCGCGACGGCGATGAGTGAGAGCAGCTGTAGCCGCACCGGATCAGCCAGGGCCTTGAATGCCGCGGCCAGTTCGCTGGCGTCATCAGCCCCGAGTGGCTCGGCCAACAGGCGCGAGCAGCAGACCTCTGCATCTGTCGCGGTTGGGCGGATGGGAGTCGGCGCCGTCATACGAAGATCCTATTGCATTCATCGATAACTGTCGATACATTGACGTTCATCGATACTCTATCTGCCGCCAAGGAGCAGCCGTCATGTCTCGAGTCCAGCTCGCGCTCAACGTTCCCGACCTCGACGAGGCCGTCGACTTCTACTCCCGGCTGTTCGCCTCCGAACCCGCCAAGCGCCGGCCCGGCTACGCCAACTTCGCAATCGCGGATCCGCCCCTGAAGCTGGTGCTGTTCGAAGCCCCCGGTAGTGACGTCCGCCTCAACCATCTGGGCGTGGAGGTCGCGGATCCCGCGGCGGTGCGAGAGCATCAGTCCCGGCTCACCGGAGAGGGCATCGACGTCTCTGAGGGATCCGGAACCTGTTGCTACGCGGCCCAGGAGAAGGTGTGGATCGACGCCCCCGACGGATCATGGGAGATCTACGCCGTCGTCTCCGACAGCCAGTCCTTCGGCGACGACCCCGCCGCCCAGGTCCCCACCGACGGCGGACCGATGTGCTGCACCAGTACCCCATCTACCGAAGACAGCTGCTGCTCATGAGCACCATCGGTCGTACGGCGATCAGCTCGCCGTCGGTCTGGCGTACCTCTGACCTCGCCAACCCGAAGGCTTGGACCGTCGACCTCGACGAGGCCCAGCGCTACGAACTGTCAGAGGTCGGCCGAGCCGCCAAGGCCGCCGGCCTCACACCGTCCACCCTGACAGTCGATGACGTTCCTCTCCGTTCGATGGCCGACACCGTCGACCGGATCGTCCACGACCTGTCGAGCGGCCGCGGGTTTTTGCGCCTACGCGGCTTCCCGGTCGACCTGCTCGACGCGGAGGAGATCGAGCTGGCCTACGTCGCCCTCGGCTTGCACCTCGGCACCCCGGTGAGCCAGGACGCCGATGGCACTCTGCTGGGCCACGTGCGAGACGAAGGAATCACCCGCACCGGCCCCCGAGGTTCGTCTCTATCGCACTCGCGAGCGACAGGACTTCCACACCGACGGGGCCGACATCATCGGGCTCCTGTGTCTCCACGAGGCCCTCACCGGAGGTGAGAGCAAGCTGGCCAGCAGCCACGCCGTGTACAACGAGATCCTCCGTCGCCGCCCCGACCTGATCGACGTCCTCTACGAACCGATGTGGTGGGACCGTAACGGCGAGGAGAGCCCCGGTGAGGACCCTGCCTTCGAGCTGCCGATCCTCAGCGACCTGAACGGCACCCCGCGGTTCTTCTACATCGGCTGGTACATCCGAGACGCCCAACGCCACCCCCAGGTTCCCCGTCTCACCCAAGACCAGGTCGCCGCGCTCGACCTCATCGAGGCGATCGCCAACGATCCGACCTTCCACGTCGAGATGGACTTCCAACCAGGCGACGTTCAGCTCCTGAACAACGCCGTCATCCTCCATTCCCGCGAGGCCTACCGAGACCACGACGATCCCACCCGGCGGCGCCACCTCCTCCGCCTCTGGCTATCCGCCCACCACTTCACCAGCGTCGAGGACACCCTCCGCGGTGGTATCCCCCAACGAGGCTGACGCCGATCACCGCCAGAGTTCACCGGCGGGAACGAGGGCAGGACGGTAAGTGAACCGTGTACTAGTTCGCTCACGCGAGTTGGCGACCAGTGCCGGGAACCTGTGGTGGTGCAACTTCTGCGGCGGGTACCCCTGAGGAGGTGAGCCGAGAGGCGCACCGACCAGACAGGCACGGCATGGCTGAACCGAGGCGAAGCCGAGGTCTATCCAACCTGGCAGTGATGAAGGGTGCACCTATCCGCTCGAGTCCTAGGTTCACGAGGAGAGTTGTAGCGCCGACGGTGTAATCGAAGGTCGGCGGCACGCCACTCGGGAGAAGTCATGAGAATCAACCGCCGAACAGACCGGAGGCGCTGGTGTGGGCGCCGCAGGATCTTGCCGCTGGTGGCGACGTCAATGTTGATCTCGGTGGGGTCCTGCTCGTCGGGTGACGCCGGGTTGCCGACCACTGCGTCCAGCACGAGCGTGTCATCGAGCAAGGGTGGAGGCGAGCCGTGCCCGAGCGAGGTTGATGCTGCCAGCTTCCCCGCTGCGGACGACCTGAGAGAGCTCCTGGCCGACTACAACGAGTTCGGATTGCGCTCACCGGGTAGCGAGAGCCACGAGGCCGCTCTCAACTGGCTGATCGCTCAGTTCGAAGCGATCCCCACCATGACGGTCCGGACCGATGAGTTCACGATCGACCGGTGGCAGCCAACGATTGCCTCAACCGACGGGCCGGGCCGCGACCTTGCCCGCTCCGGTGAACTGGCGCTGATCGAGCCCGGAGCAGGTACCGACCGGACTGTGGATGTGGCGGTTGTGGGTGCAGTGCCGTTCTCGCTGCCCACCCCGGAGGATGGAGTGGTCGCGCCCCTTGTGTTCTTTCCGGCTGACCGAGAGCTGACCCCGGCCGAGGCGGCGGGGCGCATCGTCGTGCGGGAGATCCCCCACAGCTCCCTTCCCTTCGCGGCCTTCGGTGTGGTCGGCCATCACCTCACCCCCGACGTCCCGACCGATGGGGACTACGACCGGCCGTACCTTCGAAACCTCGATGCCCTGTTGAACGAGGCCGGGTCGGTTGGAGCCGCCGGCCTGATCATGGTGTGGGATGCACCCACCGATCAGCTTCGCGGCTACTGGGATCCTCACACTGGCGCCCGGTTCGAGACGCCCTCGGTGTTCGTTGGCTCAGACACCTTTCCGGCCATCCTGGCCGCGGCTGAGCGGGGAGGATCGGCCCGCCTGGCGGTGCATGCCAAGTGGGACAAGGTCACCACCCGCAACCTGGTGGCCACCCTGCCAGGCAGAACCAGGGAACGGATAGTGGTGTCGACCAACACCGACAGCGTGAACTGGGTCCAAGAGAACGGCACGGTGGCCGCGCTGGCGCTCGCTCGCTACCTGGCGGGCCTTCCGCTGCGGTGCCGGGAACGCGACGTGGAGTTCGGTCTCACCAGCAACCATCTCGGCCTGCTCCAAGACGGAGTGATCGCCTACAGCGACCAGCTCGACCGGGATTACCAAGACGGCACCGTCGCTTTCGTGATGGTGCCCGAGCATCTCGGTACCCGTGAGATCCTGCCCGGCCTCGACGGCCGGCTGGCCTACACCGGTGAAGGCGAGGTGTTCGCCTGGTCGGCTCCGGCCGAGAGCCCGGTGCTGGTGGAGGCCTCGGTCAAAGCGGTACGCCGGCGCCGGTTGACCCGAACAGCAGTACTCCAGGGAGTCGGAGTACCCAACGACGAGCAGGTTCCCTCCATCTGTTCACAGGGCGGACTGGGTACCCCGTTCCACAGCCATCTGATCCCGACCGTGGCAGGCATCAGCGGGCCGTGGTCGTTGTGGGCGCCGGGCTTCGGGGAGGGTGCCATCGACTTCGACCGCTTCCGCGACCAGTTACTCGCCTTCGGTGACCTGGCGGTTCAACTCGATGATGTGTCACTGGATGAGATCGCCGGGACCTACCCCGAGGCGCGACGCCGACGCTCGGAGGGGGCTGTGACCTGTCCTGAGGGTTGAGATCTGGTACCGCCAGGACGTCGTTCTCGTGACCCTGGCACCACCGGGCCACCGCCCGAGGGCACCTCAGGGGGCATCGTCGACTCGCTCACCGCTCAGTTCGCGGGGCCAGACCTGGGCTGTCGCCTTGACCGCTCCGTCCACTTCCAACCAGATCTGCACAGTTGGCTCGGAGGTGATGCTGGCCAGGGTCACCTGGTCTCCTGGCTCTATCGCCACCCGGTGCTCCAGGGTGGCCCGTCGAGGTCGCAGCCCGAGCCGAGTCAGCTCGTCGACCACCGGCTCCCAGGTGGCGGCGTTGTTCATGTGGCCGAGTGGATCGAAGTCGGTGGCCCGTAGCGGCCAGGGACGTCGGGTGACCTCATCGGGGGGGTCAGGGTGGGTGAGATTGGCACTGACCCGTCGGTCTCCGGTGAAGTCGGCGTAGAGATCGAGGAACTCGGGTGCCAGTCGGGCCGGTCGTCCGGTGGCCCGGTTGATGCACACCCACAGGCCCATGGCCTCTATTCGGGCGCCGCGATCACCGACCAGGCTGGTGCGCCGCTCGGCCCAGCGGGCCCCGATACCGCCGCAGAAGGTGGTCAGGTGCAGTACCTCGTCGGCCACTGCCGGCTTCACCACGTCTATGACGGTTCGTCGCACCACGAACGGCCGGTCGGGATCGGCCCCGGCACCCCTGGTGTCGTCGCCTCCCAGGTCCTGAACGTAACGGGCGATGCCGTCGAGGCGCAGCCGAGCCCCGAGGTCGACGTCACCCCAGCGCACCCGGCGGCTGGACGTGACTACCCGGCCCCCGGCTGGGCCGGGTAGTTCGGTGAACGGTGCTGAGCTGGAAGGGTCCGAGGGCACGGACCCAGACCGTACGCCCCGGACCTCTCAGGTGGGCACCGGCGCGTTCACCGGTGACGACCACCGCGGCGAAGTGCGGTCCCGCCCCCCATGAGGGCCAGGGCTATGCCCACCAGCCCCAGCACTCCGACCCCGGTGCGGGGCAGGGCGTCACCGGCCCACCACCGGTCATCGGAGTCCTCTGCTCCCCCCGAAGGAGGGGGGCTGGTGGTCCCAGGGATCGAGGTGGTCACCGCCGCGGTGCTGGACGTGGTGGCCCAGGTGGTGGTGGTCGACGGGGTGGTCCCCGATGTGGTGGTGGATGTGTCACTTCCCGGGGGCCGGGTGGTGGGGGGCCCGCTGGGCCCGCTGGAGCCGGGGTAGCCCACGCTGCGCTGGGACCAGTCACACACCCCGTCGGGGTGAATCTCCTCCAGCCGGGCCTGTTGTTCGGCGGTGGGGGTCCACACGCCGTAGTCGCCGTCGGCGATCGACTGGGCCACCGACTTGAGGTGGCACTTGTAGACGTCGTTGGTGATCGGTCCACCGGCAACCACCCGTGAGGTGGAGTGGAGGGGGAACTGGGCCGCGCATGCTCCCACCTGAACCCCGTCGACCTCGGAGGGTGCCGAGCCGGTCCAGGCTCCCTCACCGGACTCGACCAGCTCCACTGCTCCGTCCCACACGTCGTCACCTCGGGCTATCTCGGTGCCGTCGGTGCTCCAGCAGCGGTCGGTCGCCCCGTCGGTCTTGTTGGCTGCGACCCCGGCGCCGGGGTTGGCCGCGATGTTGAGGACCCACCGGTCCATCACCCGGAACCCTTCGTCGAACAGGGCGTCGGTGGCCGCCTCGTTCTCGGCGGGTCGGGCGTCGAGCATCCAGATGAGCTGGTTGTCAGCATTGCCCTGCGCTCGGCGGATCCGTTCCCGAATCACGAACGACTGGTGAGCGTTGTGCATGTCGAGTTGGTCTTCGAGGTAGTGGCGGGCGTCGATGATCGGGATGTCCCGGGTCATCGAGCCGTCGAACTCCAGCCCACTGGCGAAGGCCGCGGTGATGGCAGCCACATCTGCCGAACGGCGGGGTGCGGGGGTGTCGGAGTCGGGGGCGAGGTTCATCTGTCGAGACGAGTACTGGTCGAGTTCGTCACCGGTGCACAGCCCGATGAGCTTGGCGAACACCCCAAGGTCGTCACCGACCATGGCGCTGACCATTCCGCACGACTCGGGCTGGGCATCTTGAGGGTCCTTCCACGATCCGATACGGGCATTCAGATCCAGGAACTCCTCGGGGGTGATGGTGCCGTTGGCCACCGCCCGCAGGCCGTACTGCACGCCCACGTTGTCCCAGGGGACCCGTGCGAACCCGGTGGCGGGATCGGTGCCGTACACCTCCTCGACGTCGGCCCAGTGGGTCCATTCCACCCACTGCGTCGGATCCTCGTGGGTACGCAGCATGCGCCCCAGGTCGGGGAAGTCATCGGGATACACGGGCTGGCCGGCCCCGACCTTGGTCAACAGCTCGCCCAGGTAGGGCATGATCGCCTCGTCCATACCCACCGCCAGGCCGAAGGTGGGGTTCATGGCCAGGGGAGTGGCTCCTCGCCACCCTTCGATGCATTCGCTGCTGCCGGTGTCGCCGGTGCGGGCCTGCCATTCGGAGGTGAAGCCCTCGATGGTGTTCTGGCCCTGGAGGATCTTGCGGTTGTCCCAGTCGGCCCAGCGGGGGTTCGCCCCGTCGGTCACATCCATGTAGTACTCGAGCAGCTCGCAGTCACCGACGTTGATGGTCTGGGTGGTCATGTCGGGGTAGGAGTACAGCGGCAGGGCGGCGTCGAGCAGACCCGGGTGGTTCTGGCCGTACACGTACTGCTGGATGCCGCCCCCCGAGCCTCCGATACCCACGGTGTAGAGCGGGTCGCCGTGGTCGGTGACGAATCGGGCCTTGAGCTCCACCGCGGTGCGGCCGCCCAGCATCAGGTTGTAGTGGGTCGAGGTCCGAGTGCCGCTGGAGTACACAACGGCATGGCCCAGACGTAGCGCCTCGTGCAGCAACGAGTCGCCCCGACTCAGATCTCCCTGGCTGTGGCCGATGCCGACCCCACCACCGAAGCTGAACACCAAACGGCCGTTCCAATGACTGTCATCCCAGGGGCCGTCAGCGCTGGTAGCGGCCAGATACTCCGAGAACGGAACCAGCATGGCGATGCTGTACAGAAATCGGTTCTGGGGCAGGGTGCCTCGCTGGTAGCGGATCAGGTACGGGATCTCGCTGGCCCCGTCCAGATCCATCTGATCGGCGCCCACCAGGTTGTCGACCTGGAGCATCGCGATGTCAGCGGGCAGGTCGGTTGCACCAGGGGCCAGAACCTTGGTCTCGCCGCCGGTCGAGCGGTAGCGGTACTCGACCTGGTCGGTCACCTGGCACCGCTGGCTCCAGCCCAAGGGGTCCTTGGTGCGATCCGGGGCCCCGGAACCGTCCAGGGGATACACGGGGGTGCCCCGCTTGTCTTGATTGTCAACCAGCGGTTGACCGAGGTCGTTGAACTCGGTGGTGCACAGGAACGGCTCCTGCTCGGCGGTGGCTCCGGCCGCCGCCATGGTGGCCACCACCGCGGCACTGTGCTGAGCAGTTGTGCCTGCACCCGAGGCCGTCGTAGCCGGACGGGCACCGACGGCGACCGGAGCTGCCAGGGCAGTGGTGCTGAGAGCAATGGCGGCCAGCACCGCGCTCTTGCGTGCACCCAGGAACTGGAAACGACCAGACAAGTCTCACTCCCCTCAGACGATTGGCGCGCAGGGTAGGGCCAGCGGTGAGACGGTGCAGCGATTCGGCGGGCGAAGTTCAACGGCGTTGATCGACGGTGGGTGGCGAGTACTCAGATTTCGAGGCCAAGTGGCCGGACCGGGCTAGTCGGCTGGCCCACCCGGCGGGACGGTCCGCTTGGTTGTCACAGGGCATCGGTACCGTCGTCTCATGGTCAGGTTCCTCCACACCGCCGACTGGCAGCTCGGGATGACCCGTCATTTCCTCGATGGTGAGTCACAGCCGCGATTCACTGCTGCCCGGATCGACGCCATTCGCTCGATCGGGGCCCTGGCGGTTCGGCGGGGGTGTGGGTTCGTGGTGGTGGCCGGCGACGTGTTCGAAACCAACCAGGTTGATCGGCAGGTAGTGGTCCGGGCTCTCGACGCCATGGCTGGCTACCCCGATGTCACCTTCTACCTCCTACCCGGCAACCACGATCCGCTCAATGCCGGTTCGGTGTTCACCTCGCCCACCTTCACCGAGCATCGTCCATCCAATGTGGTGGTGCTCTCGGGATCCGAGCCGGTGGCGGTACGCCCAGGGTTGGAGCTGATCGGTGCTCCGTGGACGTCCAAGCGCCCGCTCGAAGATCTGGTGAGCTCGGCCATCGCTCCGCTGACCGCAGACGGCACTTTGCGGGTGGTGGTGGGTCACGGTGCGCTCGATGTGCTGTCTCCCGACGATGCCAACCCGGCTCTCGTCAGCCTCGCGGCAGTAGAGGCGGCCGTAGGCATCGGCGCGGTGCACTACGTGGCTCTGGGCGATCGTCACTCCACCACCAGCGTCGGAGCCAGCGGTGCCGTGTGGTACTCGGGGGCGCCCGAGCCCACCGATTTCCGCGAGGTGGACCCGGGCAACGTGTTGGTGGTCGAAGTGGCCGACGATGGATCGGTGACGGTCGAGTCTTGCCGGGTGGGGTCGTGGACCTTCCTGACCCACCAGGCAAACCTGGCTGGTGAGGTCGACATAGACCAGCTCGACTCCTTCTTGGATCAGGTACCCGACAAGGCTCGAACCATCGTGCGGCTGAGCTTGGTTGGCCAACTCTCTGTGTCAGAGAAGGCCCGGCTCGACCAGGTCCTGGGGCACCACGCCGACCTGTTCGCTTCCCTGCAAGGTTTGGAACGACGCATCGACCTGGTAGTTCTGCCCGACACCGCTGACCTCGACAGCATCGAGCTCAGCGGTTACGCCGCAGAAGCCGTCACCGAGCTACAGACCCAGGCCCAAGGGTCGGGGTCGGCTGCCCTGGCTGCTCAGGATGCCTTGGCTCTGCTGTTTCGTCTCTCGGCGGTGTCATCATGAGGCTTCATCGTCTGGTTCTGCGCAACTTCCGCGGTGTGGTTCATGCCGAGGTGGATTTCCCCGAGACCGGGGTGACCCTGATCGAAGGCGACAATGAGGTCGGCAAGTCATCGTTGACCGAAGCCCTGGATCTGATCTTCGACTTCCTCGACAGCTCGAAGAAGGCCCGCGTGTTGGCCGTCCAGCCGGTGGGTCGTGATGTGGGTCCCGAGGTGGAGGTCGAGTTCACCACCGGCCCCTACCGGGTCACCTACGCCAAGCGCTGGCTTCGCAAGGCTCAGACCACGTTTGTGGTGGAAGGGCCGCAACGAGAGCAGCTGACCGGACGTGAGGCTCACGATCGGGTCACGGCCATTCTCCAGGAAACCCTCGATCTCGAGCTGTGGAAGGCAGTCCAGCTCCGCCAGGGCACTGAGCTTCAGCAAGCATCCATGGCGGTTCCCTCGCTCAGCCGGGCCCTGGACCGGGCGGCGGGAGGTGAGGTCGACAGCGACAACGGTGACCTGTTGTGGGAGCGCATCGTTGAAGAGCGGAACCGGTACTTCACTCCCACCGGAAAGCCCGTGGTCGGCCGTGGACATCTTGCCGATCGGCTGGCCAAGGCCACCGGCCGGGTTGAACAACTCCGACGTGACCTTCAGGAGATGGAGGCTGACACCACCCGGATGGAACGGCTCGAGGTCGAGGCGTTGGAGCTGCGCGGTACGCGCTCAGACCTCCACCGCCGAGAGCTCGAGTTGATGGCCCGGGCTGAGCAACTCGCCCAGCAGCAGCGCCGGCTGGACAACCTCCAGTCCGAACTGCGCGTGGCCGAAGCCGAACATCAGCGTTTGGCACAGATGGCCGAGGCTCGAGCCAGTGCGCTCACACGCCTCGATGCCCTCTCGGCTCGGCTGGCTCAGGCCGAGTCCTCGGTTCAGGCTGCCGAACCGGCTTCGACTGAACTGAGTCGGAGACTGGCCCAGGCTGTGGTCGAACGCGACACCCTGCGAAGCGAGCTGATCGCCGCCCATCAGGATCTCGAGGTTGCCAACGCCGACGTGGATCATCGTCGTCGAGAGATCGAGTTGCAGCAGTTCGAGGAGCGCCACGACCGGGTGGTTCAAGGCCAGCAGGTGCTCGCTCGAGCCGAGGAGGTCCTCGAAACCAACTCGGTTGACCAGGACGTCGTCGATGCACTCGAGCAGGCCCACCTCAAGGTCGTCCAAGCCGAGGCCGCTGCCGAGGCGGGGGCCGCCCGGGTGACCATCGCGGCCCTGGCCGACCTGAACGTCGAGATCAATGGACAGGTCCACCAGCTGGAGGCTGGTCAGACCGATGAAGTCAGTGTCGTAGACGACGCCGTGGTGTCGGTACCCGAGGTCGTGAGCCTCACCCTGCATCCAGGGGCCGACACCCAGGTTCTCCAGTCGCGACGCCGTGACGCCATCGCCGAGTTCCAGCGACTTTGCGACCTCCACCGGGTAGCCGACCTACGGTCGGCACGAGCAGCCGCCGCCAGCCGCCAGTCGGCCTTGACCGACCGGGAACAGGCCGAAAAGGAAATCCGAGCTGCCCTACGAGACCTGACACTCGACGCCTTGACTCGAAAGGTGGTGCAACACCGCGAACGCATCTCCAACTACGAGTCCGAACGCCCCGACACGACCTTCCCGCTTCCCGCCGATCTCGACGCTGCCCAGGAGGCAGCCGGAGTTCGTGCCGAGGTCCAGCGCGACCTCCAGAGCCGTCTGGCTGACCACGAGGTCCTGGTCGAGACGCTCACCGAACAACAACAGGAGGCGGCAGTCGCCGACGCCAGTCTCAAGGCCCAGGTGGCCCATGAGCGTGAATCGTTGGACCAGGCTCGACAGGACCTGGAGATGTCTCGCAATGAGGTATCCGATGACCAACTTCAACAGCAGTTGGAGGAGGCGTCAGCACGCCTGGAATCCAGCCGACAGGAAGTGGCCGAGGTCCAATCCGAGATGGACGTCGAGGATCTGGATGGTCTCGAACACCTTGTGCAGAACGCCATCAGCGCCCGTGAGCGAGCCGACGAAGCGATACGCAACAATCAGCGCGCGCGAGATCAGCTGCGGGTATTGCTGGACACCAAAGGCGAGAGCGGGCTGGCTCATCAACTCGATTTGGCCCTCACCGATCAGGCTCACCTGACCACCGAGCTGGAGCGTCACGATGCCCGAGCCGAGGCGGCTCGGCTGCTGCACGACACGTTTGCAGCTCAACGGAGCCGGGCCCGAGCCCGCTACCAGGCCCCATTCCGGAGCGGAATCGAGCGGCTGGCCAAGCTGGTGTTCGGCCCCACACTCAGTGTGGAACTGGATGCCGAGCTTCGTATCGTCAACAGAACCCTCAGCGGACAAACCGTTCCGTTCGACCAACTCAGCACCGGAGCCCGCGAGCAACTCGGCCTACTGGCCCGCCTGGCCGGCGCGGAGATCGTGTCCGAGGAGGGGGGTGCCCCGGTGATCCTCGATGACGTACTTGGATGGACCGACCCCGGCCGCCTGTCCCAGATGGCCGCCGCCATTTCTGTGGCTGGCCGAAACTGTCAGGTGGTCGTGCTCACCTGTACCCCCGGTCGTTTCGCCGGAGTGGGAGAGGCCCATGTGGTTCGTCTGCCGGTCACGTCAGCGGCTGTCCCATTCGACGGTCAGGTGATGTCGGTAGGTGGCCAGCAGTAGCGGTGCGGGTTGGCCTTGTTGGTGCTGCTCGTCCAGTCACCGCTGAGCGTGTCAATCGCGTCCAGGGTCCACTCGGCAGCGTTGATGACCTTGCGCATGCTGCGGGGAAGGCTTCCCCACGCCATGGGAATCACTGGTCGGCGGGCACCGGTTCCCCGTTCCAGATGCGCCTGGAGAACATCCCGCTGGTAGGCGGCCCAACGTTCACGGCCCTCTTGATAGGCGGGGCGGTCGCGGTAGGAAACCACCACCAGTGATCCACCGAACATGCGCATCCTGTTCTTGCCATCGACACACGGTGTGCTGGCGCTGGTATTCGATGACACCGAGAAGCCGTACGACTGGCGGGTGGTCCTGAGGTTGCGGGTCTCGTCCTCGGTCACCGAAGCCCCATAGCAGTCGATTGGGTTGATCCCGACGATCTGGATGTAGGCGATCAGCAACTCCTGGGCCGTGCCGGGCAGATAGCTGAACGGCGAAGGGATAGGGGCGGGTCCCTGGGAGTTGGGATGGACGGCAGCGGCCACCGCCCCCCAGTTGAGGACCTCGGTCACCACTCCCGCCGGCGCTCCCAGCGGAAGCGCCATGGGGGCAGCGCTGGCCAGCCGGTCCCGGACACCATCAGAGACCCCGGCCCGACCGAACACCGCCGTGCCCATGACCGAGATCAGGGTGCGTCCCGCCGAGTCTTCCTGGTCCTCGACGATGCTTCGCACAACACGAGTAACGCCCAGCGATTGATCAGGTCCCATGCCAGCCAACGACAGCAGCGTGATACCCAGATCCTCGTCCAACACCGACGGCTCACCTGACGCCCTGGCCACCCAGGTGAAGTCGGCGGGAAGAAACGTCGAACTCGGTGGGCCAGCCGGGGTCAAAGGGCCGGTGGCAGCGTGGACGATGTCCCACTCGATATAGCGGGACTTCGATCGCCCCAGGTCGTGGCCTATGTGGTCGGGTACCTGGTACAGCCCGAACACCAGATCCGGCCGGGCGGACAGCCCAGTGCTGGCCAGATGAGTGGTGACCTGCTGGAACTGGCTGTGTACCTGGGCCGGGATCCGCGAGATCTGAACCGGAGCCCGGTCGGGAGCCAGATACGGGGCGCGGGCGGCCTCTCGGGCCTCCCATTCGAGGCGGGCCTGCGCCGCCGGATCTGCGGCCCTCGGCGGTGCCGCCGGGGGTTTGGGAGGTGCAGTCCCGGTCCATGACGCCTTGAGGTAGGCACCCAATCCTCCTTCGGCCAGGGCTTGCTGTATGGCCTGGGATGTGGCCCGAGGATCCGGAGGGTTGAGTGCCGCACCGGCAGGACCCTGAAGGGGAAGGGCGTCGGCTTGGGCTTGATAGAACTCGTCGAGTTGCCGTTGATTGGCTTCAACCTCGGCCAGGGCAGCCTCGTAGGCAGCCCTCTGCTCGGGAGGTAGCTGGTCGAGCTGTTCGGGGGTCGGGCCACTGCCGCTCATGCTGGCCTCCATGGCTTTGGAGACGGTCTCCCGTATTGCCTTCAGCCTCTTGAGCACCAGCCCTCCACCTTTCTCGTCCCGCTGTGTCGGGAGTTCCGATGTCGAGACCCACGGTAGGTGACACACCCCGACTTGGGCCGTGGGTTCACGAAGATGGCGTTCAGGTCCATCGCGGTGGGCTTGGAAATACGGCCATAAGGCCCGGATGGATGGGTGGATGATCCCGTTACGGTGCACCCGGCCGACTGCTGGAGGTGGTCAGGACTCGTGCTGGGAGGAATGCGCAGTGAACTCGTCCAACGCCCCGATCGAAGTGTTCGCCGACATCGGGTGTCCGTTCGCCTACATAGGAATCAAGCGCCTGGCTGAGTATCGCGACCGACTCGAGCGGAACGACCGGCCGATCCGGGTGCGGGCCTGGCCCCTGGAGGTCGTCAACAACAAGCCCTGGGATCGTGAGTTCGTGGCCGAAGAGATCGCAGTGATCCGGGCGGCAGTGGCCCCCGATCTGTTCACGAACTTCGATGCCAACGTGTTTCCCACCTCGTTCATGCCGGCCCTCGTGCTGGCGGCGGCTGCCAACCGGGTGTCGGATCAGATCGGTGAGACCGTGAGCCTGGAGTTGCGGACCTTGCTGTTCGAGAACGGTGCCGATCTCGGTGACGTCGAAGTGCTCCGGTCGGTGGCCGATCGCTTCGGTGTGGCCTTCAACCCGGACGACACCACCGAGGTTCTTGCAGATCATGGCGAAGGGATGAGCCGAGGTGTCATCGGTTCCCCCCACTTCTTCACCTCGACCGGGTCCTGGTTCTGCCCGGCCCTGACCGTCGGCCGAGACGAGCAGGGCGAATTGCAGGTGACCGCCAACCCGGAGGGCTTCGAGCGCTTCGTGGAGGAGTGTTTCGCCTGACCGGCCGTGGATTGCCAACCGGACGCACCACGACAGTGTGGGTAGCGTGCCGCCCATGACCCGTTTCGGTGTTCACATCGGTCTCCAACACACCACTCCCGACGTGCTGCGTTCCACCTGGCGTCGGGTCGAGGAACTCGGTTTCCACTGGATCTCGGTGTGGGACCACTTCTACGGCGCCACCGGTGAACCCGACGACGCCACCTGCCTGGAGGCGGTCGCCATGCACACCGCCCTGGCCCTCGACACCACCCGTGTCGAGGTGGGCTGCCTCGTGTATTCGGTGGGCTACCGCCATCCGGCGGTGCTGGCCAAGGCAGTCACCGCCATCGATCTGCTGTCGGGCGGACGGGCCGCCATCGGCCTCGGGGGTGGTTGGGCCGAGGTCGAGTACCGGGCCTACGGAATCGACTTTCCATCAGCAGGCAAGCGGCTGGACCAGCTCGACGAGGCAGCGGCCTGTGTCCGGGGCCTGCTCCATGACGAGGTGACCAGCTTCGAGGGGCGCCATTTCTCGCTGCACGAGGCCCGCAACGAACCGCGGCCCACCCAGGCCGCCATTCCGATCTGGATCGGAGGTGGCGGCGAGAAGAAGACGCTGCTGTCGGCGGCCCGGTGGGCTGATGGTTGGAACATTCCCTTCGTGGGGCCCGACACATTCGCTCACAAGGCGGCGGTGCTGGACCGTCACTGCGAGGACATCTGCCGGGACCCCGCCGAGATCCGCCGGGCAGTCAACCTGGGTCTGGCCTGGGATGACGACAGTCTCAACCAGCAGTTCGGGGCCATCGCCGAGTGGGTTCGTCCCGGGGTGTTGAGCGGATCCGACCAGGAGGTGGTCGATCGAATCGGCACCTACGTGGAAGCGGGGGCCGACCAGGTGAACCTGGCAGTCCGAGCTCCGTTCGATCTCGATGCCCTGGAACGGTTCGCGGCTGCCCTGGAGCTGAGCTGATCGCCGCCCTTCAGCCGGGGCGAACGGTCCGGTGCACCTCCGGCGGGCTGGAGTCAGGCGGCGGCCCGCTCGGCGGTGTCCAGGTCGACCGGGGCGAAGGCCAGCAGGTCGCGCCCTACGGTGGCGGCGATCCGGTCATCCCAGACGGCATCGGGGGTGATCCGCCGTCGGACGTAGCGGGTGGCCACCAGGGCCTTGCGCACATCGCCGGCACCCTGTTCGGCAAGCAGGGCGGCCTGGGTGACCCGCACCATCAGGTCGGTCAGGCGCCCCGCTCCCGCTTCGGTCCAGTCGGTGTCCACGGCGTCGATCTCACCACAGCGGCGGGCCAGCTGATCGCGGGCTGTCGCGATGTCGGCGGCGGCGGTTGCCAGGAACCCGGGACCGTCGGCCGCTCGGGCCAAGGCGGAGTCGACTCGGCCGAGTACCGCCTCGTGGGCGCGAAAGCGACGCACGGCCCGGATCACGTCGAGGGCGCAGATGTTCTCGGAGCCCTCCCAGATGGGGTGGCACACGGCGTCGCGGAGCTGACGGGTGAGCCCCCAGTCCTCGCAGTAGCCGTTGCCGCCGTGCAGCTCCACCGCATACCCCGCGGCTTCCACTCCCAGCCGACACAGGCGGACCTTGGCGGCGGGCACCAGCACTCGGCGCAGGCGGCCGCCGTCGTCGAGGCGACCGGCTGCCGCCAGCTCGAAGCCCAGGGCGAAGCTGGCTTCCAGCTCGACCAGTTGGTCGACCACTTGTTCGCGAACCAGCGGCAGGTCCACCAGCCGTCGCCCCTTGGCCTCGCGGTGGTGGGCCCAGATGGCAGTCTCCACGAACGAGCGTCGGGCGATGCCCAACCCCATCAGGGCCACGCCGAACCGTGAGGTGTTGACCATCTCCATCATGCGGTTGAGACCCCCGATGTCGGAGGTCTCCCGGGTTCCGTCGTCACGGCGGGGTCGCAGGGCGTAGCCGAGGGCGTCGTTCAGTACCACCTCGCCGGTGGGGACGCTGCGGGTACCGAGCTTTGGCTTGAGGCGCCGCATCGAATAGCGGTTGCGTGAGCCGTCTTCCAGGTGGCGGGGCACCAGGTAGAGACCGATACCGGCCGAGCCCTCCGAGCCGTCCTCGGGGCGGGCCAGGATCACGATGGCGTCACCGTCGATGTTGGAACAGAACCACTTCTCACCGCTGATCAGCACCCGACCGTCGCCGATGTCGCGGGCCACACAGGTGACGGTGCGCCCCAGGTCCGACCCTCCCTGGCGTTCGGTCAGGAACATCGACCCGTCGGTTCCCAGATCGAAGTCGTCGGTGGTGAGACGGGGGAGCAGTTCGGCTCGGATGTCGTCGGGGGCGTAGGCCGCCACCAGGCCGGCCACTCCGCTGGTCATTCCGAGCGAACACACCATGCCGGTGTCGGCCTGGGACAGCAGATAGTTGGCCCCGGCGTGCACCACCCCCGGCGTGGTTCGACCCCGGGCGGCCTCGTCGGGAGCGAATCCCGACACGAACCCGGCTGCCCACAGCTTGCGCTTGGAATCGATGGTGGCCGGCGGATGGTCGATCACGTCGATCTCGTCGGCCCAGCGTCCGTAGCGCACCAGCTGGGGAGGATGGGCGTCGATCACCTCGGCGTTGCGGGCGATGTCTCCACCACACAGTTCGCCGAACGAGCGGAGCTTGGACTCGGCCCACTCCAGATCCTCAGGCGGGCTGTCGGCTCGGACTCGAGCCTGAAGGTCGGGGTCGAGGTCGTACCAGTTCTGGCCGACGGTCGAGTCGAGGGCGGCGTAGTCGATCATCACGGACCTCCAGTCGGCGGGGGTGGGGTGGGTCGGGTGAGCCCGTCCGTCACCCCTCGGGCCTGCGCGGCACCCTACCGATTCAGACTGCTCGGTGGAGGTGGTGGGGCTACGTTGCGGCCATGGACGAGTTCGACTACGTGGTGGTGGGCGGAGGCTCGGCGGGGTGCGTGGTGGCCAGCCGCTTGAGTGAGGATCCTTCGCTCAGCGTCTGCCTGCTCGAAGCGGGGGGTGAGGGTCGTGACGTGGTGATCCGGGCCCCACTGGGCTTCGCGGCCGCCATGCCCCGAGGTATCAACAGCTGGAACTATCAGACGGTTCCCCAGCCGGGGTTCAACGGCAGACGGGGATTCCAACCTCGGGGTAAGGCTCTGGGCGGGTCGAGCACCATCAACGCCATGATCTACGCCCGGGGTCACCGGTCGGACTTCGACAACTGGGAGAAGCTGGGTAACCCGGGTTGGGGTTACGACGATGTCCTGCCGTTCTTCAAGCGCTCCGAGTGCAATGCCATCCACCGCGATTCGCCCTACCACGGGGTGGACGGGCCGCTACACGTGACCAATCTGCGCAGTCCCAGCCCCCTCAACGACGTGTTCTTGGAGGCCTGCCAGTACCAGGGGATCCCGTTCAACCCCGATTTCAACGGTGCAGAGCACCACGGCTGCTACCACGTCCAGGTCACCCAGAAAGACGGCGAGCGCCACA
>CAUJFC010000045.1 GCA_963169755.1 Actinomycetota bacterium | reverse complement strand
CATCCGAGAGCTGAAGGCCAAGCTCCCGAAGGACTTCCAGGCCAAGGGCAACCTGTTTGTCTTCGTCGACGAAGCCCACCGGACCCAGTCCGGCAAGATGCGCGACGCCATGAAGTTGATCCTGCCGGGCGCGATGTTCATCGGCTTCACCGGCACGCCACTGCTCAAGCGCGACAAGGAAACGAGCATCGAGACCTTCGGCTCGTTCATCCACACCTACAAGTTCGACGAGGCCGTCGAAGACGGCGTCGTGCTCGACCTGCGCTACGAGGCCCGCACCATCGACCAGGAGTTGATGGCCCCCGCCAAGGTCGACCAGTGGTTCGAGGCCAAGACCAAGGGCATGACCGACCTGTCCAAGGCCGAGCTGAAGAAGCGCTGGGGCACCATGCAGAAGGTCGTCAGCGCTGAGCCCCGGGCGAAGCAGATCGTCAACGACATCCTCCTCGACATGGACACCAAGCCACGCCTGATGGACGGCCGCGGCAACGCCATGCTCGTCAGCGCCAGCATCTACCAGGCCTGCAAGTTCTACGAGCTCTTCTGCCAGGCCGGCTTCAAGGGCAAGTGCGCCATCGTCACCAGCTATGAGCCCAACCCGAGCGACATCTCTAAGGAGGACTCCGGCGAGGGAGCCACCGAGACGCTGCGCCAGTACGACATCTACCGCCAGATGCTCGCCGACCACTTCAACGAGCCCGCCGACCAGGCTGTCAACAAGGTCGAGCTGTTCGAGAAGCAGGTCAAGGAGAAGTTCCTGAACGAGCCCGGCCAGATGCGTCTGCTGATCGTCGTCGACAAGCTGCTCACCGGCTTCGACGCACCGAGCGCCACCTACCTCTACATCGACAAGAAGATGCAGGACCACGGCCTGTTCCAGGCCATCTGCCGCGTCAACCGCCTCGACGGTGACGACAAGGACTACGGCTACATCGTCGACTACCGCGACCTGTTCAACTCCCTCGAGACCGCCATCACCGACTACACCAGCGGCGCACTCGACGGCTACGCCAAGGAAGACATCAAGGGCCTGCTCTCCGACCGCATCGACAAGGCACGCGAAGACCTCGACGAGGCCCTGGAGAAGATCCGCGCCCTGTGCGAACCAGTCGAGCCACCCAAGAACACCCTGCAGTATCAGAAGTACTTCTGCGCTTCTGAGAAAGTCAGCGCCGAACAGCTCAAGGACAACGAGCCCAAGCGCGTCGAGCTCTACAATGCTGTCGCCGCTCTGGTGCGCACGTACGGCAACCACGCCAACGAGATGACCGCAGCCGGCTACAGCGACGCCGAGGCCGAGAGGATCAAGGACGAGGTCGCCCACTACGCCAACGTCCGCGACGAGGTGAAGCTCGGCGCTGGTGAGGACGTCGACTTCAAGCAGTACGAGGCCGGCATGCGCCACCTGCTCGACACCTACATCTCCGCCAAGCCCTCCGAGACCCTCTCCAACTTCGAGGACGCCGGCCTGATCGACCTGATCGTCAAGCTCGGCGCTGGCGCGATCGACAAGCTGCCCAAGGGAATCAAGAAGGACCCGGAAGCCGTCGCCGAGACCATCACCAACAACATGCGCAAGGTGATCATCGACGAGCGGCCGATGAACCCGAAGTACTACGACCGCATGTCCGAGCTGCTCGACGCCCTGCTCGAAGAACGCCGCAAGGGAGCCCTCGACTACAAGGACTACCTCGAACGGCTCCTCAAGCAGGCCGCTGATCTCGGCAAGGGCGAAGGCACCGGCACCGTCTACCCCGAGTGGGCCGACAATGGCGCACGCCGGGCGCTCTACGACTTCTTCATCCCCGAGCTGAACCTGGCCATCGAGGTGGACCGCGCCGTCCGCCACTCCAAGCCGGACTCGTGGGTCGGTAACGGCATCAAGGAGAAGAAGGTCAAGCGTGCTGTGGCCAAGGTGCTGCCTGAGGGCTTCGACACCGTACGGCTGGATGAACTGTTTGAACTGGTGAAGGCGAGAGATGAGTACCGCTAGCGCCTACCTCACCGTGTCGGGCATCGACGTCGACGTCGTCTACAAGGACATCAAGAACCTGCACATCGGCGTGTACCCACCCATGGGGCGTGTACGCGTTGCTGCACCGGACCGCCTCGACGACGATCAGGTGCGCCTGGCGGTCGTCAGCCGACTGCCGTGGATCAAGCGACAGCGCGACCAACTCCAGGCCGCTCAGCGCCAGACCATCCGCGAGATGGTCACCGGTGAGTCGCATTACGTCTGGGGGAGTCGGCTACGTCTGAAGGTGATCAAGCGGCCCGGCCGTGCGCACATCGAGGTGGATGGGGATCGCCTGCTGCTTTACACGTCAGCTGAGACGACGACCGAGCATCGACGCGAGGTCCTCGATCGCTGGTACCGCGATCAGCTCCGACGGGCCCTCCCCGACCTCATCGAGAAGTGGGAGCGCAAGATGGGGGTCATGGTGCCCAAGTGGAGCGTCCGGCGGATGAAGACCAAGTGGGGCTCCTGTAACCGAGAGACTGGACACATCTGGTTCAACGTCGAGCTGGCCAAGAAGCACCCCGAGTGCCTGGAGTACCTCGCCGTCCATGAGATGACGCACCTCCTCGAACGCAGCCACGGTCCTCGCTTCACCAAGCTGATGGATAAGCACCTCCCAGACTGGCGAGCCCGCCGCGACCGGCTGAACGAAGCGCCGCTAGGCCACGAGCAGTGGGTGAGGCCCTAGAGAGGCGTGGACGATGAGCCGACCAGGATTCGCAGACCGCAACAGGCTCCGTAATTGGGCAGACACGAAGCAGTCACAGTCCGACTTCCCGCGACTGATCCGACGACTCGTTCTTGAGACGACCCCCGGACTTGTCGAACTCGGGATGCCAGCTGCCGAGGGCGTCGCCGCCGGCAAATGGGACGGTTCGGTGCGGACTACGTCATCGAACGCCTGGGTACCCGATGGCCTCTCAGTCTGGGAGCTGTCGGTCAAGCGCGGAGCGAACGCCAAGGCTGAGGAGGATTACGGCAAACGTGACTCCACTCCTTACGGCTCGCCGATGGACGAGTGCACCTATGTGCAGGCGATCCTTCGTGTCTGGACCGACCGCGATGGCTTCGCCAAGACTCACAGCGCGGAGAAGAAGTGGAAGGGCGTACGCGCCTACGGACTTGATGACATTCATACCTGGCTAGAAACCGCCCCGATCACGTGGGCGTGGTTCTCGGAGGAGCTTGGCCTCAACCCGTACGGCATGCGTACTGCAGAGACGTGGTGGGTGGCGTGGTCGCAGCAAACGAATCCAGCCATGACACCCGCAGTCTTGCTCGCAGGGAGGGATGATGCGAAGAGGGCGATTCTCGACCGGCTGGCCCGACCTGGAGTGACGACCGTCGAGGGGCCAGCGTACGAGGAGACCCGTGCGTTCATCGCCTCTCTTGCGGTGGAGAGCGAGTCAGATGGCGACGGATCTCTGCTCGCTCGACTGGCATTTGTGGATGAACTGAGCACCTGGCGACTCTTGCTCGACTCACCTCAGCCCCTGATACTCGTCCCTCTCGATCCCGAGTTCGCTCGGGAGGTTCCATCCGGGAGCCCGCACGCGGTGCTAGTCCCTGTTGTGGGGACGGGTGTCGCGGACGTCGAACTGCCAGATTTGGACGCGAGTGCCGTGACTGAGGCTCTTCGAGCCGCGGGCATGACAGATGAAAAGGAGTCGGATGATGCAGGTCGGCTCGCTCGACGGAGTCTGACCGCCCTTCGTCGACATCTCGCGACCAACATCGCCCTGCATCGGCCGCCCTGGGCGGAGCCCCCTGTCGGTCGGCACGTTCGTACCTCGCTGCTTGCTGGTAGCTGGAACGACCGCGGTGACGGAGATCGCTCTGCGCTCGCCGAATTGGCTGGCGAGGATTATGACGTGTTCAGAGAGAGCGCTGCTGCACTCACGGCGACGTCTGATCCGATGCTGCTCAATGCCGGTACGAGCTGGCACGCGGTGGCTCCCTACGACTCATGGCTACTCCTCGCTGACCGCCTGACTCACGATGATCTCAATCGCTTTCAGTCGGTTGTGAATGCAGTCATTGGTGAGATTGACCCGTCGCTGGATGTGCCAGAGGACGAGCGTTGGTGGAAGGCGTCCATCGAGGGGAAGGTCCGCGCCTTCTCAGCTGACCTTCGTCGGGGACTCGCTCGCTCCCTTGCACTCTTGGGTGTCCACGGCGCGTCGCTATCCGCTCCGGGCTCTGCGACGGGTTCCGATTGGGCCAACTACCTCGTGCGATCGCTTCTCAGGAATGCGAACGAGGACAGCTCTGGTCGCACCTGGGCGTCACTCAGTGATGTCCTGCCTCTACTTGCTGAGGCTGGTCCAGACGCGTTTACAGACGAGGTGACCAAAGGCGTCGCGGGGGATGACCCCGTGCTGCGCAAGATGTTCACTGACCAGAACGCTGACGGACTGTTCTCCGCAAGCTCGCCGCATACAGGTTTGCTATGGGCCTTGGAGACGGTTGCTTGGTCACCAGACCACTTCGGCGCGGCGGTCGACCTACTCGCGAGACTTGACGAGATCGACCCCGGTGGCCGGCTGGGGAATCGTCCATTTGCGAGCCTTGCTTCCGTGTTCTGCCCTTGGCATCCTGAAAACTCAGTCACGGTCGAGCGTCGGCTGAAGGTCATCGATAGTGTGAGGAAGCGTCACAATGGCGTGGCGTGGAAACTTCTCCTCAGCATGCTGCCAGAGTTTCATGGCGTTCATTCCCCGACGAACGCTCCGCACTTCCGCGATTGGAAGCCTAGGTCCGTTCCGGTAACGAACGTCGAGTACCTCGACTTCGTCTCCGACGTGGTCGCCCGCTGTGTAGAGGAAGCTTCGACAGATGGCGAGCGGTGGTCGGAGTTCCTGAACCACTACTCGGACCTGCCACCGAGTGACCGGACGGCCTCGGTCGACGCTCTCACAGCGATGGTCGAATCCGATCAGCTCACTGACGCAGCTCGCGATCTGCTCTGGAACGCGATCAGGGACCTCGTCGGGAAGCATCGCCAGTACCCCGATGCGAAGTGGGCCTTAGCCGAAGACGACCTGTCAGGCCTAGAGGTCTTGATCGAGCCATTGACCCCGAAGGATCCGGCGCAACGACACGCTTGGCTGTTCCAGGATCACATGCCTCACCTTGAGGGGGCGAAGATCCGAGATGACCACGGTGCATACGAGGCCTTACTCGCTGAGAAGCGGGCCGTGGCCGTCGGTGAGATCGTGGCGGAAGGCGGTCTGGATGCTGTGCGAACGCTCGTACGGAACGCAGAGGTGACTGGGAGCGTTGGGATCGCTTTGGCTGACGCGGTACCTGAGTTCGATGATGAGCTGTTTGAGGACCTGGGCTCGGATGACCGATACGACATCGAGCTGGCTGGGCAGTATTTCGCTAGACGGTTCCGGCAAGGTGGACGGAGCTGGTTGGACTCAGTTCTGAGCAAGCACTCGGACGGAACTGCAGCCCAGCGTGCTCGCTTGTTGCTTGCGGCACGCGATCTGCCCAAGGACTGGGAGGCTGCTGAGGCGGAGGGTGCGGACGTCGCCGAGTTCTACTGGAAGCATTTCGTGCCGTATGGGCTGGGGTCCGATTTCGACAACGTTGAGTTCGTCGCCAACCAACTCATGAAGTATGGAAGAAATGCTATCGCCATCGACTTGCTCGGAATGTATTTGAGGAGAGATGCGGATGACGAAGTCAAGACTGCGCAACTGATTGCCAATGGACTGGATGGACTTCTTGGCTCGATCGAAGACCCTGAACTTCCGCGCCTATCCGCTTACGACTTCGAACAGTCCTTCGCGCTGCTCGAACGCCATCGCGACCTTCTTGGTGTAGATCGCATTGCCCGGCTGGAGTGGGCGTTCCTCTCTGCTCTTGGTTTCGAGCCACAAGTGCCCGCACTACATGAGGGCATGGCCGAGAATCCCGAGTTCTTTGCCGAAGTGGTATGTACCGTGTATCGGTCCAGAAAGACCGAAGAAGCCCCGCCGGCAGATGAAGCCACGAGTGAGCAACAGGCGGGACGGGCCCGCAACGGTTACCACCTATTGTCGTCCTGGAGTGTCATGCCGGGGCTAGTCGACGGCGAGATAGATCGGGAACGTCTGCATGCTTGGCTCGATGAGGCACGGCGATTGCTCGACGATTGTGGTCGCCTGGAAGTCGGACTCGTTCATTTCGGCCACGTGCTCGCTTCCGCACCACCTGATGATGATGGAGGCTGGCCGCCAGAGGTGGTGCGGGATCTACTTGAGGAGCTCCAGAGCGAGGAGGTCGAGAGCGGGCTTTCTACCGAGCTGGTCAACCGTCGTGGTGTTACCTCGCGCGGCTTGGAGGAGGGCGGTGCGCAGGAGATGGAACTCGCGGCCAGGTATCGAGCCGATGCTGACCAGTGGACTGATGAGTGGCCGCGGATCGCAGCGCTGTTGCGGGGTATCGCGAAGTTCTATGAAGCAGACGCGCGACGGAATGAAGACTCGGCCGAGCGTTTCCGGCGCGGCCTGGAGTGATCGCTAGTTCGAGGCGATGGTGACACGCGGCTGCCGAACCTGAACGCCCGCTCGGTCGAACTCCCTTCTGAGTGTCCGCTCGCAGACGTCGAACTCCTTCGCTACCACGACTAGAGACAGTCCAGTCGCGTACCTCTCCGCTGCGGCCTGCACCTTGCTGTCAGGTCATCTTGCGGGGGTTGCTGCGTCGCTCGACGCTCTTGCGCTCCAGGTGGCTGATCACCGTTGTCCGGTTGATGCCGTAGGCCCGAGCGAGCGCGTCGATGGATTCGCCGTCGATGTACCTGGCGACGACCTCCTCGACCTGATCCGGGCCCAGCCGGCGCTGCTGCTGGCGCGGACGCGGGGCCGCCGGAACGTGCTCGTCTTCGGTGACTCGGCCGACCATCTGCTCCAGGACCGTCCGCAGCTCGTGTTTCGCGAGTAGCGCGAATACCTCCACTAGGTCGAACCACTGGCTACGCCAGGTTTGCTCGGAGTACGGCCAGGGTGCGGGCTTCCTCGTCGGGGTTGCCGCCCATGGGGACCGCGGTGAAGTCGGTGGCTCCGCTGGCCGCGATCTGGCCGAGGGCGTCGGTCACGAACTCCTCGTTTCCCACGATCGACAGCTCGCCCAGGCCTTCCACCCCCTCGATGTCCATCATCGCCCGGTAGCTCGGCAGGGTTGCGTAGTTGGCCAGCACCGAGGCCAGGAACTGCCGGGCCGGGGAGGGGTCGTCGGTGACCCACACCGGGATCGAACACACGATGGCCGGGGCTGGCCGGTCGGCGGCGGACGCCGCCTCGTTGATGATCGGCGCGATGTGGGAGCGGATGGTCCGAGGGCCCACGCACCACAAGATGGTGCCGTCGGTGCGTCGTCCGGCGACCTTCAGCATCTGCTCACCCAGAGCGGCGATCATCACCTTGGGTGTCTCGGCCGAAGGCTTGTCGGCCTGACCGTCGAAAGACCAGACCTCGCCGCGCTGGGAGGTCGCCCCCGACTCCAGGAGATCGCTGAGGATGGCCAGGTACTCGACCATGTGACGGACCGGCTTGTCCCACCGCAGACGCAGGCTTTGCTCCACGTGGGGTTGGTGGTTCACCCCGATCCCCACCACCAGTCGATCACCCACCAGGGCCTGGGTGGTCAGGGCCTGGGCGGCGAGCATGTGGGGGTGACGTTCCCACGTCGAGATGACGGCGGTACCCAACTGCATGGTCGAACCGGTGTCTCCGTGGGCGGCCAGAAGGGTGAGGGCGTCGACCAGGCCCACCTGGGCCACCCAGTAACTGGAGAACCCGTCGGCCTCGGCCGAGCTCAGGTCCTCCAGAACCCCCTTCACCCCGTGGGTGAGCATCCGACCAGAGCCGTTGATCCCGTAGCGCATGACCGGCAACCTAGGTCGGACAGCCACCCACTGCCGGGTGTCGCTCAGCGTGAGGACGGTCGGCTCAGGGCATGCATGACCGGGCGGGTGCGGGTGAAGGCCTGGTCGAATGCCTCGGCCAGTTCCTGGTAGCGAGCCCGGTGGGCGGGCCGAGGTTCGAAGCCGTCGACCACCTCCAACCCCGACGCCAGGCTGTCGGCTGAGGCGATTCCCAGGTGGTCCAGCCCGAAGATGGCGGTACCGATGGAGTTGGCGAACCCGCCGGCGGCCAGCCGGTGGACCGGTCGTTGCAGGACGTCAGCGAGGATCTGGGCCCACGGAGCCGAGGCCGAACCGCCTCCGTAGAAGGAGTAGTGGCTGATCTCGCGGCCCACGAAGGTCTCGACTGGACCCTGGAGGCGACCCAGGTTCAGCGCCACTCCCTCGGCCACCGCTCGGGCCAGGTCATCACGCGAGGTGTCCAGGCCCATCCCCACGAAGCCACCCCGCATGGCGCCGTCGGCCCGAGGGGCCAGAGACCCCGCCAGCCAGGGCAGGAACATCACCCCTCCCGCTCCTGGTGGGCTCGCCTCGATCGCCCGGTTGAACGCCTCGTAACGATCGCTTACGCCCTCAGGGGACCCGAAGGTGTCGTCGGCGAACACGAGTCGGTCCACGAAGTGATCCACGGCCGCTCCCGCCACCCCGTTCTCGGCCGCCACCAGGTAGCCGTCCCCCAGCGGTGCCGGCATGGTGAACAGGCTTCTCAGCGGATTCAGCTTCTTGCGCTCGATGTGGGTGACGATCACTGAGGTGGTTCCGATGGCCAGTCCGGCGTGGTCTGCGGTCCACGCCCGCGCCGCCACCGCACCGGCCTGGGTGTCGTTCAACCCCGACAGCACCGGAGTGGACACGGGTAGCCCCAATGCCTCGGCCACCGCTGGCACCAGGGTCCCCACCACACTTCCGACCGCCACCGGCTCTGCCAGCTTGGAGCGCTCGATCAGCGAGGCCGCCACCAGATCGGGATGCCAACGGTCGCGGCCGGCGGCGCCCGGCCCTTGTCGGTTGTCGTTGAGGATCTGCATGAGGGACGTGCAACGGTTGGCGGTGCAACGGCCGCTGAGGCGGGCGGTCACGTAGTCGACCGGTTCCAACAGGGCGTCGGCCCGGTCGTACACCTCGGGGGTGGCGAAGCGGATCCAGCGCATGTGGTTGAGGCTCATCCCGGCCTCCACCGGTGCCAGGCCATGGATACGAACCGAGCGGGCCAGGCTCAGAGGGTTGTCTGCTCCCCGCGGGTAGCCGGCGAGTCGGCGGAGCCGCCGGGGTGAACTCCGCTGGTCCATCCAGGTCACCATGGGGCCCACCGGGGTGCCGTCGGCGCGCACCGGCACGATCGAGGAGTACTGCGCCGACGCCACCACCCCCACGACCGACGAGGCCGGCACCGAGGCTTCGCTCAGCGCGGCGGTGGCGGTCGCCACCACCGCCCGCCACACCTCCTCAGGGTCCTGCACCGCTGATCCGTCGGCGCCGTGGACGGTGTCGACCGAGCGGCGGGCGGCCCCCACCAGCCGCCCAGCCTCAGACACCACTGCCGCCTTGGGTCCACTGGTCCCGAGATCGACGGTGAGGATGTGGCGGACCGACATCGCTCCAGTCTGCGCTGTCGGAGACCTCAGGCCGCAGGTTGGTGGTGGTGGTCAGCTCCCAGCAGGGTTGCCCGCTGATGGATCCAGGTCCACAGCGACACGTCCCCGGTGGGGGGACCTTCGGTGTCGGCCATACCTCGTATGGTCGCGACCAGCTCGTCGTGACCGGCTCTACCCTCACCAGGGGCCATTCCCAGGATCGGTCCCCGGGATCCCAGAACCGGCGACGGCATGGGAACCACAACGGCATGTGAGTGCACCAAGGGCCGCAGTTCGTGGATCACCTCTGACCAGGTGGGACGGTCGGGACCGACGGCGTCCACGATGACGTGGCCCACCCTCTCCACCGTGTGCTCCTCGAAAACCTCGGGTTGATCGACCAGCCGGGGGCCTCCCACGCACAGACGGGCCACGTCATCGACGTGGACCGGGCGGATCCGGTAGTGGCCGCCGCCGGCCACGGTCAGCATCGAACTGTGGCGCAGCCGCCCGGCCAGGTCATCGATGAAATCCCCGTCGCCGCCACCGAACACCATGGTGAGCCGTACTGCCAGCGTCGGCAGCGGACTGTCCACGAGGCGCTCCTCGACCCTGGCCCAACCTCTCAGATGCGCCCAGGGAGAGCGGGGCGAGGCGTGGGCGGCGCTGACCTGCACGATCCGGTGTACCCCGGCAGCCTCGGCTGCCCCGATCAGTCGCCCGCACCGGCGGACTGTCTGGGCGGGAGTGGCCGCATCGCCGGACTGTGCGGGCCAGTGGGCGCTGTAGAGGGTTTCGACTCCCTCCAGCGCCGCTTCCAGCTCTTCGGGTTCGTGATCGGGCTCCAAGGTCCGGACGGCTCGGCCCCGGAGGGTGAGGAGCGAGCAGATGGCCGAGCCGACGCTGCCGAACGCGCCGACCACCAAGTCGGTTCCGTCCATGGCCTCAGTGTGCACCTCCGGTCGCTACCCGCCAACCCCCGATATACGGTCCGGGCATGTCTCTCAGCAGCCCGCCGACCGGAACGATCAGGGTGCAGGCGGGACGTACCGCCGCCGAATGGGCAGTGGACGACGACGGACGACTGCACCAGATCGGCTTCGGGCCCTCGACCCTGTCGGCCATAGCCGACTTCCCGATCGGCCTGTACCCGCTGGCCTACCCGACCTTCGGTGAAGAGCCGCTGCGAGAGCCGGCCCTCCGGGTGACTCATGCCGATGGGACCACGTCCACCCGGCTGAGGGTGGTCGCCGTAACCACACAAGCGGCTGAGCCTGACACCGAGAGTGAGCCAGGGGCGCTGACCCGCATTCACCTG
>CAUJFC010000044.1 GCA_963169755.1 Actinomycetota bacterium | reverse complement strand
GGTAGCTCCACGGCATCGAGGAACGCCCGCAGATCGTCGCGGTGCCCCCACGAGGAACGCAGCAGTTCGTCCTCCAGACAGAACACAGCCTCGGGGTCACGGTGAAGACGTTTGAAGGGCGCCGCGGCAGGGGGCTCGGAGCGGTCGCTTCGCCAGCGGTCGTATTCGTCGATCACCGCAGTGATGACCGGTAGGTGGTCGGAACCGTGGTGGTGGTGAGCGACGGTACGAGTTATCAGGGTGGTGATACGGCGGTAGCCGTCCCACTGGTCGGGGTCGGCGGCCTGGTGGCCATCGAGTTCCAGCCCGGCGGCCTCCAACAGGTCACCGAATGGCACGGGATGATCAGAGGGGTCGGACCCGAGGTCGAGCCAACCGTCGAGCAGTCCGTGCAAGGCCAGTTGGCCGATGTCGACCGGAACCGGGTCACCGTGGCGGTACTCGTCCAGGGCCCGATCCAGACCCTCGCGCTGGCGGTCGGTGAGCGTCAGTGGTGACGGACCGGTCATCTCGTTGGAGTCCGGCACCTTCTCGATATGCAGAAAGCCGCCCTCGGCCCGACAGGTCACCAGATCGCCGGGTGACAGGTGTGAAAGCCAGCCGGTCGGACCGGTCAGGTGACGCGACAACAGGAGGTTTTCGGACCGTCCGCCGTGGGGATCGCGAAACGTGTGGAGGTACAGGGGCCACCCGTCGGTGGCACGGTGCAGTCCACCAAGGTCGGCGGCGGCGGAAGCCAACAGGCTCAGGTTGGGGTCCAGTTCGAGGCGATCGTTGGCGATCTCGGCCGTGGTGATGCGGTGGGTGAGTGCCAGACCTTCGGTAACGCCCGGCACATCGACCACATCGTCCCCGAAGAACTCCAGGGCCGGGTCCCGGTGGACCATCTGTTCCACCACTTCGGGAACCATGTGGGCCACTCCGCCGTCGCCGGTGGGATCGACCTGCTCGATCAGGCGCTGGGTGACTTCGCCCTTGGGCTTTCGCCCGTCGGGCTCGAGGGCGTCGCGAATCAGGACGGTCAGAATGTGATCTTGCACGGGCACTCCCCGGGTGGTGGGAGTGTCACCGTAGTTATCCGCTCAGGCGGGGTTGGCCGCAAGCTGGGCGCGTACCTCGTCCATGTCCAGGGCGCGGACCTGGCGGATCAGATCGTCGAGGTGGGCCTTGGGTAGCGCCCCCGAGTTGCGGAACACCAGGATCCCGTCTCGGAACGCCATGAGGGTGGGGATTGACTGGATCTGGGCGGCAGCCGACAGCTCTTGTTGGTCTTCGGTGTTGATGGATCCGAAGACGATGTCGGGGTTTTCGACCGACGCTTCCTCGTACACCGGGGCGAAGGCCCGGCAGGGGCCGCACCATGATGCCCAGAAGTCGACCAGCACGATGCCTCCGGCCGAGATGGTGGACTCGAAGTTGTCGGTGGTGAACTCGACGGTGCTCACGGCACCTCCCTGTTACTCGGTGGTAAGCCTCAAGGCTACGGGGTGGTGAGCACTTCTCGACCGACGGTGACCGAAGTCAACACTTCATGCATCGCGGACTCCAGGTCTTCGAGCGAGATCTCGATCGCCCCGGCTGGGGTCAGGAACACGAACACCACCTGTACGACCGATTCGCCAGTGGTGGCCGTCACCAAATGGGCGTAGGCCGCGCCCTGTTGGCGGTAACCCCGGGCCCGATCAGCCAACTCGGCCGGGTTCGTGGTGGCGGCCGTCTTGTAGTCGACCACCACCAGGCCATCGGCGCGGCGAAACAACAGGTCCAGGTAGCCCTCGAGCAGGCGGGACCCCACCGGAGCACAGGCATACACCTCTCGCCAGTGGGGGCAGCGGGCCGCCTCGACGATCACTGGTGACTCGAGGGCCTTGGACACCAGGTCGGCCACGGTGTCGGCCCGTTCGGGAATGGCCTCGGCTTCACACTGCGCCGCCACCACGGCCGCTAGATCGTGAGGATCGGCCAGGTCGATGTTCTGTAGTACGCCGTGAACTGCTCGGCCCACCGCCGTGCCGTATCGCCCCTTCAGCCACGGGGGAAGATCGAGGTCTCGGGGGCGCTTGTGGAGGCCGGCCACTGCCGGTTCAGGCTCGGGCTCGGCCTCGGGGTCGGGCTCGGGGTCGGGCTCAGCGTCGGGGGCGCCGTCTGCGGTCAGGGCGGTGGCTGCCACCGTGGATGGTCGGCTGGCGACAGCCAACGAGGTTTCGAGTTCGTGGCGCCAAGCGGCCAGGTCGGGGGGCGGAGCGGCGGGCGGGGGAGGATCAGCGACCACCGGTAGGCCATCGGGGGACACTGCATCGGGAAGGTTGTCCAGAGCGGGGCCCAGCCCGCGGACCAGCAGTTCGGCGTTGGTGTGATTGGCCAGCGCGGGGGTGGAGGCGCGCTCGTTGCGCTGAAGCGAGATGACCAGATGGTCGCGAGCCCGGGTGCATGCGACGTAGAGCAGCCTGATGCGCTCGTCGAGCCCCAATTGTTCATCGATGGGGGCGAAGTCCGAGTAGGCCTGGGTGGTCACTTTGGAGCCGAACCGGTAGCCCACCGACCCGTCGGGGGGAAACACCACCTGGGCTGGGCCCGGCCGAGCCTGAGGCACCGTCGACATTCCGCTGACGATGGTCACTGGAAACTCGAGACCCTTGGAGGCGTGGATGGTCATGATGCGCACGGCGTCGTCGTCGGTTTCGGGCAGGACGGCTTCGGCCACTCGGGCACCCTCTGCGCTTTGACGCTGAACCCACTGGAGGTACTGGCGGGTACCACCGGTGGATGCCTCTCCCCAGCTCCGTGCCTGGTCGATCACAAAGCGGACCCGGCGCCACAGGTCTCGGGGGCGTCCTTCGGCGAAGCCCAGCTCTAGTACCCGGCGATCGGTGACGATCCGGGCCAGCAACTCGGCCGGGGTGCTCCAGTAGCGGGCCCGGTTCAGCTCGGCCAGGTAGGCCAGCCCTTCGGATACCGGACCGGGAACAACGGTGTCAGGTTGCGGCGCAAGTGGGTCCCAGTGACCGTGCTGTTCGACCTTGAACCGGAACAGGTCGTCGTCGCCGCAGGCCAGCAGCGGAGTCCTCAGGGCCGACACGATGCTCAGGTGGTCGGTGGGGTCGTCGGCGGCCCGCAACACCATCAGCAGATCTCGGATGGCCCGCGAGCTGTACACGAGCGAGCTGGACTCGGAGCGGAACGGCACGCCGACCCGGTCCAGGGCGTCTTCCAGCATCGGCAGCGAGGTCCGAGCCGGTACCAGGATGGTGATGTCACCCAGGCGGGCGGGTCGCCATGGGTCGTTGTCGTCGCCGGTCCCGATGCTCCAACCCTCAGAAACTGCCCGCACCACGGTGGCCGCCACCTCGGTGGCCTCGGCCTCTCGCAGTTCGGTGGCTGTGGCTTTGTCGTCGGCGGGAATCGGGGTTCGGCCGACCACCGAGACCGCCGGGCCCACCGGGGGAATCGGTCGCACTGGATGTAGGGCTACGTAGTCGGGCTGAGAGGTAACCGGCATCTCGACCTCGGGCCGGTCGACGATGAGCCTGGCGAACATCTCATTGACGGTGTCGATCACCGGTGCCACGGTCCGGAAGTTGGTGGTCAGCTCCACCAGCCCCCCCTTGCCTAGACGGCGGCGGGCCTCTAGGAACATCGAGATGTCGGCGCGCCGGAAGCGGTAGATCGACTGCTTCGGGTCTCCCACGAAGAACAGGTGGCCGGGTGACACCGCAACGCCGGCCCACGGGGCCGAACCAGCAGCCTCGGACGTCGGGTCGGCGGCCGCTATGCGTACCGCCAACTCGATCTGAATGGGGTCAGTGTCCTGAAACTCGTCGAGCAGGATTCGCTGGTAGCGATCGTGAAGGCGCTGGCGGACCGCTCCTCCGTTGGAGGGGTGGCACAAGAGCTGGCGGCACATCACCAGAAGGTCGTGGAACGAGAGCTGACCGGCGCGACGCCGAGCCTCGGCGGCTTCCAACGTGAAGCTGCGCACGTTCACCGCCAGACGATGGACGGCTGCCTGGGTCAGATCGGCCAGTGCGGAGGTGATGTTGTCGTCAACCTGGCTGAGGGCGTTGGTCACCTCGGCCTTGTCGACCGCCCAGGCGACCTTGCGGCCGAGGTTGCCGGGTCTGGTTTTGACCTTGGTGCCGTCGGGCAGTGACCGTGAGGTGAGGGCGGCCAACAGTGCGGTGTCGTCGTGCTCGGCGCGCAAGTACTGGGTGAAGTCGCCGATCGTGCTCAGAAGTTCGAACAGCTTGTCGCTGGGATCGGTGCAGTTGCTCTGATAGCGGACCAACTCTTCCAACTGGTCGAGAAGGGGAGCGGCAACCTCAGAAACCGGAGGCGGCTCAGGGGCATGGTCGGGGACCCGATCGGCCACCAGGTCCCAGTTCTGCTCGAAGGCCAATGCCAGCGCCCGGATCGCGTCGGGCTTCAGTCCCGAGTCCAACAAGAGCCCGAGCGTTCGGGCGATGGCGGGATCTTCCAGCAACTCATCGAGGAAGGTCTCCCAGCGACGCTCGAAGGCGATGTCGGAGCTGACCTCATCGGCCACCTCGACTCGTGGAGGCAGTCCGGCCTCGATGGCGTGTTCGGCGAGGATTCGCTGGGCGAAGCTGTGCAGGGTCCCAATGGCGGCCCCGTCGAGTTGGCTGACCGCCGTGCGGTATCTCTCCCGCAGTAGCTCGGTCAGAGCGGGGTCGGCCAGGGCTTTCTCCAGATCCTGACGGATCCGGTCTCGCAGCTCTGCCCCCGCCTTCTCGGTGAAGGTGATGGCGGCGATAGAGCGCAACTCGACTTCACCCGATGCGATCAGGGCCACCACCCGACCAACCAGAGCCGTGGTCTTGCCGGATCCGGCGCCAGCCTCGACGAACAGGGTCGACTCCAGGTCTGAGGCGATCCGCTGGCGGGCCGCCTGATCGGGGGGAACGACGGTGGTTGATTTGGAGCTCACTGAGCCTCCCCGGAGACAGGCCCGGTGAGCAGCGCGGCGTAGTGAGCCACCCCCGGGTCGGAAATCTTGCGTTGGAAGGCATGAGCCAGATCTGCGGTACCCAGGAACTCGGGGTCGCAGTACTCACAGGGATTGAAGGGGGAGCCGTTGGCCGGCATGGGATGGTGGGGGAACTCTCCGGCTCCGATTCCCGCCACGATGACTCCGATCGCTCGACCCACCTCGGCGAGTACTTCGTCGGAGACCTCATAGCCGATTTCTTTGAACTTTCCCTTGGACGAGGTGAACCAGTAGCTGGCTCTCACCGTGGCGTCGGGCTGGCCCAGTTGTTGGCGCGCGGCCAGCGCATACACCGCCAACTGGAGTCGGGTGCCGTTGTGATGGGGGTCCTCGGCCGTCAACTTGGCATAGGTGCTGTGGCCTCCGGTCTTGTAGTCGACCACGAAGATGGTGCCGGTACTCGACAAATCGACCCGGTCGGTCTTGCCACGCAGTAGCACCTCGGTACCGTCGTCGAGCGGAAACGCCACCGGTGGAGTGCCGTCGAGGCCGAACGCCTGCTCGGCAGCCACCGGCGAGCACCCGTTGGTGATTCGGCGGCGTCTGTCAAAGGTGAGGAACTGGTCTACATCTCGGGCGATGGCGGCACGATCTCTGGCCCAGAAAAACGGCCGCCCCGTCAACCCCCGCCGCTCATAGGAGGAGCCCAACTCCTCGGCGATCTGGACGATGCGAAGGTGATCGGCTGGAGTCCATGGCTGGGAGGGGGTGGGCTGCATGTGGGCCGGGCGGGCCAGAACCTCCAGGATGAAACGTTCGAACACCTCGTGTACCAAGCTGCCGCGATCCATCGGGGTGATGGTCAGCTCGTCTTCGGGAGACTCGATGGGCTCGACCCCGAACAGGTCACGCAACATGTAGGCGTACGGGCATGAAGCCCACCGCTCCAGCCGGGTGGCCGACAGAGGACGGTCCACGGGGCTGGGGACCGCCAGGCCGGTGAGCTTCCCATCGAAGCGGGTGAAGCTCTCGGACCGCCGGGCATCGACCACCTCAACGGCCGCCGCCAGCACCGGATCTATGCGGCCAGCCAGTTCGGCCAGGTGGTCGGGGGCCACGGGTTGCGACATCAGGGTCCGGAGGCGGTGCTCTTGCTCGGTGGCTGGCGATGGTGCCCGGCGCAGACCATGGTCGAACGAGGCGATGTGGGTGAGCCAGGGGGCCGAGCCGCCAAGCAGGTCGCGGCTCCACCAGCGGCTGCCCACCAGTTCTGAGGCCACGTCCAGCACCCAACGGGACGGCACCCGTTCGCTGCTGCGCCGTAGATCACCCCGGGGCACACAGAGCAGTTGCCGAGAAGCTCCGGCCACGACGGCCAGGAACTGGTGATGGAGCCGGTCTGCATGGTGGCGGCGGAGGCTGAGTGCCCCATCGGCCGCCTCACGTTCGACATCGGGGAGCAGCGAGTCGTCGCGTACCGTCGAAGGGAAGCTGCCTTCTGCCATTCCGACCAGGATCACCAGATCCAGGTGGATTCCCAGGCCCATGGACACCGGGCCCACCAGGACTCCGTCACCGAAACGGCCCATACGCCCCAGATCAGACTCGAGCTCGACCCGCAGGGTGCGGGTGAAGACCGCCAGAGTGGTCTCGCCCTCGACGGAATCGAGGGCGGCCAGGCGGTCGAGGGCCAGCTCAACCCGGTCGGCGGCTCGTCGCTCAACTTCGGGCCAATGAACGCGGGCCCGATCTCCACCGGCCAGGTCGTCCAATCGACCACGCGCCCAGCGGGCCAGTTCACCCCAGCGGTGGGTGCCGGTGGCCAGCCGATCGAGCTCATCGTGGAGGTCGAGCACGAACTCACGAAGTCGACGGGCCCGCTCGGCGTCTCGGCGCAGACGGGCGACGTGCCAGTCGTCATCGTCATCAGGACGGCGCTCGGCCCGCTCGGTGGCGTCCTGGTCGAGCTGGTCGGCCAGGTTGGCCAGTAGCCGGTCCCAGTGATCCCGACCCGACACCACGCCCGCCCGGCGAGACAACCGTTCCCATCCCGAGGTGGGCACCGGACGCCCACCGTGGTGGATGGGGGACTCGGTCAGCCAGGCCATGACCTCGTGACGTCGGAATCCGCCGGCCGGCAGATCCAACAGGCCCAACAGCATCCGACCGGAGACCCGGGCATCGAGCGCGATGTCTGCGGTGCCGTTGACCGCCACCCCCGCCTGGGTGAATTGCTCACGCAGCAGCCGGGCATAGGGCTGGGCGGAAGCATGGAGCACGGCGATGCGGTCCAGAGGGGTGCCCGCCCGGGCGGCGTCGATCACTCGACGAACGGCGGACCTCACCTCATCTTCACTGTCGGAGGTGGTGAGTACCTCGGTCGCGGCAGACGACACCGACCCGAGCGCAGCGACGGCTGGAGGGACGGCGGAACTTCCCAAGCGCCGAACCGACTCGATCACCTCTCGGTCGGCCTCGGCGACCCCAACCGTGCCGGCGATCACCGACAACCCGGCCGGTTCGCTCAGGGCGGTCAACAGCCGTGCCCCACCCCGCGACAGGCGCTGGGGTAGGTAGACCACCACTGATCCGAGTTCGTCGGCCATAGCGGCGGCCGAAGCCACCGCCGAGGTGATCAGGTCGTCCTCGTCGTACCAGTGGGTTTCAAGCCGGCGACGCACGCCGCGGTGCAGGGCGACCACCGCGCCCGCCCGACGACTCTGGCGGGCGAGCAGGTCCAGCTCGTCATCGGTCAGATCCCGCAGTTCGCGGTGGGCCGCCACCAGGGCCGACTCGGTGGCCGGATGAGCCGCAACCGGCGCAAACACGCCGGCATCGCGGCTCAGCTCGGCCCGAACGGCAGCCGCCAGTACCGGAGTGGACACTGGCCTGCGGCCCTGGGCCGCCAGGGCCGACGCCCCGGCCAGCTCAGCCAGTCGATAGGGGGTGAGAAAGGTGACGCCTATGAACCCGGCGGTGCGCCCCAGCTCGCGGCGCGCTGCCACCCCGACCTGGTTGGACGGAACCACCACCGTGACCGGAGCCAACGGATCGGAGGCCTTGGCCGCTGACACAGCGCGACCCAGCGCAGCCAGCGCCGCGGCGCCGTAGGTAACCCAGGTGACGGTGACAGACATCGCCGAGAAGGTATCCACCCTCGGTGACAACGAGGGCGGACCGGCTCAGGTCCCGGTCAGGGCTGCCACCAACGGGGCCATTGCGTGGGCCTGAGGGCCGGGGATCACGTGGTACGAGTAGCCCCAGCGGTCGCGACGCTCCACCAGCCGTTCGGCCACATCGCCTGGGCTGCCCACCAGGGCCAGCGGCGAGCTCGAGAAACTGTCGGCATCGGTGCCGAACAGGGCCGCCATCGCCTCGATCACCGCCGGGTCATCGGTCAGTTCGACCGCGGCCAGCCATGCGTTCAGTTCCAGGTCGTCGAAGCGGTCGCCCGCACCTTCCCGAACCCAGGCGATCTTCTGGTCGATGCGATCGGGCAGAGCGTCCAGCGCGGCGTCGGCATCTATCTCACCTGAGTGAATCGAGGCGTTCACGCCCACGATGTCAGCGGTGGCGCCAGCCCAACGCAACAGGCGCGGAGCCCCACCACCCACGAGGATCGGCGGACCGCCCGGGCGGAACGGGGCAGGAGTGCCATCCAGATCAGCCACCTGGTAGTGCTCGCCCGAGAACGAGAACTCACCGTCAGCCCACAGACCCCGCAGCACGGCCGCGTGCTCTTGGAGTCGTGATACCCGGATCCCGGGGCGGTCCATGGTGATGCCGCTGCGTAGGTAGTCCAGCCTCTTCCACCCGGCACCGAGACCCACCTCGAGGCGTCCCTCCGAGATCTGATCGATGGTGGCGAGTTCCCTGGCCAGCACCACCGGGTGACGGAAGTCGCAGTCCAACACCAGCAGTCCGACGTTCAATGTCGTGGTGACCGCAGCGAAGGCGGAGGCCGCCGCAAGAGGTCCCGGACCCTCGTCGAAGTGGTCGGGCAGGAACACCGTCGAGTAGCCGAGCTGTTCGATCTCGCGGGCCGAATCCAGCCACGAGCGACCGGGCAGCGGATCGTGCAGTTCCACGGCGAAACGGAGACGGCGGGGGTGAGCCATGGCCGCATTCTGGCCGCTGGTAACCACCGATGGGGGAGAGCGGTCTATTCATCCGATGCACACGATCCCCCTGCGAGTTACCGACCCAGCCCGTCACAACGGAACCGTCACCTTCATAGATGGTGACCACGCCCAGCCAGTGAGCTGGTACGAACTGGACCACGACGCCAAGGGCGTGGCCGCCGGGCTGGCCGCCCGGGGTATCGGCCCCGGCTCCCATGTCGCGCTGCTGGGTACCACCAACCGTGACCTGTTGACCACCATCGAAGGTGTCTGGCTGGCCGGAGCCACCGTCATGGTGCTTCCGCTGCCCATGCGTATGTCTTCACTGGCCGAGTTCATCGACACCACGCGCCGAAAGATCCACGGCGCCGACACCGCCTTGGTGGTCCTCGACCCCGAGTTCGCCCCCTTCATCGAGGCGGTCGAGGGCGATCCGCCCATGGTGTCTTACGACGACATCAAGGGCGACCCCGAGACCTGGGAGACACCGGCGGTCACCGCCGATGATCTGGCCATCCTCCAGTTCACCAGCGGTTCCACCTCGGACCCCAAGGGCGTGATGCTCCCGCACCGGTCGGTACTGGCCAACATCGACGACATCGCCGAGTGCCTGATCCTCGATCCCGAGAACGACGTGGCCATCTCGTGGCTGCCGCTCTACCACGACATGGGCCTGATCGGCGTGTACCTGTCGGCGCTGGTACGGGGCATCAACCTGGTGATCGCCGGACCCCAGACATTCATGGCCAGTCCCTCGCGGTGGGTGCAGTGGATGTCCGATTACAAGGGCACCATCACGGCCGGGCCCAACTTCGCCTGGGTGTTGGCCACACGGGCTCTCAAGCGCCTCGACGGTCTGGATCTCTCGCCCATACGGGTCGCCCTCAACGGTGCCGAGCCGGTCGACGCTTCGAACATGGCCGCCTTGGCCGAAGCCGGCGCTCGTCACGGGCTTCGGGCCGAAGCCATCTTTCCGGCCTTCGGCATGGCCGAGGTGTCCATCGCCGGCACCTACCCCGAACTCGGCTCGGGGCTCCAGCTCGACCACGTCGACGCTCGGGTGCTCGAAACCGAGCAGTACGCGGCGCCGGTCGAGCCGGGGACAGACGGCGCCAAGGCGCTGGCCCGGCTGGGTCGGGCCATGCCGGGGCTGGAGATCCGAGTCGTCGACCCCGCCACCGGCGAGCCGCGGGCTGATCGAGAGGTGGGTGAACTCCAGATTCGGGGAACCTCGCTCACCACCGGCTACTACAAGCGACCCGACGCCACGGCCGCCGCCTTCGACGGCGAATGGCTGCGGACCGGTGACCTCGGCTATCTGATCGATGGTGAGCTGGTTCTGTGCGGGCGTATCAAGGACATCATCATCGTCGCCGGGCGAAACGTGTTCCCCGAGGATGTGGAGCGCAGCGTCGCCCAGGTCGACGGGGTGCGGGCCGGCAATGTGATCGCCTTCGGAGTAGCGGGACGACGCAGTGAGGGCGTGGTGGTGGTTGCTGAAGCCCGTACCGAGGATCCTCACGCCGTCCGGCAGGTGGTCGAGGCCCGGGTTCGTGAGACCGTCGGCCTGTCGGCCCACGACATTGTGCTGGTCGAGCCCGGGACTCTGCCCAAGACCAGCAGCGGCAAGCTCCAGCGCTCGCTGTGCCGCGACCGCTACCTCTCCGAGGAGCTTCAGCCGGTGTAGTCCCAGTCCGGTCACGGGGTATCAGCCTCGCTGTCATCAACGCTGCGTAGGTTGGGCCCCGTGACCGCACCGGGGCCGGCCGCGCTGGGGCGCGGCGTCGTCATCACCGCTGGCGGGGCTATCCCCGCCCCGTGGATGGCCGCGCCCATTCTCACTATCGACACCGATGCCCTGACCGATCCCGGACCCCTAGTGGACCGGCTCCACCGGGCCTGGGCGCAACGCCAGCCCGTGGTGGTCGAGCTGGCGGTGGACCCGATCGAGTTCCGGCGCCCCGAGGTGATCGAGCAGCCGGTCTGGTCGTTGTCGGCTGGCACCGAGGTGCCCTCCGACCGCCTCCACTTCCTGGTGTGGAACAACTGTTACGACGCTCGCTCGGGGGAGCTCATCTGGTGGTGGGCCCGCAAGGCCGCCCGTCTCGGAGCCCAGGTCGCCGACTCCGCAGTGGGCGACATAGTGCTGGCCGACGGGACTGTGGCCTGGGTGGATGGGGGGCCTCGGTCCCCGATTCCCGCCGATGCCTTGGGGGGCGCCAGGTTGATCCACCACGAGACGGTGGAACTGGGTGACCTGACCCTGGCCCCGGCCGACCCGGTCCTCCCAACGGGCAGTGGCCTGGCCCCAGACCAAGAGGCGGCAGTCACCCACCTGAGCGGACCGGCGCGGGTGATAGCTCCCGCCGGATCCGGAAAGACCCGGGTCCTCACCGAGCGTCTCCGCCACTTGCTGGGAGACCGGCGCTGGGAGCGCGACACGGTATTGGCGGTGGCCTACAACAAAGAGGCTCAGCTCGAACTGGAGCGCCGCACCTCGCGGTTCGCACCCCGGGCCCGCACTTTGAACTCGTTGGGTCTGTGGGTGCTCAGCGAGTACCACGGCCGCCAACCAGCATTGTTCGACGAACGAGAATGTCGTCGTCTCGTCGATTCTCTGTTGCCTGGCCGGCGGCGGCCCCGGGCCAACACCGACCCGATCGGCCCATACCTGGAGGCGCTCAGCACGGTGCGGCTGAGCCTCTCGTCACCCGCCGAGGTCGAAGCGTCCCGCGACGATGTCGACGGACTGAGCGACATCTTCGACCGCTACCGGGATCATCTCGCCCAGCGCGGTGCGGTGGACTTCGACGACCAGATCTACGGAGCGGTCGAGGCCCTGCTGGTCGATGGCGATCTGCGGCGCCGCCTCCAGCAACGCTGCCGTCACCTCCTGGTGGACGAGTTCCAGGATCTGACGCCCGCTCACGTGCTGCTCATCCGACTTCTGGCCATGCCTGGCCTCGACGTGTTCGGGGTGGGCGACGACGACCAGGTCATCTACGGACACGTAGCGGCCGACCCGGCTTTCCTGATCGACTACGACGCCCTGTTCCCCGGTGCAGGCCATCATCCGCTGACCGTCAACTACCGCTGCCCGGTCGAAGTGGTCGGAGCGGCCCGCCACCTGCTGTCCTACAACCATCGGCGGGTACCCAAGGAGATCAGCTCCGGTCCAAAGGCCGACCCCGCCACCGGGGCGCTCCGCGTGGTGGAGCACGGATCTGACGAAGCGGCCCGCAGCGTGGTGGGGGTGGTCGACGACTGGCTGGAACCGGGCTCGGTCGAGCCGCACCAGGTGGCGGTGCTGGCCCGGGTCAATTCCCTGCTGCTGGCACCTCCTGTGGCTCTGGTCGAAGCCGGCGTACCTCTGCGGTCGGTCCTGAGCCCCGACGTGC
>CAUJFC010000043.1 GCA_963169755.1 Actinomycetota bacterium | reverse complement strand
ATCCGGGCTCGGCCCGGCCGGTCGCGACCTTGGATCCTCAGAGCCGACCGGTAGCATTGCGTCTCCATGTCCGCGGTCGATCCCCCAGCCTCCACCGCGGAGCGTGAGCCCCGCTGGGGTCTCGGCGACGCTGCGGGCGGTTGGTTGCTGGCCTATTCGTCAGCCGCCCTTTTGGGACTGGCGATACTCACCGCCTTCGGATACTCACAAAAAGAGATCCAGGCCAACGACATTCCGCTGAGCATGGTGGCACTCAGCTACCCGCCGCTGTGGCTCGGCTTCATCGGGGTTCCGGTGTGGGCGGCCGCCGTGAAGGGAAGGGGCTGGAAGATCGACTTCCGGGCCCATCCCGCCTGGCGAGGGGTCCCCCTGGCGGCTCTGGTCGGGCTGGTCACCCAGCTCCTGGTGGTTCCGCTGGTGTCGGCTCCGATGCTGTGGCTGACCGGAACTGACCTCGAAGAGTTGGGTCGTCCGGCGCGTGAGCTGGGCGACAAAGCCACCACACCGGGCGGGGTACTCCTGTTCATCGGGGTAGTGGCGATCGGAGCACCGATCGCCGAGGAGATGTTCTTCCGGGGACTGCTGTTACGGGCGGCAGAGAAGCGGTGGGGAACAACGTGGGGGGTAGTGGTGTCTTCGATCGTGTTCGGTGCCACCCACTTTCAGTTCCTACAGTTTCCGGCACTTACCGTCGCCGGGCTCGTTTTCGCGTGGCTCGTGGTCCGCCACGACAATCTCTGGGCGGCAGTGGTGGGACACATGACTTTCAACCTGGTCACGGTGGTGAGCCTGGTATGGCTGAAATGACTAACCAAGCGACTGTCGACGGGCCTCCAATGGCTGACCTGGCGCCGACTGCTCTGACGCCAGCGTCAGAAGTGGTCGCTGTTCGGTGGAGGCTTCTGGTGCAGCGACTGGCTGAGGACCCGGGTCGGGTGGCCGAGGCCCTGGTCTCGCTGGCCTCGGTGGTGCTGGCTACTGCTCTCATTTTCCGGACACTGCACCCAGAGCTGATGTTCGCCGACACCACCCCAACTGGTGGTGACATGGGTGCCCACGTCTGGGGCCCCCGGTACCTGCTCGATCACCTGCTGCCCCACGGACGCCTGTCGGGTTGGACACCCGACTGGTACAACGGCTTCCCCGCATATCAGTTCTACATGGTGATCCCGTCGCTTCTGATCGTGGCGTTCACCGTCGGGTTGCCGTGGTACGGAGCCATGGCGGTGGCGCTTGCGGGCACCGCGGTGACTGCCTGGTCGCTGGTGCGTCCCCGGCTTCGGCCCTACCGGTTGCTCATCGGGCTGACAGCTTTGGCCGCCACCGTGTTGGCGATCTCCCTGCCCTACAACGTGGCGTTCAAGATGGTCACCGGGTTGGGTCTGGTAGGCCTTCCACTGGCGTGCTGGTCGTTCGCCAAGCTGTCTGACCTGCCCTTTCCGGCCCCACCGTTGGCCGCGGGGGCGGCGCTGCTGTTCGTCTACAACCGCGAGCCTCTCTACAACGACACCGGCAACATCATCGGTGGCAACTTCCACTCGACGATGGCCGGAGAGTTCGCCTTCTCCATCAGCCTCACCCTGTCGGTGTTGTACCTGGGTGTGGCCGCCCGCGGCTTGCGTACCGGTCGTTATCGGGCGCTGGCGGCCGCGCTGTTCGCTCTGGCTGGGCTCTGCCATCTGATCCCGGCCTTTTTCGAGCTGGCCTGTACTGCCGCCTTGCTGGTGGTGCACCCCGACCGTCAGAGGGTCCGCTGGCTTGCCACCATGGTTCCGGTGGCGGGACTGCTCACCGCTTTCTGGGTGGTGCCGTTCTGGTGGCGCAGTCACTACGTGAACGACATGGGTTGGGAGCGCCTCCCGCTGCCCTTCGCGGATAGCACCGACAAGGGCATGGCCCTGTCGGGTAACCAGGACTCGGTTTGGTACTACCTGATTCCCCCGGGTCTGCGCTGGTTGATGGTGGTGGCGGTCATCGGTCTGGTGCTGTCGATTCTGCGGCGCTATTCGGTAGGCATGGTGCTGTGGCTCGCCTGGGCTGACGTGTGGGTGGCGTTCTCGTTCATGCCGCAGGCCCGCCTGTGGAACGCCCGTTTGCTGCCGTTCATGTACCTGTCGGTGGCTCTGTTGGCCGCCATCGGTACCGCCGAGGTGATCCGACTCCTGGGGATCGCCGGCAGCGGTCGACCAGAACGTCCGCTGCGGATCATCACTGCTTCCATGGCGTCTCTGGCGATGTTCGGGGTGCTCGTGTACACCGCCCTGCCACTGATGGGGGTCTTCGACAACACCGAGATCCTGGGAGTCAAGCTGGTGCATCGCACTCCGATCGAGGGCGGAAAGCTCCGCTCGAACTTCTGGTTGTTCTCCACCACCTCGTCCAACCCGGTCAGCGGCTGGGCCGGTTGGAACTATTCGGGCCTGGAACGCAAGAACCCCGGGCCGCCGGGATGCGACACCGAGGGGAGCAAGACTCCCTGTACCAGCGGCGGCTGGCCCGAGTACCGCGACCTCATGGCCACGATGGCCGACATCGGTGCCGATCCGAAGTTCGGATGTGGGAGGGCGTTCTGGGAGTACGAGAAGGATCGGGTGTCGGGCTATGGAACCCCGATGGCGCCGATGCTGCTGCCTTACTGGACCGATGGCTGCATCGGTAGCCAGGAGGGCCTGTACTTCGAGTCGTCGGCCACCGTTCCCCACCACTTCCTGATGCAGTCCGAGCTGTCCACCGGTGGTTCGCAGCCTCAACGGGGTATGCCGTACCCGGTGTTCGACATGGATGCCGGGGTTCGGCACCTTCAGTTGATGGGGGTCCGCTACTACATGGCTTCCTCGCCGGGAGCGGTGACCGCGGCATCGGCCCATCGCGACCTCACCGAGATCGCGGTTTCGGGCCCGTGGCACATCTACCTGGTCGCCGGATCCGAGACGGTGTCACCGCTGGCCTATGAGCCAGTGG
>CAUJFC010000042.1 GCA_963169755.1 Actinomycetota bacterium | reverse complement strand
GCGCGAGCTCGAAGATCCGCGGGTCGGGCTTGGCCACGCCGACCGCCCCGCTGTCGATGACGGCCACCACCTCCACCCCGGGGCCCGGGCCCACCTGCAGGAGGCCGCTGGCCTCCAGCAGCCGCTGCACCGTGCCGTCGGCGTTGGACACGATCACGATGGGGACGCCGGCCTCGGCCAGCACGGCCAGACCCTCGGCGGCACCGGGGACCGGCTCCACCCAGAGGCCCCCGGCCAGCCACTCGGCGTCGAGCACTTCGCCGGCGGCGCGCAGCCGGTCGGCGTCGTGGTCGGGGTCGAGGCCGAGGTGGCCGAGGTACCCCTGGTAGTAGTCGCCGAAGTGCTCGGGGTCGGACCGGGCCCGGTCCGCGGCGTGCATGCCGCGGTAGTGGGCGGCGAGCAGGTCCCCGGGGTCGGCGTGGACCCCCACGGTGGCCAACGCGGCCACCACCCTGTGCGGCAGCGGCGAGACGAGCACGCCGCCCGCGTCCAGGAACACGGCGTCGAAGCGGGCGGTCGACATCGGACGGCTCAGCGGGCCAGGGGCTTGTAGCGGATGCGGTGAGGCTGGTCGGCCTCGGCTCCCAACTCCTTCTTGCGGAACGCCTCGTACTCGCTGAAGTTGCCCTCGAACCAGCGCACCTGACTGTCGCCCTCGAAGGCGAGCATGTGGGTGGCGATGCGGTCCAGGAACCACCGGTCGTGAGAGATCACCACCGCGCACCCGGCATAGGCCTCCAGAGCGTCTTCCAGAGCCCGGAGCGTGTCGACGTCGAGGTCGTTGGTGGGCTCGTCGAGCAGCAAGACGTTGCCACCCTCCTTCAGGAGCTTGGCCAGGTGCACCCGATTGCGTTCACCGCCCGAGAGAACTCCCACCGGCTTCTGTTGATCTGATCCGGTGAAGTTGAACGACGCTACGTAGGCCCGACCGTGGATCTCGCGGCCGCCCACCACCAGATCGTCGCGGCCTCCGGTGATCTCCTCGTAGACGGTCTTGGAATCATCGAGGCTGTCGCGGCTCTGGTCGACGTAGGCCAACTCGACGGTGGACCCCACTGTGATCGTGCCCGAGTCGGGTTGCTCTTGGCCGGTGAGCATCCGGAACAAGGTGGTCTTGCCAGCACCGTTGGGTCCGATGATTCCCACGATCCCGGCCTTGGGAAGCGAGAACGAGAGATCTTCGATGAGGAGCTTGTCTCCGAACGCCTTCGACAGATTCGAGACCTCTATCACTTGGTCCCCCAGTCGATTGCCCGAGGGGATCGTGATCTGGAGTTCGGCTGCTCGACCTTCGGCTGCCTTGGACTCTTCCAGCAGGCGGTCGTAGGCGGCTAGGCGGGCCTTGCCCTTGGCCTGGCGGGCCTTGGGGGCCATCCGGACCCACTCGAGCTCATGCTTGAGGGTGCGCTGGCGGGCCGACTCCTGCTTCTCCTCCTGGGCGAGGCGGGCCGACTTCTGGTCCAGCCAAGACGAGTAGTTGCCCTCGAAGGGAATGCCCCGGCCCCGATCCAACTCCAGGATCCAGCCCGCCACGTTGTCGAGGAAGTAGCGGTCGTGGGTGATGGCCACGATGGTGCCCGGGTAGTCGCGCAGGAAGCGCTCCAGCCACGCCACTGACTCGGCGTCGAGGTGGTTGGTTGGCTCGTCGAGCAGGAGCAGATCGGGTGCCGACAGCAACAGACGACACAGCGCAACCCGGCGACGCTCACCACCGGACAGCTTGGTGACGTCGGCATCGCCCGGCGGCAGGCGTAGGGCGTCCATCGCGATCTCGATCTTGCGGTCGAGGTCGTTGGCGCCCTTGGCAGCGATCTCGGCTTCCAGGCGGGCCTGTTCCTCACCGATCTTCTCGTAGTCGGCATCGGGGTCGGCGTAGCGGGCCAGGCAGGCGTCGTAGGCGTCGAGCAGGCCGGCCACCTCGGCCACACCGTCCATGACGTTTCCCTTCACATCTTTCGATGGATCGAGCTGTGGCTCCTGGGCCAACATGCCCACCGTGAAACCGGGGGTAAGGCGGGCTTCACCGGTGAAGCCATCGTCGAGGCCGGCCATGATCCTCAACAGAGAGGACTTGCCGGCGCCGTTGGCTCCCAGGACACCGATCTTGGCCCCCGGGTAGAAGGAGAGATTGATGTCCTTCAACACCTCGCGGTCCGGCGGGTAGAACCGGGTGAGCTTGCGCATGGTGTAGATGAACTGGGCGCTCATGGGCGCGGAGACCTCCTGTGGCGACGGTGGCCGGGGGCCATACGGGCCCGGGCCGGCCAGCCTAGGCATTCGGTTACGGGATCGGAGCCCGTGGGAGCGCGTCATTAGGATCGGCGACGATGGTCGAAAATCCCAGCCCAACCGAGTTTCTTGGCCCCAACGCCTGGTTGGTCGACGAGATGTACGAGCAGTACCTCATCGACCCGTCATCGGTGAGCGAGAGCTGGCGGGACTTCTTCGCTGATTATCAACGCGACCGAGACATCACTGCCAGTCGCCCCAATGCCGCCCTTCCTGCGACGGGTCGGGTGGGAGACACCTCCCAGGTTCCAGCGGTCGGCTCCTCGGGAGTTTCCCAGCCCGCTCCGGCTCCCACGTCGACGGGCATCGCGGCCGACGGCACCGTAGAGGTTGCGGGCGAGCCTCTGCGGGGCGCGGCGGCGCGCATCGTCACCAACATGGAGGCGAGTCTGGCGGTACCTACCGCGACCTCGTTCCGGGAGGTGCCAGCCAAACTGCTCGAGGTCAACCGACGGGTGATCAACGGCTACCTGGGTCGCACGCGGGGCGGCAAGGTGAGCTTCACCCACCTCATCGGCTACGCCATCGTCCGCGCCGCCGCCGACTCCATGCCGGTGATGAACAGCACCTTCGTCGAGGGTCCCGACGGCAAGCCGCGGGTGATCCGTCACGAACACGTCGGGCTGGGTCTGGCCGTCGACGTCGAGAAGTCCGACGGGTCGCGCACCCTTCTGGTACCGGTGATCAAGGACGCCGACACCTTGGATTTCCGGGGTTTCTGGGGAGCCTACGAGGACCTCATCCGCAAGGTACGCAGCAACAAGCTCGCCCCCGACGACTTCGCCGGCGCCACCATCACCCTCACCAATCCGGGCACCATCGGGACCGTCCAGTCCGTGCCCCGGCTCATGCCCGGCCAGGGTGTGATCGTGGGGGTTGGTCGCCTGAACTACCCGGCCGCCTTCGATGGAGCTGATGAGCAGGCCCTGGCCGAACTCGGGGTTTCGAAGGTGATGACCATCACCTCGACCTACGACCACCGCATCATCCAGGGGGCCGAGTCCGGGCTGTTCCTCAAGCGCATCCACGAACTGCTGCTGGGGGAGGACGAGTTCTACGACGAGGCGTTCCGGTCGTTGGGGGTTCCCTACGAGGCGGTCCGCTGGCGGACCGACGACAACCCGATCGACCGGGAACAGGCCCGCCTCGAGAAGCAGATGCACGTGCAGACGCTGATCAACCAGTACCGGGTGCGAGGCCACCTCATCGCCGATCTGGACCCGCTGGCGTGGAAGGAGCCGGTTATGCACACCGAGCTCGACCCTGCCACCTACGGACTGACCATCTGGGACCTCGACCGCGAGTTCCTGTCAGGCGGCGTCGGCGGGACCACTCGGATGAAGCTGGGCGACCTGTTGCACGTGCTGCGTGACGCCTACTGCCGGACGGTCGGCATCGAGTACATGCACATCTCCGACCCCGAGCAGAAGCGATGGATCCAGCAGCAGGTTGAAGGGGTCACCGACCGCATCGACCCCGACGAGCAGCGTCACATCCTGGGGCGGCTGAATGCCGCGGAGGCCTTCGAGAAGTTCCTCGCCACCAAGTATGTGGGTCAGAAGCGGTTCGGAATCGAGGGAGCCGAGTCGGCCATCGCAGTTCTCGATGCCGTCCTCGGGGCGGCCGCCGATGACGGCCTCGATGGTGCGGTCATGGGCATGGCCCATCGAGGCCGGCTGAACGTGCTCACCAACATCGTTGGCAAGCGCTACGACCAACTGTTCCGCGAGTTCGAGGGGTACATCGACCCGGACTCAACCCAGGGGTCGGGCGACGTCAAGTACCACCTCGGCCAGACCGGGACCTTCACCAGTCGGCTCGGAAACCAGATAAGCATCGAGCTAGCCGCCAATCCCAGTCACCTAGAGGCGGTCAATCCGGTGGTCGAGGGCATGGTCCGTGCCATGCAGGACCGCATCAATCAGCCCGATGCCTTCTCGGTCCTGCCGATCCTGCTCCACGGCGACGCCGCCTTTGCTGGTCAGGGTGTGGTGGCCGAGACCCTCAACTGCTCGACCATCAAGGGCTACCGGGTTGGTGGAACGGTTCACCTGATCATCAACAACCAGCTCGGATTCACCACTTCACCGGACTCGGCTCGCTCGTCGGAGTACTGCACCGATGTGG
>CAUJFC010000041.1 GCA_963169755.1 Actinomycetota bacterium | reverse complement strand
GCCGTACCACCATTCCCTCCGGGGTGGCCCGATGACCGGTGAGCGTCCGGTCGTCGTGTCGCATGCGCCAGGTCATCAGTTCCACCCTCAGTTCGTTGATCGCCTCGGCCGCGTCCGCCAGGACCGCCGTCTCGCGGGGATCCACCAGCTGGTCGGGGTCGGCCACCAGGTCGTGGAATCGCCACGACCCGTCACCCAACTGGACATAGCGGTGAGTGGAGGTGCGAACGACATCGAGCGTGCACTGCTCCATGGTCAACCCGAACAGGTCCTCGGGCCGGTGATCGACGGGATCACGCCAGTCCCACTGCCAGTGGGCGGCGGCGCGCCAGTCGGCCGGGGTGGCCGCTGACGGGTCGGCTGCCCCCAGGAACGGCTGGAGGGGGCGACCGTCCATCTCCACCGGAACCTCCACCCCCATCCAGGTGCACAAGGTCGGGGCCACGTCCACCGACTCGGTGAAGGCGGTCACCACCGACCCACGCGTGGCGTTGGATTCGGGACGGGGATCGACCACGATCAGGGGTACGTGGTAACTCTCGTCCCACCAGCCGAGCTTCTGGATCAGCCAGTGGTCACCCATCTGATCACCGTGATCGGCGGTCAGCACCACCAGGGTCTCCTCGGCCAGTCCGGTACGGTCGAGGTGGTCCAGGAGCCGACCGATCTGGTGGTCCACCTCGGCCATGTTGGCCCAGTAGGCAACTCGCTGACGACGAAGCTCACCCTCGTCGACCGGGCAGCCGCTGACGGTGGCCGCGGCGGCGTGGAGCGGGTGCTGGCCCACCTCTGCGGCCCGGTCGACCAGACGCCGGAACCCGGGTCCGTCGTCGGGGTCATAGAGACGGTGATAGCCAGCGGGGGCACGGTAGGGCGGGTGGGGCCTCAGGAAACTGAGATGGGCGAACCAAGGTCCCGAGTCTCCCCGATCGCCGGCCCGGTCGAGCCAGTCCAAGAACCGGTCGGTCACGAACACCGTCTCGGTGTGATCGGCATCGAAGCGGGTCGGTGACCCGGGACGGTCATCGACCGGCAGATAGAGATCTTCGGGATCGGACGGCACATCCACACCGCGGCTGCTCAACCACCGCGCCCATGCCGACTTGTCTCCCCCGGTCAACACCAGCTCGGGGGTGAAACCGGGAAGCACCCCCTCGTAGTCGCGTAGTCGGGGATCTTCGGGATCAGCCACCACTGCCGGGTCGACGGTGGTGTCGGTGTAACCGAACAGGGTGGGGTCATAGCCCACCGAGCGGGCCAGACGGGCCACGTTGGTGAACCGGTCGGCCAGCGGTGTTCCGTTGCCCACCGAGCGGTGGTGCATGAGGTACAGGCCGGTGTACAGCGACGCCCGAGCAGGTCCGCAGGGGGCGGTCACCGACCAGTGGTTGGCGAAGCGCACTCCCCGGTCGGCAAGACGATCCAGGTTGGGGGTCCGTACCACCGGATGGGCGGCCGCTGAGAGACAGTCGCCCCGCCACTGGTCGACGGTGATGAACAAGACGTTGGCGGACTCCACCGCCCGGCACCGTACCGCCAGCCAGACTCAGGTAATGGATGGCAACGTCGAGAGGGAATGGTTCTCGGTCATCGTCGAGGTCACCGGTGACGGGGCCGCCGAGTTGGTGGCCGATGCCGCCTGGACCCTGGGAGCTCCCGCGGTGGAGGAGCGAGTCGGCCCCCAGGGGGCGATCAGTGTGGTCACCGGATTCGCCGATGCCGCCACCGCTCACCGACTGGTGGAGGAAGTGAGGACGCGGAGCTTGGGCACGGCCCGGGTCGAGACGGTCACCGACCTCGGTCTCGACGCCTGGCGGGCTCACGCCCGACCCGAGTCAGCCCCTCCCTTCGTGGTGGTCCCCGCCTGGCTCGACCCGTCCGATCTACCGGGAGTTCCGCTTCTCATCGACCCCGGACACACCTTCGGCTCAGGTAGCCACCCCACCACCAGGCTGGTGCTGAGCCGCCTCGCCACCCTCCTCCAGAGCGCGGGCAGCGCCCCCCACCGGGTGCTCGACGTGGGCTGCGGCAGCGGAGTGCTGGCGGTGGGGGCTGCCCTCCTCGGGGCCAGCGCCGTGGGTATCGACATCGACCCGGGGGCCGGGCCGGCCACACTGGCCAACGCCGAACTCAACGGTGTGGCAGACCGGGTCACCTTCGATCCCCGACCCCTGGCCGACCTGGCAGCCCACGTCCGTAGAGGGAGGTGCGGCGAGGGCTTCGAGGTGGTGGTCGCCAACCTGCTGGCCCCGGTCATCACCGAGTTGGCCGATGACCTGTTCGAGGTGACCGCTCCCAATGGGTTCCTGGTGCTGTCGGGGCTGCTGGCTGACCGTTGGCGGGCCACCGTCGACGCCCTACCCACCGGTCGCCGGGTGATCCACGTCGATCGGGAGGCGGATTGGGTGGCGGTCACCCTGGGTTAGCGTCACGTTCATGCGCGGACAGGGTCGACGGTGAGGATTCAGCCGGTCGAAGAGACCATTTTCACCCTCGATGACCCCAGCTCGGCCCGGGGCATGGCCCAGCAGGCCATGGCTGAGGCGGGTGGATGGGTGAACCTGACGCCACTGCCCGATCCCGGGACCCCACCTACCCGTCGCAACCTGTTCCTGGCCATCTTCTCGTCCCGTGGCCCCGACCTTCCCCTCGCCACCCTCAGCGCCACGGCACCTACTGCCGGGCGCATCAGCCTGGGGCTCCAACACCCCGGTGGCGTCAAGGCCATCGCCCGTCTCGCTACCAGCGGGCTGGATCTACCACCGGGCTGGCTCGCGGTGACTGATCATCCCCGTCGGGGTCTGGTGGTCACTGCCCCCGACACCGCTACCGACCAGGGTCTGGACTGGCTGTTGCGGGCCGCGCTGGTGCTCGCGTCTGGGCCGTTGCCATCCAGGTGGGTGGCGCGTCGCTACCGGCCCTGATCTATCAGGGTTGGCCCGCACCTCAGAGCTTGCCGGCCGCGGCCGCGGCCACCAGCTTGTCGAACTGCTCCATCGACAACTCACCACTGCCTCGGGCCACCACCTTGCCGTCCGGTCCGACGGCCAGGAAGAACGGGAACGAGTTGACCCCCAACTTGGCGGCGGCCGAGTTGTCGAGATCATCGAGGGTGGGAGCGGTCCAGTTCTCCCTTTTCAGCCACAAGGTGGCCGGATAGTTGGGGGCATCGGGGTTGGCCGCCGTGGAGATGCCCAACAGCTCAACACCCTCTGGCAGAGGCTTGGTGGCCAGGTTCTCCACGATCCGCGGTATCTCGGCCTGGCAGTGGGGGCACCAGTGGGCCATGACCACGATCAGCTTGGCCTTACCCTCGGGACCGATGGTGAGCGGCTCGCCCTTCAGGTCGACACCCTCGATGGTGGGCAGGGTGCACCCTCGGGCCGAGTCGGTTCCATCACCCAGGGCCGGCAGCGCCTCGCCGGCCTTCACCGGGCAGTGGCCGGGTTTGGTGTCATCAGCCAGCGGATCGGCCTTGTCGCTGGACCCGCAGCCCACCAGGGCCAGCGACATGACGACCGCCAGCACGATCATGGGGAGGGTGCGGGTTCGGGTGGGGTTCACGTGGGCTCCGAGGGGGTTGCAGCAGATGAGGGAATTGGGGACAGCGAGAGCAGGGCCAGGATCAGGGCGAACCCGGACAGGGCCATGGCGGGGATGGTGACATAGGAGAAGTGCTCCACCCAGATGATCGAGCACGGGTTGAGGGGATCACAGCTCGATCCCTCGAGGTTGGGGAATCGTTCCACGAACAGGTGCCAGATGGAGATCGGGGCTCCCAACCCGGCCAGAACCGCGCCGTAGAGGCGAGCCGACTGATCCCGCCGGACGGCCGCCACGCCCAGCACCACCGCCAGCGGGTACATGGCGGTGCGCTGGAACCAGCACAGGCGACAGGGCGGAAAATCAGCGACCTCGGAGAGATAGAGGCTCCCGATCGTGGCGGTCCAGGCCACCACCGCCGCTGCCGCCAACGAATAGCGGCCGACTCGCCTACGCAACTGAGGCCCTCGTCCACTCAGGTGAGCCAGTACCACCGCCGCCGATCCCACTTGGGCCACCAGGGCCAGCACGGCGAAGCCCAGCGTGACGGCTCTCGTGTCCATGTCGCGCACAGTAGAGCCACCCGAGGGTAGCCATCGGTTCGCCTCCGTGGTCGCAGGTCACTAGGTTGCTGGGACCTTCGGCCCTATCGACATGCTCAGCGTGTCGGGCAGGCTGTCTCGGTGCTCTAGGCGCCTGCGGGTGCCGGCGCGCCATGCCATCGCAGCAACCAGTCGTACCCCGTATCACCGCCTAGGAGCCTCCGGGTGTCTCCCGCCAGCCAAACAATGCTGTCCCGCTTCGCCGTCGTAACGTCGATCTTCGCCCTGATCATGGTGGGCGTGGTGGCGGCCACCCGTCCCGAGGGAGGTGGCGGCGGTTCGGCCGCCGCTGCCGGTCCGGTGCCGGTGGCGCTCAGCGAGTTCGAGATCTCTCCCGGCACTGTCACCGTGCCCAAGGGTGGGTCGATCTCGGTCACCAACAACGGTTCGGTGGCCCACAACGTGGGGGTCACCGACACCGCCTTGAAGTCTCCCGACATCAACGGTGGTGAGTCGACCTCGCTCGACCTCTCCACGCTCGAGCCCGGCACCTACGAGCTCTACTGCGCGATTTCAGGCCACAAGGAGGCGGGCATGACCGCCACCCTGATCATCACCGACGGCAGCGCGGGCTCGGCCGAGGACGCGGCCGCCACCGAGGGCACCGAGCACCTCGGGCACGACGACGTGGCCACTCTCGATCCCTCCGACGCCCAGGCCCAGCGGATCAACAAGGAAATGGAAGATTCGATGTCGGCGGGCGTCCAGACCTTCCTCGAGTACGCCGAGAAGTACGCCAACGGCGAGGTCCAAGTCGGCAACCAGAAGCTCGAGCCCGAGATCGAGGCCGATGGCACCAAGGTGTTCAACCTGACCGCCGCCATCACCGACTGGGAGGTCTCTCCCGGTAAAACCGTGAAGGCCTGGACCTACAACGGCCAGGTACCCGGACCCTGGATCCGGGTGGAGCCCGGCGACAAGGTGAAGCTGGTCCTCAAGAACAACCTTCCCATCTCCACCGACATCCACTGGCACGGCATCGACGTGCCGTTCGAACAGGACGGGGTGGCCCCCATCACCCAGGACTACATCCGTCCGCTCGACACCTACACCTACGAGTTCACCGTCCAGAACCACCCGGGTATGGGCATGTACCACGCCCACTTCCACGGCCAGATCGCCATCGTCAACGGCCTGTTCGCCATGTTCCAGGTGGGAGACGTACCCCTCCCCACTGGTCGCACCGTGGGCAACGTCGAGATCCCCGCCGATCTGAACTCCGGAACCCTCCAGGAAGTTCCGATGGTCCTCAACGATGCCGGTGTGATCGGCCTCAGCCTGAACGGCAAGTCGTTCCCCGCCACCCAGCCCATCGTGGCCAAGAAGGACGAGTGGTTCCTGATCCACTTCTTCAACGAGGGGCTCCAGGGCCACCCGATGCACCTGCACCGTCAGCCTCAGATCGTGGTCACCAAGGACGGCTTCCCCCTCGATGCCCCGTACCGCATGGACACCCTGTGGGTGTCACCGGGAGAGCGCTACAGCGTTCTGGTCAAAGCCGAAGACCCCGGCAAGTGGGCTTTCCACTGCCACATCGTGAGCCACGCTGAGAGCCCTGAAGGCCTGTTCGGCATGGTCACCGTCCTCATCGTGGAGTGACGTGACCCGGCGGCCGATGCCCGGCTCACCGCTCCCGGCGGTCGGCGAGCCGGGCGGCGTAGACCGCTGCCTCGGTGCGCCGGCTCATGCCCAGCTTGGCCAGAAGGTTCGACACGTAGTTCTTCACCGTCTTCTCAGCCAGGTTCATCCGTTCAGCGATCTGACGGTTGGTGAGCCCCTCGGCCAACAGATCCAGGATCCGAGCCTCCTGGGCGGTCAGGTTGGAGGTGAGATCGTCGTCGTCGGCGTGACGAAGGCGGTCCAGCACCCGTGTGGTCACCGCCGGGTCCAACAGCGACTCGCCCGCCGCCACCCGACGGATACCGTCGAGCAGTTCGTTGCCCCTCACCTGTTTGAGCACGTATCCGGCCGCCCCGGCCACGATGCTGTCCACCAACGCCTCGTCATCGGCAAAAGATGTGAGCATGAGACAACGCACCTCGGGGTGGGCCGAGCGGATGTCACGAGCTACCTCGATCCCCGAGTCATCACCGAGTCGAACGTCGAGGACCGCCACATGGGGCGAGCACACCGCAATACGGTCCATGGCCTCGCGGGCATTGGACGCTTCGCCCACCACCGAGAGGTCGTCCTCGTGATCGATGAGGTCGCGAACGCCGCGACGGACCACCTCATGGTCATCGGCCAGGAACACACGAATCGTCATGGCCTCCATTGTGGCCGCGAGACCCAGCGTCATCCCCTCCATCAGTCAGCGGGCCGTGCATGAGCACGCTCCTGGTACTCGATGAGGGCGAATGTCGCCACCTGCTCGAGAGCGCCCACCTGGGGCGCCTCGGCTTCACCTCCCATTCGCTCCCGGTGATCCTGCCGGTGAACTTCGTGGTCGACCGCGACCGGGTGGTGTTCAGCACCGAGTCGGCCGGGATCCTGGCGGCGGCGATCGCCGGCGACGTGGCCTGCCTGGAGGTAGATGACCACGACGCCTTTTCCCACACCGGTTGGAGCGTTTTGGTCACCGGCCACCTCCATGAACTCAGCGCCAATGAGGTCACGGACCTGACCCGCCGACAGCCGCTGCCCTCATGGCGTCCCATGGCCGAACCCCATGTGGTGGGACTGAACCTGGACATGATCTCCGGTCGCAGACTCACGACGCTGGCTTGACGCCCGCCAACAAGCGTCCGTTCGATCAAGAAGCACCCGTTGGCCTAGCTTGCGCCCATGAACCAAGGTCCAACGGACCTTGCCGACGGCGATCACCTAGGGGCCGATCGGCTGCGACAGCTCGTCCACGCCATGGTGGACGTAGGCAGTCACCTCGACCTTCCGACGGTGCTGCGGCGCATCGTGCGTACCGCCACCGACCTGGTCGGGGCGCGCTACGGGGCCTTGGGGGTACTCGACCCCACCCGTACATCGTTGGCCGAGTTCATAACCGTTGGCATGACCGACGAGGAAGTCGAGGCTGCCGGGCCACTGCCGCAAGGTCACGGCGTCCTGGGGCTGTTGATCACCGACCCCCGACCGATCCGCCTTCGGGAGCTGACCGAACACCCCGACCGGTTCGGCTTCCCCCCCGGACACCCACCGATGGGGTCGTTCCTCGGGGTACCGCTACGGGTGCAGGATCAGATCTTCGGCAACCTGTACCTGACCGACAAGGTCGATGGGACCGAGTTCAGTGCCACCGATGAAGAGCTGGTGGTCGGGCTGGCTGCCATGGCGGGCGTGGCCATTGACAACGCCCGCCTTCACCAGCGGATCCGCGATCTCGACCTGCTGGAAGACCGGGAACGCATAGCGCGTGACCTGCACGACACCGTCATCCAGCGGCTGTTCGCCACCGGACTTTCTCTCCAGGCATCCGCCCGCCTGGCCAACGACCCCGAGTTGAACGAACGGCTCCAAACGGCGGTCGACGACCTCGACGCCACGGTTCGAGAGATCCGGGGGGTGATCTTCAGTCTGCACGCCGACCGCCGTATCGCCGGCGGCAGCCTGCGCCGGGACCTCCTACGACTAGGGACAGAACTGACCGAGGTGCTGGGCGCCGAACCACGGTTCCGCTTCCACGGCCCAGTCGACAGCTTGGTGGCGAGCCTCGATTCCGACTCGGCGAGCGATCCTCTGGCCCCCGAGGTGGTCACAGTGGCACGCGAGGCCCTGAGCAACGTGGCCCGCCACGCCCGTCCGGGACTGACCACCGTTGACGTCACCGTGGCCGACGGATGGTTGGAGATGGTCGTCAGCGATCCCGGGGCCGACGAGACCGCTCCCGGTTCGGACCCGAATGGTGGACACGGGATCCCGAACCTGACCAACCGGGCGCACAAGCGGGGCGGTACCTGTCAGTTCACCGCTGACCCCGGGGGTTCGACTCTGGTGTGGCGGGTACCGCTGCACCGACCCGAACCATCCGAAACCTAGGATTGGCGGTCCCGCCCTCGTAGCTCAGTCGGATAGAGCGTCCGCCTCCTAAGCGGAAGGCCACAGGTTCGATTCCTGTCGGGGGCACCACTCGACCAAGTGCCGGCCCAACCGGTCGAAGCGGATCAGGGCGCCCGGAACACCAGGGACTGTCCCCCCTTGGTGAGGGTCATCACCTTGCCGTCGACCGCCAGGGCCACCTGACCCTCCAGCACCGCTGTCACTGCCGTCTCGACGGCGGTGGCATCTGCCTCACACGCCATCATCGTGAGGCGCATCGGGCTGAAGGTGATGCTGCCGTCTTCGACGGTGGCCGAACCACCGCCGGTGTTGCACCCCGCGAACAGCGTCACCGTTCCGTCCTCGGCGATCTCGAGGGTCGGGGCCTTCACACCGGCGGGCAGGCTGGCCGCGGCATCGGCGGTCACGGTGGACTCCAAGGTCCAAGCGGTTCCGACCACCGCCACATCGCTCTCCTCGCTGAGCACCACGGTCAGCCCATCAGAGCTGAGGGTCAGATCACCGCCGTCGAGTTCAGCCTTCAGGCCCTTGGTGAAGACCTCGGCCACCCAGGTGTCCTGGGCCATCAGTTCATCCTCGCAGGCCATCATGGTGGCGGCAGGCGTGCCGGACCAGGCCAGCACCCCGTCGGTCACGGCAAAGGCACCGGTCTGGGTGTTGCAGCCCGAGTTGATTGCCATGTTCCCGGCCTCGAACGACACCGTCAACGAACTGTCGGCCACCAGGCTGTGACCCTCGACCTGCCCGGAGACGAAGGTCCTGCCCTCCAGATCATCGGTGGTTGGGGCCGACCCGACGGGCCCGGGATCGGAGGTGGCCGGTTCGGTGGCTGCTGGCCCTGAGGTCGACGAACCGTCACCTGCGGTGACGTCCTTGGCGTCCTTGCCGCACCCTGACAGCACCAGGGCGCTCAGCAACAAGGCAGCCATCCCGGGCACGAACACCCCTCGTCGGCGAGGCTGGACTTGGCGATCGATCGGCATTTGGACCCTCCCCGGTTGACGCGACTGTCGCGTGGTGTGTGGGCCGACCGTACCCCGCCCGACCCGCACAACGCGGTCAGGCCGGTGGACCGCCGCCCGATACGACCTCGGCCGCCTCGCCTTCGGCCACGAAACCAGATCCCGCCCGAGGCTCAGCAGTCGAGAGCAGGCCGGCAGCCCGCCGCAACAGACCGGGCGGGTCGTCGCGGTAGTGCTCGAACACCACCGCGTTGGTGACCATCGCTATCAAGAAGACGGCCGCCAGGAAGAAGAGGTAGGTGAGCACGGTGAGCGTGATCCCGAAAGCCCCGTAGGTGGCCGATGAGTCGGCCAGGCGCTCGGGTAGCCAGAAGGTGGCCAGTAGTTGCAGGACCAAGGCACCGAGCGCACCAACTGCCGCTCCGGGCAGAAGCCAGAACCAGTCCTGGCAACGCCGGGGCAGCATCCACCCCAGACCGAAGAAGGCGACGGCCAGACTCATGAAGCCGGCCAGGGACCCGGCCGCACCAGCCACCACCCCCAGGCGACGCACCAGGGCCGACACGTAGAACACCAGCGCGAACAACAGCAGGCTGCCGCACAGGCGGATGAAGGCCTTTCCCTTGGAAGGGAACTTGGCGGTAGGGATGCGCCACAGTCGGGCCGCGCTCACCTGCATGCCCCCCAACAGTCCCCAGGTGGCCACCACGAACCCAGCTATCCCTGACATCAGCAGGGGCCATCGGCTGCTCTCCACGTCGCCGCCGGCCTGACGGAGCGAATCGGTCACCGCCGAACCCAGCTTGAGGTGGGTCGCGGTGTCGGTGGCGGCAGCCCGTGAGAACCCGGCGGTTGCCACCACGATCGCGGCCAGCGGTATCAGCAACAGGAAGAGACGGTACGCCAGGTACCCGGCCAGCACGATCCCATCGGCCTCACGGAAGCGCTGGGCTCCCTCCACCGCCAACTCGCTGGCCGGACGCTCCTGCCTGAAACGGTCAGCACGCCGCACGGCCCAGTTCGCCACACTGCCAACAAGGCCATCTGACCCCTCGGCTGGTTCATCGGCTGGTCGGGGATCTCTCACCGCTGTATCGAACCACCTCGAACCAACACCA
>CAUJFC010000040.1 GCA_963169755.1 Actinomycetota bacterium | reverse complement strand
GCTGCGCACCAGTCGACCCAACTCGCCCGGTGCCACCACCCGGTCGGCACCCAGCGAACGGGCCAGGTCTTTTTGGTGGGGGTATTTGGCGGTGGCCAGGATCTGGCCGACATCAGCCCCGGCGGTGGGGTGACGCAGGGCGGCCAGGGTCAACAAGCCCAGGGTGCCCGAGCCGATCAGCGCAACCGTGTCCAGCCTGCCGTGACGGGCCACCCGTCGCGCCGCGTGCACCGCACAGGCGGTGGGCTCGACCATCACCGCGGCCTCGTCGCTCATGGCATCGGGTACTGCCAGGATCTGGCTGGGGTGGGCCACCATCTCGGCTGACCAGCCGCCCCCGGTCGATTCGCAGAACCCGCTCTGGAGGCCCGGCTCCAGGTGGCCGAAGGCCAGACGGCCGCAGTGGTTGGTGCGCCCGGCCGCACAGGCTCTACAGACAGGGTCGATGCCCCGCACCGCGCACGACAGCACCGGGATCAGTACGGCCCGGCTGCCATCGTCGAGGTCGGCCACCACCTCGTGACCGGGGGTGAAGGGGAACGACACGATGGGATCGAAGTAGCGGCTGGCGTGGCCGTCGATGGTGGCCAGATCCGAGCCGCAGATGCCGGCCAGTCGGGGGCGCAGCCGCACCCATTCGGGGCTGGGCAGTTCCGGCTCGTCGACATCGACCAGGCTGAGGGGGCCCACGCCTGCTCCCGATCCGGCTCGTAGCCGTCCGGCCACAGCAGCCGCGGCGTAGCGACCGGCCTGGCGTTTGAAGCGCAGCGCCTTCATCGGGGGGCCTTCCGAGCGACGTAGCGGCGGGGGGCCAGCGGTACCGGGTTGGGTCGGAAGCCTGGCGCCTTGGACCACTGTTCGATCAACCAGCCCCGCTTGCGGGCCAGGCTGGCCAGGCGGGTCTCGGGGTTGACCGCCACCGGAAACCCCACCACCTCCAGCATGGGGAGGTCGTTGGACGAGTCGGCGTAGGCCACTGCCTGGTCCAGGTCCAGGTCATGGAGGCGGGCGTAGTCGAACAGGGCTGACGCCCGGCTCTCACCGGTGGGAGGGACGTCGAGCATCTGACCCAGGTAGCGGCCGTCGTCGCCCACCGCCAACGACGCCGACACGATGTCGTCGAACAAAGGTCGTAGAGGTTCCACCACGAAATCCAAGGCGCCGGTGATCAGAACCGTGCGGTGGCCCAGAGCCCGGTGCTCACGGACTCGTCGGATGGCGGCCGGAAAGCTCTTGGTCAAGATGAGCTGAGACAACATCTCGGCCGAGTCCTCGCGGATCTGGTCTACCGGGGCCCCCTCGTAGCGGCGGTAGAACGAGCGGAGGAAGTCGCTGCGATCGGCCCGGTCCATCTTCAACAGGCCGGGGGCCTCGCGCAGCAGCTTGGCGGTGAGGCGGGCCTTGTCGTCACGGTCGAGGCGGCGCGATGCCAGCCAGGCATAGCTGGTGACCACGTTCGAGGCGATGAGGGTGTTCTCTAGGTCGAAGGCCGCCAGTTGTCTCTCCGGAGACAGCACCTGGCGGCGGAGACGGTCCGAACGGGTCTCGCCCCGTCCCTTGCGACCGTCGGTTCGCACCCGGGCGTGCTCGACCACCGAGGGAAGGTGGATTTGGTGGACGTAGTGGTCCCAGTCGATCACCCGGGGATCCATGCAGAAACCCTCGGCGTCGGTACCGGTGAGCGACCCCTGGAGCGACAGCAGCCGCTCGACCCCGTAGATGGCCTCACACGACGTGTAGGCCCCGTAGAGCTCCACGTAGGTGAGGGCCCGGCTCACGGTGTCACGTTGCTCTTCCACCTTGGCCGACCACTCGGCCTGCTTGCCTCGTAGCGGCAGGGCGCCGATGACCTGTTCGGTGCGTTCCAGCACGGTTCGGGCCCGGGTCAGTTGGGTCTGCACCTTGTTGCGGGTGGTGTAGCCCCAGTCGGGCACTGAGATGGGCTGGCCCTCGGAGTCATACAGCGGATGCTCGGCGAACCACGACTGCACCAGGTTCACCAGGCGCTCGTACTTGAGGGGGTTGGCCGAACCCGACGCCACCTGAGTGATGTCAGGCGACCCGTCGGGATTGGCTGGGCCTCGGGCTGCCACCGCGATGATGGCGCCCACCACCAAGTCGACGGGGATCACGTCCACGGTCCCCTCGGGCACCCCGGGGAACTCGGTGAGCAGCCCTCGGGCGTAGGAGATGATCACCGGTTCGGCCATGCGGAAGCCACGGATCCAGCCCGGCACCGGCTCGGCCCAAGCCGACTCGATGATGGCGGGGCGCACCACCGACACCGGGACCGCCCCCCGATTCTGGGCCAGGGCCTGCTCGCCCAGGGCCTTGGTCATGGCGTAGGCGTCGGGCCAGCCCAGCGAGGCGGCCCGGGCCCGGCCGGCCTCGACCAGTTCGGCTTTCACCCAGTCGACCCGGAGCTGTTCGGATTTGGTGGCCAGTAGCGGGGTACCGGCTCCGCCCAGCTCCTGGCGGGCCTGATCCATGAACCGGGCGAGCTGGTCGGGTCGGCGGCTGGCGGCCTCGGCGTCGGCCCGCAACCGGCGGGCCCCCTCCACCTCGCGCTGCCAGTTGATGTCGGAGATCCAGAACGGACTGTCGTCGACGGGGATCTCGGGGGCGGCGCCGCGACGGTTGCCGGCCACGTAACAGGTGGACACCGCTACCAAGTGGGGGGCCACACCCAGCTCGTTGAGGGTGCGGGCGATTCGGGTGGGCCCCATCAGGTTGACCTCGACTGCCAGGTCCAGGGGCGAGTCGAAGCTCACGGTGGCCGCCGAGTGGATGACGGTGTGGCAGGTGGCGAGGATGTCGCGGCCCTCAGCGGTGAGGCCCAGGCCGTCGGTGCCCACGTCTCCCTCGATCACCTTCACCCGGCGGGCCACCATGGCGTCGAAGGCGTCGCGGCCGCCCAGTTCGGTGCGCAGCCGGTCGAAGCAGTTGTTCTTGAAGATCTCCCGGGCGGCTCGTTGTTCGACGCTGCGCATGCGGCCGGCGCGGATCAACAGCACCAGCTCACAGTCGGGCACCGAGCGCAGCAGGCGCTCCACCAGTGCGGTACCCAGAAAGCCGGTGGCCCCGGTAACCGCGATGCGCTTTCCGGCCAGGTCGTCGGCGATCACGGGTCTTTGTCTACCACTTGGTAGAGGGAGGTGCGAGGGCGAGGACGCGGCGAACCTGGGCCCGCTCCGAGGCCGGTGTCACGCCAGATCAGTCCGGTTCGCCCAACGGATCGCGGTGGCAGCGTCGTGGATCGCTCGGCGCTGCAGGTAGTCGAGGTCCCCGAATCGTGAGGCAGCAACCCGCACCGCGGCCACGTCGATGAGGTCCGCCAGCGGGTGCCCGACAGGTAGATCGAGTGACTCGAGAAGCACCTTGAGACGTCTGTCCATGTTCTTCACCTGGAGCGTCTCTCTCAGCATGATCTCGGACGCGGGTCTCGGTGGGGTGGTGGGGACCGGTCGTGACGGCGATCCGGGTAGCTCCGCCGAACTGCCCCGGCGCCCGCGGAGTGCCGCGGCCGCCCGCCCCCTGAGCCGGCTCACCGTCCTGGGAGGGGGGTGGCTCGCAGCGTGGTCGAACTCGGCTGCAACGGCTGCCAGAAGTCTGTCGGTGCCCGGGGGAGGGGCGATCTGATAGGCGCCCGGATCCGGCTCTCCGGCCACCGCGCCATGTGGCCAGCCCTGTCCGGTGAAGCGATGGCGGGCCAGAGCCGGATGGGCGGCCTTCATGAGCTCGAAGTGCAGGACCTGATCGTGGCGACGCTGCCATCCCAGGGCGAACGACGTACGCAAGGCGTTCATGGAGTACAGCGGGACTGCTCTGTGGCGGTGGTCGTGCTCTTGGAGGGTCGAGAACCAGCGCCGGTACCGGTTCGTCAGGAGATAGCCGTCGACGGCGTCCTGGAGACTGCCGTCGACCGGCTCCATCTCGCACAGCTCCGCTACGACCACCTCCCGGAGGTGCTCGCGCACATCGGGGACCAGGAATCCGCCCGGGTCGGTGTTGAGGCCCCCGAGTCGCACGTACCGGAAGAGCTCGTCCATCGAACGCAGCTGCCGTGTGCGCGGAAACGCGGTCCTGTAGAGCTCGCCCGTCAGACCCGTGATTGTCGGTCCGGCCCACACCTCCGTGGAGATCTCCAGGAAGTCCCAGCTGCTGGCCGCGCCGGAGGTGCAAGCCAGGAAGTGGTCCAGGTGCGTCGTGAAGGGATCTGCCGATGGCAGGTCGGAAGGCGGTGAGGGTCCGCTGGAACCTCCGGTACCAACATCAGGTGGAGAGGTCGGGGTGGCCCCAGCCGCGTCCGTCGCCGTCCCGAGTTCCGGCCGGTCCGCCCTGTCGGTCTGCGGTGGGTCGAAGCCGAAGGTCACGGCGAGCTCGGCGGCGATCTGCACGTCGGCGAGATCGGGTGGCCCGAAGGTCATGAACTGGCAGCGGTCCTGCAGGCCCTCGGCCAGGAGGTGGGCCAGGACCAGGCGGGAGTCGCGGCCACCCGTCACCTCGAAGCAGGCCAGGTCGAAGCGGGTGAGGATCCGCAGCGTGCTCCGGATCTCCTCGCCCACCGTCGCGACCTGGGCGGGAAGGTCCAGAGTCGGGAGGTGGCCGGAATCGAGCCACGGGGTGGAATTGGTCCGCACGACTCGCGGGCCACCAGCATCCACGCGAACGTGCGCCCCCACCGGAACCGCCCGCACACCCAGGAACCCCGTCCGGTTCTCGAGCAGGAAGGATGTGAAGGCCAGACACGCGGCCGCCTCGGGGTCCGGGCGTACCGTTCCATGAGGGCCCGCGAGCACGCGAGCCACCATGGCGGCGCGTGTCGACACCACGAAGGCCCGCTCCGACTCTCCCCAGTACAGCGCCTTCATGCCCAGGGGATCGGTGGTCATTACCCCCAGGCCGTCGGCGTCCAGCGAAGCCAGCGCAAAGGTGCCCTCGAAGCGTTCGAGATCTGCGGGTAGCGGATCGGTGGCCAGCACCCCGCCCAGTTGGCGGGCCCAGGAATCCTCACCCGTCCAGGAGTTGCCTCTACGCCAGATGTGCCCGGCGAAGGTGGTGAGGCCCCGTGACCCGGCGTCCCAACGGCTGCGCACCTGGAGAGCCAACGGCGAGATCTCCCACGCCGCGGCCTGGACCCGGCCGTCGGTACTGGACCAGCGGTGGTGGACCTCGGGGGGGAACGCGAGCGCGGAGGGCGCGGGTTGCTCTAGTACCGCCACCTGATCCGCGATACCCGGACCGGGCTTGGCCACGACGATGACCCAGCAGTTCAACGAGGCTCTGATCCGTCCACTGGTGCCGCGTCGTCGCTGCGGAACCCCGTGTTCATCTTCATGGGTCTACCACCTGGTAGAGGCATGTGGGACCATGGGGCACGTGGTCGACCTGGTACCCGGTACCCCCACGCGGTCCGACACCGCGGTACGGATCCTGGATGCCGCCATGACCGCCTTCGCCGAACGTGGTGTGGAGGCGACGTCACTCGATTCTCTGGCCGCGGGTCTGGGTATCCGCAAGCAGACGATCCTGTACTGGTTTCCATCGAAGGAGCAACTGCTCCGAGCTGTGATCGACCTCGCGGTTGAGGAACTGGACGACCTGCTCACATCGGCTGTCACCGCGGTAGGCCCTGATCGGCAACGTCGGCTGCGGGCGGCGGTGGACACCGCTTTCCGGCTGGGACGGACCCGGCCCGAGCTCCTGGCCCTGGTGCGGGAGGTGGCCAGGACCGGACCCGACGCGCTCTCGTATCTGAGGTTGGCGCTCGACCCGCTGCTGAACCGGGCGGCGAGCGCACTGCTCCAAGGGGAAGGGCGGGACCCGGCCCAGGTCCGAGCGGCTCTGGTAGAGGTCGGTGCGCGGGTTGTGGGTCTGGCGACCGAGGCCGAGCTGCTGGCCTCGCTGGGGCATCGCCCCGATCTGGCCTGGCTGCGCCTACGTCGTCGGAGCCTGGTGGCCGAGGCGTCCTCCCGCCTGGGATGACGTGGTGAGCACCGCATCGATGGCCGCCCGTGGTCGGTGCGTGGCTTCAGGTGCGAAAGTACCCCGCACCGTCCTCCACCCAGGCGATCGCGGTGAAGGCGTCGTGGACCGCTCGTCGTTGGAGGTGCCCGAGCTGCTCGTCTCCCAAGCGGCCGCGGCCACCCTCCGGTCCGGGCTGATCCACCGATGATGGACGTCCGGAGTCCAGGTGAGGGTCGGGGGAGAGGGATCGTCGAGTGTGGTGGTCACGCTGGCGGGCAGTGGTCCCGCTCGTGACACGACCACGACGAAACAGTTCACCCACCCCTCCTGTGGGGGGCGCGGTGACGGTGACGCTCCAGCGCCAGGTTCACCAGCGTGTCCAGCAACTCCGCGTAGGCCAGACCGGTGGCGGCCCACAGAGACGGGAACATCGAGTAGGGCGTGAACCCTGGGATGGTGTTTATCTCGTTGAACAGCAGTCCCCGACCGGGGCCGCCGCCGCCGGTGTGCTCCTCGTAGAAGAAATCCACCCTGGCGAGTCCTTCGCAGCGCAGCGCCCGATAGGCCTGCAGCGCCAGTTGGCGCGCCTGGTTGGCGATTTCCTCGGGCAGATCAGCGGGCACCACCATGCGGGCGGCACCCTCCAGGTACTTGTCGTCGTAGTCGTAGAACTCGTGGGTGGGGATGATCTCGCCCGGCACCGACGCCCGGGGTTCGGCGTTGCCGATGACGCCGACCTCGATCTCGCGAGCGGTCACCGCTTCTTCCACCACCAGCCACTCGTCGTAGCGGCTGGCCAGCGCTAGGGCCGCGGTCAGCTCCGTTGGATCGGCGGCTCGGCTGACCCCCACCGACGACCCCATGTTGGCGGGCTTCACGAACACCGGCCATCCCAGCTCGGTTCCCACCCGGGCCACGAAGTCAGCGTCGACCTGCACGTCGCGAATCGCCAGGTGAGCCACCTGGGGTAGTCCGGCGGCCGACAGGACGGTCTTGGCCATGGCCTTGTCCATGTTCAGCGCCGACCCCAGGACCCCACTGCCCACGTAGGCCACGTCGGCCAACTCCAGCAGTCCCTGCACCGCACCGTCCTCGCCCCGGGGGCCATGGAGGACGGGCAGCACCACCACCGGCTGATCCGCCGCTAGTGGGCTCACCACCGACTGGGGCTCCACCTCGGTCCCCTCGACCGGAAGGGGGTCGGGCACCGCGTCGGTTCCCTGGCCGAGGGCGGCAACGACCGGGTCGCACAACAGCCAGCGACCTTCGAGGGTGATGGCCACCGGAACCACCTCGTAGCGGTCCGGATCCAACGCCTTGATGACGTGGGCGGCCGACACGCACGACACGGCATGCTCGGCCGACTGTCCACCGAAGAGCACGACGAGACGGATCGGTGCGGGCATGGTGGCCGAGTGTACGGTCGGGCGCCGTGCGCCTCACGACCACCGAAGTGGCCAGAGCAACCAACGGCGAGGTGTTCGGGCGTGACACGACCGTTGACGGGGCGTCGATCGACTCGCGCACCATCGAGCCCGGTCGGCTGTTCGTACCGGTGGTGGCCGAACGTGATGGCCACGACTTCATCGCCGCCGCCGTCGGGGCCGGTGCTGCTGCCTACCTCACCGCCGGACCGATCGAAGCCGGCACCGCCGTGTTGGTCGACGACACCACGCAGGCCCTTGGCCGCCTGGGTTCACTGGCCCGCACCCGCCTGGAAGGTCACGTGGTGGGCGTGACCGGCAGCGTGGGCAAGACCTCGCTGAAAGACCTGCTGGGAGCGGTGGCCGCCACCACCTGGCCCACCCATGTGGCCCGAGGTTCGTTCAACAACGAGTTGGGTGTACCCATCACCCTGCTCGACGCTCCCGACGGCACCGGGTTCACCGTGGTCGAGATGGGGGCCCGGGGACAGGGCCACGTGGCCCAACTGTGTGAGGTGGCGCGCCCCACCGTGGGGGTGGTCACCGTGGTGGCCGGCGCCCACCTGGAACAGTTCGGATCTCTCGACACCGTGGCCGCCGCCAAGGGTGAACTGGTCGAGGCCCTCGCACCCGAGGGGTTGGCGGTGCTCAACCACGACGATGCCAGGGTGGCGGCCATGGCAGGGCGGACCCGGGCCACCGTGGTCACCTTCGGGCGGTACGGCGGCGACGTCTCGGCCCGTTCACTGTCGTTGGGCCCCGACCTACGAGCCACCTTCGAGCTGGTCAGCCCGTGGGGTTCCACCACCGTGTGCCTGGGGGTGGCGGGTGAGCATCAGGTGACCAATGCCCTGGGAGCAGCCGCGGTGGCGTTGGGACTGGGCGCCCAGCTCGAGGCGGTGGCCGCAGGCCTGGAGGGGGCGGCCCTGTCGAAGGGGCGTATGCACCTGCGGGTGGCCGCCGACGGGCTGCGGGTGCTCGACGACTCCTACAACGCCAACCCCACCTCCATGGCCGCCGGTCTACGGGCCCTGGCCGCCCTGCCGGCCCGGCGTCGGGTGGCGATTCTGGGAACCATGGCCGAGCTGGGGGCTGACGCCGAGGCCGCCCACCTCGAGGTGGCGGCCCTGGCCCGCGACCTGGGGGTGGAGACCGTGGCAGTGGCCGAACCTCGCTACGGGCCGGCGGTCCGGGGTGAGTTGAGCCATGTCTCGGACCCGGCCCAGGTGGCAGAAGCGGCCGGGCTCAGCGGTGACGGCCGAGGTGGAGACGTGGCGGTACTGGTGAAGGCCAGTCGGTCAGCGCGCCTCGAGCGAGTGGTCGAACTGTTGCTCACCCCGGGAACCTGACAGCGGAGGGTGAGGTGGCCGGCCGGTAGTCCATGGTGGCGGCCAGTCCCAGGGCGACCACGGCCCCTACCGCCACCATGGCGGTGATGCTGGTGCGTTCGATGAACCAGCCACCCAGCAGACCGCCGAAGGGGACGGTGCCGCCGAACCCCATGATCCACAGCGCCATCACCTTGCCCCGCACCGCGTCCTCCAGGTCTTGTTGAAGCACCGTCGACAGCGAGGTGATCACCGCGAAGTACACGCCACCCAGCGCCACGATCACTACATAGGCCGGGGCCGAGGAGCGCAGAGAGCCGAACACCATGAGCATCACGGCGAAACCCACCAGGCCGCGGCGGGTCAGGCGGGCCATGGACGAACCGGCGAAAACCGTGCCGATCGACAAGGCCCCGATCACCGCGCCCAGACCGAAACAGGCATACAGCAACCCGTAGGCGCTGCTCTTGGGGACGATGTCGAGGTGAGCCGAGGCGATCTTGGGCATCTGGGTGATGAAGGGCAACGACAGGAACGAGAAGGTGAAGATGGTGATCAGGCACTGGGCCACCACCCGGTCGTCGCGGGCCACGTGGATGCCCTCGATGAGGCGGTGCAGCCCCTGGCCGCCGGTGGCCGGAGGTTCGGGCAGGCGTACCCGCAGCAGGGTCGCGATGATGGCCCCGAAGCTCACGGCGTTGATCAGGAACACCCACGACGGCCCCACCCGGGCGTTGATCACCGACCCGATGGCCGGCCCGATGATGCGCGAGGCGTTCATCTGCACCGAGTTGAGCGAGATGGCACCCGACAGGTCGGGGCGGGGGACCAGGATCGGCACCACCGCGCTGAAGATGGGGGCGAAGAGGGCGTTGCCGAAGCCTATGCACAGCACCACCGCCACCATCAGGGTGCGGTTGGGGTCATCGGGAAGGGTCACCAGCGCCAGCAGCACCGAGAACAGGGCCTGCTGAACGCTCAGGGTCAACAGCACCCGCCGCCGGTCGAACGAGTCGGCCAGCATCCCGCCCACCATCGAGAACACCAGCAGGGGCCCGAGCTGAGCAGCGGTCATGACGCCCACGAACACCGCCGAGCCGGTCAAGCTGTAGGCCAGAGCCCCGAGCACCACGTTCTGCATCCAGGTACCGATGTTGGAGGCGAAAGCCCCCAGATAGATGGTGCGGAACGTGGGGTGCTGGAAAGCCGACCGGGCCGTACCCGGTGTGAATCGGGACTCGGCGGGGGCGAAGACCGTGCTCTGATCGTCTTCCACGGTCCCGGTCACACCCCGAGGCTACGGTGCCGCCCGTGACCCCACCAACGGGTATCGGCCTCGGAGTCTGGGAGCCACCCGCCACCGGTGACGCCCGGCTTCCGGTGGCAGTGGCGCCTCGGTCGTCGACCTCGATCGACGAGGCCATCACCGGGGCCGGGGGTCGCCGGGTCCCGCTGGCCGACGCGGTGGGGTTGGTGTGGACCGACCAGAGCGGCCCAAACGGATTGGCCGAGGCCCTGGCTGGCGCCCCGGCCCTGCGGTGGGTCCAGCTTCCCTGGGCCGGGGTCGAGCCCTTCCTGGGGATCATCGCTTCCCGGTCCGATCTGTTCTGGACGTGTGCCAAAGGCGCCTACGCCGCCCCGGTGGCCGAGCACGCCCTGGGGCTACTACTGGCCGGGTTCCGCAACCTCGGTCCATTCGCCCGAGCCGGGGAGTGGACCACACCGGCGGGCCGCAACCTGCTGGGTGCCCGGGTGACCATCGTCGGTGGCGGGGGTATCACCCGGTCACTGCTGGGATTGCTGGGGCCTTTCGGGTGCGAGATCACCGTGGTCCGACGCCACCCGGATGACGACGATCCCCGAGACGGCGCGGTGCGGGTGCTGTCGGCCGAGCAGTTGAACCAGGCTCTCGACGGAGCCGAGGCCCTAGTGCTGGCGCTGCCGCTGTCGGCTGCCACCCGGGGCCTGGTGGGGGCGGCCGAACTGGCCCGGTTGGCTCCGGGGGCGGTGGTGGTGAACGTGGCCCGAGGGGAACACCTCGACACCGACGCCCTGGTGGCGGCCCTGGAATCGGGCCAGGTGGGGGCGGCCGGCCTGGACGTGACCGACCCCGAGCCCCTACCCGATGACCATCGCCTGTGGAGGTTGCCGCAGGTGATCGTGACTCCCCACACCGCCAACACGCCAGCCATGGCCCGGCCCCTGTTGGCGGCCCGCATCGCCGACAACGTGGCGGCGCTGGTGGCAGGCGGGCCCCTCTTCGGGCTGATCGACGCTGAACTCGGCTACTGACCGGTGACCCGAGGCGAATCCACCACCCGCCAGCCCATCCAGACCACCAATCAGGAGTGAACCGTGGACTTTCGAACTGTGAGCGTGACGGATCTGGCCCGCATGGTCCGCAACCGCGAGGTGTCGGCCCGAGAGCTCACCGAGGTGGCCCTGGCCCGTATCGATGACGCCAACCCCACCCTGGGGGCGTTCGTGGCGGTCGACGCCGATGCCGCCTTGACCCAAGCCGGCGAGGTCGACGCCCGCATCGCCCGGGGTGAGGAAGGGGGGCCTCTGGCCGGGGTTCCCATCGGGGTGAAGGACACCGAGGATGCGATCGGGTTTCGGACCACCCACGGGTCGAGGCTGTTCGCCGACACCCCGCCCGCCACCGCCGACTCGATTCTGGTCGACCGCTTGCGGCTGGCGGGATGTGTGGTGGTGGGCAAGACCAACACCCCCGAACTGGCCTGGAAAGCCGACACCGACAACCTGCTGTTCGGGCGCACCGCCAATCCGTGGTCACCGACGCGGTCGGCGGGCGGCTCCTCGGGCGGGTCGGCGGCGGCCGTCGCCGGCGGACTGGTGCCCATGGCCACCGGATCTGATGGTGGGGGATCGCTGCGGATCCCGGCCGCCCTCTGTGGGCTCAGCACCATCAAGCCGTCCTTGGGGCGGGTACCCGCCGGTGGCCCCCGCCCGGCCGCCTGGGCCGACCTGTCCTCCAAGGGGGTGCTCACCCGAACCATCGCCGACACCGCTGCTGCGCTGGATGTGGTCATTGGCCCCGACCCAACCGACCTGCGGGCTCTGCCCATGCCCGAGAGTTCCTGGACCGATGCTCTGATCGCGGCCGGGGCACCTCGGCGAGTGCTGTGGTCGCCCACCCTCGGTTATGCCCGGGTCGATTCCGAGGTACTGGCAGTGTGTGAGAAGGCGGTAGCCGCCCTGGCCGATTCGGGAACCGAGGTGATCAGAGTCGACGATGTGTTCGACGACGATCCAGCGGTGCCGTGGTTGACCTTGGCGATGGCTGCCAATCTGCGCACCCTGGTGGGGGCCGATCCCGACCGGAGCCGCTGGGGTGAGGTCGACCCGGCCCTGGCGACCATGGTCGCCTGGGTCGAACAGACCGCCGGTGTCGCCTCCTGTCTGGAGGTACTGGACCTGGCCCACCATCTGAACGCTCGACTGGTCGACCTGTTCCACAAGGCCCCCTTGCTCCTGACCCCCACGGTCGCCGGTCAGACCCCGGTGGGCGACCGGGCCGGCACCATCGATGGTGAGGAGTCGATGTCCTGGGTGAGCTTCACCTATCCGTTCAACCTCACCCGAAACCCGGCCGGGTCGGTGTGCGCCGGGTTCACCACCGATGCCATGCCGGTGGGGCTCCAGGTGGTCGGGCCCCAACACGGTGACCAGGCGGTGCTGCGGGCAGTGGCCCACCTAGAGCGGGTCCTGGCCCTGGACACCGTCTGCCCGTTCTCGTGAGTCGCCCGGGGTTGGTCCTCGGTCAGCGGGAACGGTAGGGTGCCGCTTCCCGCAGGGGCGTATAGCTCAGTTGGCTAGAGCGCTGCCTTCACACGGCAGAGGTCACAGGTTCGAGTCCTGTTACGCCCACCACAAGGCCCCTGGTCACATCTGTGACCGGGGGTTCTATCGTTTCTGGGCGGACATGGCGTCGTCTCGGGCGAGTTAGCACTGACCGCCGAGTCTTGTTCCTGGGCCACAGCGGCGAGGAAGGTTCGACCGAACGGCTATCTCTCGTTGACGAGCCGGTAGCCTTGGGTCGTGTCGACGATCGAACTTCCTGACGCCGTGGTTGCCCGCTTCGAGGCGGAGGCAGCTAGACGCGGAGTCGCTGTCGATGTGCTCCTCGCCGATTTGGCTGCTGGCCTGCCGGACCTGTCGGCGGAAGAGAACACAGAGCTGCCCAGCTTCGTTGCTCTCGGAGCGTCCACCTCGGGGTTGGGGGCGAGGGATGCCGAGAAGATGCTCGCTGACGGCTTCGGTCGCTGAGTGCCGGGTCCCGTTCGCGTCCCTTTCGAGCTCCGGAACGGGCAGAAACGAGGGGTGCCCTGGGACACCCAGGAGAACTTTTTCTTGTGTCATTTCCGCAGGTCAGACCGCATAAATGCAGGTCATTCGTGAGGGTCGAACCGTCGGTGAATTGCCAGGTGGGGGCTCAGGCGTGGCGGTCGGGTGATGCCATTCGCCAGGTGCCTCGGCCATCTCGCTTCGCCCGGTAGAGGGCGGCGTCGGCGGCGGCCACCACCACATCGGGGGCCGCCGCGCCACGGGCGGCACCCACGCTGGCCCTCACATCATGGGTGGTTCCCTCCACCGTTACACCCTGGCTCAAGGCGGCGGTGAGCGCGGCCGCCAGCGCGGCCAACCCGGCATCGTCGCGGCCGGTGCACACGATTCCGAACTCGTCGCCGCCGAGGCGGGCCACCAGATCCTCGGGGCCGGTCGCCTCCCCCAGCAGCCTGGCCGCCTCGATCAGCACACCGTCGCCCACCTGGTGACCGTAGGTGTCGTTGACCTGCTTGAAACGATCCAGGTCGACGTAGCACACGGCCAGATCCTCGCCCCGGTCATGGTCACAGGCCAGGCGGTCAAAGAAGGCCGAACGGTTGGCCAACCCGGTGAGCGAGTCATGGTGCGCCTGATGGCGCAGGGCCTCCAGGGAATGGCGACGTTCGAGGGCGAGGCTCACCGCCTGGCGGGGGCGTAGCGACAAGGCGGTGGTGTGAATCTCGGCCATGGCCGCCACTGGTGGGCACTGCACGAGGAGGACTGGGACGTCGGCGGCCGGGTCGTCAACCGGCACCACGATGACAACGCCCACGCCGAGGTCGCCGGCCTTGCTGCGCAGCGGGTCGGGTAGGTCCTCGACCAACGCCCACCCTGGCCGACCGGTCGCCATCGCCCCGGCCCAAGGCTCCACTGAGTCGATGTTGCTGGGCCAGGTCAGTTCTCGACCGAGTGGACCTACCGTGATCAGGCGTCCGTGGGCCTCCAACGCGATACCCATCGGACCGTCGGTGTGGCTGGACAAGCCGTGCGCGAGGGCGTCGAGAGACTCGACCAGGTCGGTACCGGCAGCGAGGTCGGCCAAGAACCGCCAGTGGGTGTCTTCGAGTTGGTGGTCGCGCAGCGTCACTGCCAGCACATCGCCCGGGCCATGGGGTGGGGCGGGTAGCGACACCGAACGAGGGTTCATCTCCACGGGATGCCACCGCTGGCTGGCGTGGAGCAGCCGGATGAGACCGGGATCGGGTCGGGCGCCCTGGTCGACGCCTGCGATGTTGGTCACCGCCCGGGCGGTGTCATCGGGGTGGATCAACCCCAAAGCGTCGACCCCGCGCAGCTGATCCCAGCGGTAGCCAGTGATCCGCAGAGCCTCGGAGTTGGCGTATATCACCGAAAGGTTCGAGTCGAGCACCACCACCGCCTCGAGACCGTTGTGGATCAGGGCTCCGAGCCAGTCAGGCATCGGACACTCCCTCGGCTCGTGCACAGGCCGTGACTCTAGGTTTCGGTCGAGCCGGTCCCACATCCTGAGGGGCGCGGGCCGAGGCTTCGTGTTGGTGTCGGGAGGCGCACATCGATGGTCGGTTTGGTGAGAGCAGACCCGGCCTGCGACCGTGACATAGCTCTGATATCCGTATCCTGATCCGCTCACGGAGGACCCCGTGCTCGACGAGAAGCTCGACGACATCTTCGACGAGGTGCTGCGCCGCAATCCGGCCGAACCCGAATTCCATCAGGCGGTGCGAGAAGTACTGGGGTCGATCGGGCCGGTGCTGTCGAAGTACCCCGAGTTCACCCAGCAAAAGATCATCCAGCGCATCTGTGAACCGGAACGTCAGATCATCTTCCGGGTGCCGTGGCAGGACGACAACGGCGACGTCCACATCAACCGGGGGTACCGGGTCGAGTTCAACTCGGCTCTGGGGCCGTTCAAGGGTGGCCTTCGCTTCCATCCCTCGGTGTCGCTGGGCACCGTGAAGTTCTTGGGGTTCGAGCAGATCTTCAAGAACGCCCTCACCGGCATGCCGATCGGTGGCGGCAAGGGTGGCTCGGACTTCGACCCCAAGGGTCGCAGCAACAACGAGATCATGCGCTTCTGCCAGAGCTTCATGACCGAGCTCTACCGACACATCGGTGAGTACACCGACGTGCCCGCCGGTGACATCGGCGTCGGCACCCGCGAGATCGGTTGGATGTTCGGTCAGTACAAGCGGATCACCAACCGCTACGAATCGGGCACCCTCACCGGAAAGGGCCTGTCGTGGGGCGGGGCGCTGGTGCGCCCCGAGGCCACCGGCTACGGGGCGGTGTTCTTCCTCGAGGAGATGCTGCGGGTGCAGGACCGCTCAGTCGACGGCCGCACCTGCGTGGTGTCGGGGGCCGGCAACGTGGCCACCTACGCCATCGAGAAGCTCCATCAACTGGGCGGCCGGGTACTGGCCTGCTCAGATTCTCAGGGCTACGTCTATGACCCCGATGGAATCGACCTCGACACCTTGCGCCAGGTCAAGGAGGTAGAGCGCACCACGCTGGCCCGCTACGCCGAGTACCGCTCCGGTTCCACCCACCATCCGCGCGGCAACATCTGGGAGATCCCCACCGAGGTGGCCCTACCGTGCGCCACCCAGAACGAGCTGTCGGCCGCTGATGCCCGAATGCTGGTGGCCAACGGCTGCCTGGCGGTGGCCGAAGGGGCCAACATGCCCACCACCCCCGACGGCATCGAGGTGCTGCGAGCCGGGGGCGTGCTGTTCGGCCCCGGTAAGGCCGCCAACGCCGGTGGGGTGGCAACCTCGGCGCTGGAGATGCAGCAGAACGCCGCCCGCGACTCTTGGACCTTCGCTCGTACCGAGCTGAAGCTGTCGGAGATCATGACCTCCATCCACGAGACCTGTGCCACCACCGCCGAAACCTACGGTCGCCCCGGCGACTACGTGTTCGGTGCCAACGTGGCCGGGTTCGTGAAGGTGGCTGAAGCCATGTGCGCCCTGGGGCTCATCTGAGCTCTCAGGTCGCCGTCGCCTGAACCCCGGCCGCCTCGCGACCCAGGGCCTCCAGGGCGTCGCGCAGAGAGCGGCTCACCCCGGCTCGTAGCAAGGGAACCATGGGACGGAGCCACCCGGCCGGGGTCAGAGCCATGGTGTAGGTGACCCTGGTCCGGTCGTCACCGATCGGGGCCAGTGTCACCCTTTCCACCAGTTCTCGGAAGGCGCCCGGCTTCATGGCGGTGCCAGTGAAGGCCCAGAGTTCAGGCTCGTCCCAGACGATGAACCTCTCGTCGACCCTCGCTCCTCCCCGTAGGGTCACGGTGCGGGTGGAGCCCACACCCTCGGGAGGCTCCGAGGTCGGTTCACACGATGCAAGGGACGGACCGAACCACCGGGTCCAACCTCGGTGGTCGGCCAGAACCTGCCAGACCTGGGCCGGTGTCGCCTGCACGGTGCTACCCACCTCGATGCGAACCGGGGCGGTCTCGATGAAGCTCAGGTCACGCTGGATCATGCGCCGAGTATTGCCCAGCGAACCATCCGGCTGGGCCGGAGTTTCAGGGCTGGGCCCACTCGGGGATGGTGCCCGAGGCCGGGTCGAAGTTGTCCAACCAGTGCGCCAGCCCGGCGGGGTCGGCCAGCTTGTCTGGATGGTGGCCGGGAAGCGATGAAACCACCATCGCGGGTAGCGCCACGAAGATGAAGCTCACCGACCACACTGCCAAGCGGAGGTGAACGTTAGGACGCCACCAGCGGTTCTCGTGGAACAGCATCACCCAGGTGCCCAGGAGTGAGAACACCGCCAGCACCACTCCGGCCACCCAGGTGGCCCAGGCGTAGGACAGGTGCCCGCCCCGACCGTTCGAGCCCAAGGACTGGCGGTACACGTCCCAGGCCACCGACTTGTGCTCCACCTCCTCGGCCAGATGCCACAAGAAGAACGTGGTGGCAGCAGGATGCCCACCTCGCAACAGGCGCAGCCTGGCGTCGACCCAGCGTGCTGCCGTGAAGGCGATGGCCTCGAACCCGGCGGCGAACGCCAGACCGAAGCGGTCAGACCGTCTCCGAAGCAGCCCGAACACCGTGGCCATCGCCCGGTCCAGGCGGCTCAGTCCCCGGTAGTGGGCGGTGAGTAGGTCGTTGTAGCGCCGGTGCTGGCCGTGGTGCTGGGCTTCCTGGGTGGCATAGGCGCCGGCCCGGGCGGCCAACGGCGGATCCTCGGAGTTCAGGCGGGGAAGCTGCGAACGAATCGACGCCACCACGTAGGGCTCCAGATGGGGCATCAGCAGCGAGACAGCGTTGGCGCAGATGGCCAGATCGGGTTCGCTACGGGTCCACACCGGGTCCATGTCGTCGGGCCACGAGAACCGGACACGGCGAACCGGGACCGGAGGGGACGACGTCAGGTGATCGCCGGCGTTCACAGGGGTTGGCTAGCAGATCTGCACGAAGCGGTAGCCCCGTGCCTGGAGGGCCTCGATCAGGCGGGGGAGAGCGGCCACCGTCTGGCGGCGGTCGATGCCGCCGTCATGGAGCAGCAACACGGCACGGCCGCCGTCGTATCGGGTGCTCAGGTTCTCGTTGACGATGTGGTCGACGCCGGGCGAGGCCCAGTCGCGGCCGTCTCGGCTCCACATGATGGTGGCCAGGCCGGCTTCGGCGGCGATGGCATCGGTGGTGGCGTTGCGGTTGCCATAGGGGGGACGGAAGCAACGCACCGATCCGGGGCCGGCGATCGACTCGACCACGTCGCGGGCCCCGACGATCTGGGAGTACTGCCCGGCCCGGCCCAGGGTCAACAGGTTGGGGTGGCTCATGGTGTGGATGGCCACGTGGTGACCCTCGGCCACGATCCGTCGCACCAGATCAGGGTGCTGGCGAGCGGCGTTGCCCACCATGAAGAAGGTGGCCCGAATGCGGTATCGGGCCAGCACATCGAGGATCTGGGGGGTCCAGGTAGGGTTGGGGCCGTCGTCGAAGGTGAGGGTGGCCAGGTTCGGACCGAACGACGCCACGGGGGCCAGGGTGCGCACGATGGAGCCGGGCTCGGGCATCCAGCGCAGCACTCGGGGACACAGCGGAGGAAGGGCACTCTCGGCAGCCCCGAAGTGCCGCTGCGAGCGTCTCCAGCCGGCGTCGCTGGCCGTCAGCGCGGCCGCCACCACCTGGTCGCCGTAGCCCCCGGTGGTGGCCGCCCACCAGTCGAGACCGCTGTTGTCACCCGGCCGGCCGAGAACCAGTCGGTACGCCAGGTCGGTACGGAACCGAACCCCGGCGGGGGTGGCCGCCAGAGCGGCCGCCACGGCGTGGCGTGGGGTACCGGCGGACAACCGCCCCAGCCAGTAGTCACGTCCCGCCTGGTCGGCTCGGCCACCCACCAGCGACCGATAGGTGTCGTCGAGCCAGCGGCTGTTGTTCGATCTCGACTGGGCGAAGGCCTCATCGGAACCGGCCAGAGCGGCATCCACCCCGGTCGGCCCCGAGAGCCGGGCGGTGGGAAGCCAATCGATCACCTCATTCAGTGAAGGGGAGCGACCGAGGACCCGCTGGTACCCAGAGCGGATACGAGCGCCCAGAGCGGCATCGCTGCGGGCCAGAGAGGTAGCCACCTCGAGGTAGGTACCACCGTCCTCCAACGTTGCCAGATGTGGGACGACCTGGGGTATCGACGGCACTGAACCGGTCAGGGTGAGCCGAACCCAAGACACCCAGCGCAGATCCGAGGCGGTGTCGCGCCGGCAACCCGAGCCAGATCGAGCCGGTCCTTCCGTGGCCATTGCGGTCGCCGGTGCCGGCTCTGATGCCAGCTCGGTGGTCACCACCGAGGTCGCCACCAGGGCAGCGATGGCGGCAGCGGACAGGACGGACCGAAGTCGATACAGCATGGAGAACTCAGTTGGGGTTCGGGTCATGGTTGGGTTATGGCTGGGTCAACACGGCGGTGAACCAGCGGGCCAAGGCCACTCCGTCGATGGCATCGACGGCCTTTGCGTCTCGGAGTAGGTCAAGTGCAGCGTCGGCCACGTCGGCTCCGATCAGGTCGTGGCGCACGGTGATCAGGTCACGGGTGAGAGCTGGGGTGAACTCGGGGTGGGCCTGCACCGCCACCACCCGGTCGCCCAGGGAGTAGGCCGCCACCGGGCAGTGGGAGGATCGGGCGATCACGGTGGCACCGTCGGGCAGGT
>CAUJFC010000039.1 GCA_963169755.1 Actinomycetota bacterium | reverse complement strand
CGCCATCGGCCTCTCGGTCGAGTTCCCACTGGATGACGCGGTTCGGCACCGCTTCCTGGAGGGCCTCGACGACATCGGCCTGACCCTTCAGAAGGCCGACGCCATCAGCGCCTTCGAGGCCACCCGCCCAGCGTGGCTGCCCACCACCGCCTGAGTTTCAGGCACCACCCTCACCGGGCGGTCCGGGTCGTACTAACCCGCCACCGCCGCCGACACCTCGATCTGGGATGGCTCGTTGGTGATCTGGTCACCCTTTCCTGCCAGGCGGTCGCGACGGAGACGTCGCAGCGACCAGGTCACCGACGCGCCCCAGATGGTCACGATCACCAGGTACACCGCCACCGCCGCTGCCCCCGAGCTGTGAGTGGCGTCGAGGATCGTTCGGGCGTTGGTGAGCACGATGAACCCACCCACCAGGGACCCCAGCATCTGCGCTGGTAGGCGCCGCACCAACCACGCTGCCACCGGAGCTGCGACCAGGCCGCCGGCCAGAAGGGCCAACACATAGGGGGCCTCCACCCCTTCATTGCCGATGCCGACGATGAAGCCCAGGCTGGCGGCGGCCGCCACCAGGAACTCGCTGGTGTCGACCGATCCGATGACCTTGCGGGGCTCCACCCGTCCCGATACCAACAGGGTGGGAGTGGCCACCGGCCCCCATCCACCACCGCCCGTGGCATCGATGAACCCGGCGGCCAGCCCCAGCGGAGAAAGGAAGCGAGCTCGCAGAGGCGGTCGATCACGACGGTCGGCCAGGTTTCCGAAGGTGAAACGCACCAGCACGTAGGCACCCAGGAAGCACAAGATCACCGCCATGGCTGGGCGCGCCGCCTCGGTGGAGATGTTGGACAACACCGTGGCCCCGATGAACGCCCCCACCGCCCCCGGCACCCCCAATCGGGCGACCATCCGCCAGTCGACGTTGCCGAACCGCCAATGGGCCACCGCGGAGGCCACGGTGGTGCCGAGTTCGGAGAGGTGGACGGTGGCCGAGGCGGCCGCCGGTGCCAGGCCCGAGGCCAGCATCAGCGACGACGAGGTGACGCCGTAGGCCATGCCCAAGGCACCGTCGATCAGTTGGGCGAAGAACCCCACAATGGCGATCACGATGATCCGGCGCACCTAAGACCCTCAACTCCCTATTTCCTACTGACTTCATAGACAATAGAGAGCGACGGAGAATGGGTCAATCCCGAACCGAGCGAAATCGACTCGGCGTTTCCTCAGAAGGACGAACCGGCCTGGCCGGTCGCCCCCGATCCGTCGCTCGGGGACGCACTAGGGGCCGCTTGGGCTCCACCGCCGGGGTTGGTGCTGCCAGCCTGCTCGACCGGAGCCGCCGCTGCTCTCCCATCGGCGGGCTGGGCCACGGGGCGGCCCATGCCGTCGAGCTCGGCCCGAATCTGGTCGACCAGCGACGACCGCTGGGTGATCTCGGCCAGCACTTTCTGGAGTCGGGGAGCGGCATCGCGAGCCGACTGGGAGGCCAGATCGGTGACCGCCTTCTCGATCAGCTCAACCGCCTCGGTGATGCGAGCCAGTGGCTCCTGGTGATGGGTACGGGGCAGGGCCGCCACCACCACCAGTTGCTCGTCGAGGTTGATTGCCTGCTCTTCGAGATCAACCCGGACATCGAGCAGCACCGGGTTGGAATTGAAGGCCGGATTGGCCCGCAGGGCCGCCATGGCATCTCGCAGTCGACGGTGAAGTCGCGCCTCGGGATCATGAGAACCCGCCCAGGAGGCCGGAGCCGAGCTCGCCCGCCCCGGCACCACCTGATTGGCCCGTTTGAAGTCGCCCTTGGAACGGCTGGCGAGGGCCACACCTCCGGCCACCACGGCCCCGACCACCAACAACCCCACCAGGAACACCAGCACCAACAGAATGCTCACGTCGACCCCGATTTCGATCCGCTCCAAATGGTCAGGACCACCGCGATCACGATCAGCGCCGCCACCACCGCCAAGGCGATCTTCACCTTGCTCCACGGCCGTTGGCCCTGAACCTCACCGGTGACTCCGTTGATGAACACCTGGAAGGGCTTGCCGTCGTAGATCACGGTGAGCAGCCAGATCGGCAACAGCAGATGCTTGAAAAGCAGCTGATGGAACGTGGTCGACTTGGTGGAGATCCGCTGCTCGTCGCCTCCGATGTCGCTCCGGATGGTGGACTCGATCTCGCCGTCCATCACCGCCTTGGCAACCGGGAATGTCTCCTCAGCGTCGAGGTCATAGGTCCGACACAGGTGACCGGCCACGTACTGGGGGGAGAACGGCTTGGCGTCATAGGTGGGCCACGGCTCCAAGGCCGCCACCTTCGCCGAGTCGAACCCGGTGTTGGCCAGGGCTGCCACATCGTCGAACTGGTTGGTGACCATGCCCGAGACCGAGGTCCACTCGGTCCGCGTCTCGGTGTGGGCGTCGTCGCCTGATCCCACGGTCACCGTGTAGTGGTCTCCCCGCTGACCGGTGTAGTGGGTGGACGTATCGGCGTCGTAGGTGAAGTAGGCGGCGTAGACGCTGGTGAACGAGCCCTTCTGGTTGTACTTCTTGAACTCGTTGGGCGCGAACCAGCGACTGTTGATCCACTTCTCGATGGCTTCGGTGGCCTGTTTCTCGGACACCTGGAACGGCAGCACGCCGTCTACCGGGAGCCGGGCCGGCGCGTCATGGACGTCGTCGCGCTGGATCGGCGTGGCGCAGTAGGGGCAGCGCTGAGCGGTGAGGGTGCCGGTGAAGGTCGACTGCCCTCCGCAGTTCTGGCAGGTGATCGCCTTCTCACCCTCGATCTGCGGCCCCGCATTGGTGGCCATGGCCGACCGGAGTTGGGCCATGGTGGAGCGGAGGTCCCGCTCGGTGGGGGCCGCCAGCCCTGAGGTGTCTACCTCTGCCTGATACCCGCAGCTCGGGCAGCTCAGCTTCTGGGACGCCGGGTCGAACACCAGCTGATCGCCGCACTGGGTGCAGGGGTACGTCCTGGTCTGCTCGGTGACCTGGAACATGGCCCGCTGGTCAACGACCTCGGAAGCTGGAACCGCGGACTCAGCCGGCTCGGCCCCGCCGATCGGGGAACCACTCCCGACCGGAGGGGGCGGCGGAACCGGAGGCGGCGGGGGCGGAGGCGGCGGAATCGGCGGAGGCCCCGCCTGATCGCTCACTGGGCCGGAGGCTCAGCGGCCGGCGCCGGAGGATCGGCCGGCGGTGCCGGTGGAGCCGCCGGGGGCAGCGGCGGCGGAGCAGCGAACAAGGGCTGAAGTGCCGGCACGGTGGAAGCCGCTGCCCACGCCGCCATGCCGTTGGTCCAGACCAGAGAATCAGGGGTCACCTGGCCATTGGCGATTCCGGCCTGGATCTGAGCCACGGTGAACGGCCCCTGGGCCGCGCCGCCCATCTCGACGTGGAAGGTCTGGGCAGCGGGCAGCGGGGGTGGCGCGGCGGCCGCCTGACCAGCACCCATCATCTGGCCGGCCATCTGACCGGCCATGGCCAGACCCATACCCATGCCCATCATGTCTCCCATGGCCCCACCGCCACCGGGGTTCTGGGCAGCAGCCAACATGGCATCGGCCTGCTTGGCCTGCTGGTAGCGGCCCAGGTCGCCCACGTTGCTGAGGAATCCGCCCTCCTCGACGCCACGGGCCACGCCGCGGGTCATGGCGGCGGTGATCTCGTCGGGCAGCGAGATGTTCATGGTGATGTCGGGAATGGCCAGGCCGTACTCGTCGTCGACCCGCTCGGCCACGAAGTCACGCAGCTTGGCCGACAACTCGACCTGACGCCCCTGGAGGTCGATGGCCCCCAGGCCGGTCTCCAGGACCATGTCCGAGAAGGCCAGGGTGATGACCCGCCGGAGCAGTTCGGTGATCTCTTCGATGTCGACGTTGGAGTCGGTGCCGATCACCTCGCGTAGGAAGATCTCGGCGTTCTCGATCTTCACCACGCACAGACCGTTGGCCCGGACCTGCACCATCTTGAAGTCGGGGTCACGCACCGTGACCGGCTGGGGAGTTCCCCAGCGGAGGTCAGTGACCGGGCGGGTGTTGATGAAGTACACCTCGCTGCGGAACGGGCTGTTGAAGCCGTGCTTCCAGCCCTGGAGAGTGCCGAGAATGGGCAGATTCTCCGAGGTCAGCTCGTAGTGGCCGGGGCCGAAGCGATCGGCCAGGGCGCCCCGATAGACGAAGACCGCTTCCTGCCCCTCACGGACGATGAGCTGGGCACCGTTCTTGATCTCGTTGTGATAGCGGGGAAACCGCCAGGCGAGGGTGGAACGCGAGTCGTCCATCCACTCGATGATGTCGACCAGTTCGCCCTTGATCTTGTCCATGATTCCCATGGGCTTCTCCTTTGCATCCCGCTCGGAACTCCACCGCAGCGTAGGCGCGTCACTGCCCCACGCGTCGCCGGCATGCACGTTGATGGCCCAGTTAGTGTTCGGCCCCGTGTCCTCCCCCCGAGCCCTCAGACTGCTGGCCGCCGCCGCAACGGTGGGTGCGGCGGGCTTGGCCCTGCAACGCCTCCGTGGGACCCGAGCCGAGGTCTTCCTGACTCCTCCGAGCCGGCCGACACTAGGGCTGCCAATGGCACCGCGGGATGATTCGACCGCCCAATTGTCTGAGCCGCGTGCCATCCCGACGCCGACGCCGGAAGTCTCGGACCAGCTCACTGGTGCTATAGCGCCTGACCCCACCCACATCTCAGCGGCCGACGAGCCCAACGCAGCGCCCACCGGCCCGGGCGCCGACGATCCCCGTCCATCCGAATCGGGATGGACCTTCCCCGCCGAGGACGGCTCATGCCCGCTGGGACATCCCATCAAGGCCAAGCTGCGCAGCGGGATCTACCACGAGCCGGGTATGGCGGCCTACGACCGCACCCGGGCCGACCGTTGTTACACCACGGCCGAGACGGCCGAGGCCGACGGATTGAGACGCGCCAAACGCTGAGGCGGGACCGAGCCCCACCTGAAATCAGCGCCCGATGACTGCCACCTCGGTGACGCCCTCGGCCGCCCGAAGCTGATCGATGACCGACGCGGACGGGACCTCGCTGACCGAGATGACCATCAGTGCCCCGTCCGATCCGGGTGACCGAGCGACGTCCATGTCAGCGATGTTCACACCGGCGTCACCCAGAACCGTCCCCACCCGACCGATGACACCGGGCTGGTCGTTGTTGTTGACCACCAGCAGGTTGGCGGCGGGCGGTACATCCACCGTGTGACCGTCGATCTGCACCAGGCGCGGCTCGGCCTTCAGGCCGACGAGCGTGCCGGCAATCTGATGGTCTCCACCGGCGATGCTGACCAGATTGATCCAGTCCACCGCCGACGAGGTGGCCGACTCGGACACCTCGATTCCACGCTCGGTGGCGATCTGGGGAGCGTTCACGTAGGAAACACCCTCGACGCTGGCGCCGAACATGCCCTTGAGTACCGAAAGGGTGAGTATCCGGGTGTCGTAGCCAGCCAGCTCTCCCTGATACTCGATCTCGACCCGTCCCGGGAGGTCGCCCGAGAGCCCGGCGAACACCGCCCCCAGCTGCTCGGCCAGGTTCAGGAACGGACGCACGGTCTCGGAGGCCTCGGCGGCCGCCACGTTGACCGCGAAGGGTACGAACTCACCAGCCAGGGCCAGGGCCACCTGCTCGGCGATGGTGTCGCCGGCCTTGGCCTGAGCCTCCTGCGTGCTGGCACCGAGGTGAGGAGACACCACCACCTGAGGCAGTTCGAACAGCGGCGACTCGGTGGTGGGCTCGCTGGCGAACACGTCGAGCGCCGCCCCTGCGATCCGACCCTCGCGAATGGCATCGGCCAGGGCCTCCTCGTCAACGATGCCACCCCGGGCCACGTTGATCACCCGCAGCGACGGCTTGGCCCTGGCCAGGAAATCGCGGCCGATCAGTCCGATGGTGTCGGGGGTCTTGGCGACGTGCAGGGTCAGAAAGTCGGCCTGGGCCGCGACCTCGTCCATGGACACCAACTCGATGTTCATGGCGTGGGCCCGCTCGGGAGCCACGAACGGATCGTGGGCGATGATGCGCATTCCGAAGGCCATGGCGCGCTGGGCCACCAGCTTGCCGATCCGACCGAGGCCGATGACCGCCAGGGTCTTGTCGGCCAGCTCGACGCCCTCCCACTTGGAGCGTTCCCATCGGCCGGCCACCAGTGCGCTGTGGGCCTGGGGGATGTTGCGGGCCTGGGCCAACAGCAGAGCCATGGTCTGCTCGGCCGCCGACAAGATGTTGGACTGCGGGGCGTTCACCACCATCACACCGCGGGTGGTGGCGTGGGTGACGTCGACGTTGTCGAGGCCGATTCCGGCCCGACCCACCACCACCAGATCGGTTCCGGCATCGAGAACTTCGGCGGTAACGGTGGTGGCCGAGCGGATGATGAGCGCATGGGCACCCTTCACCGCTTCGAGCAGGGTCTCGGGGGTGAGGTCGAGCCGTACGTCCACCTCATGCCCGGCCGCTCGGAGCACGTCGAGGCCCCGCTCCGCGATCTTCTCTGACACCAGCACACGAGCCATGACTGCGAGTTTGGCAACTGGCCCACAGCGTGGGCCAATGCCGGGTTCAGTCCTCGACCCGAGCTGCCGATGAATGGTCGTTCAGTTGGGAGCGACCACCGGCTCGGGTGGTCTCCGGGGAGACAGATTGATCGGGTTGTCCGAGAAGATCCGAGCGACAAGTTCCAGGCCAATCACGGCACTTCTCGTTGCCTTGGTTGGTGGCCTCGTCGCCGCCGGCTTGGCCATTTCACCCGGTGCCCTGATCTCTGCTGAACCGAGAACCTCACGCGCCGGCGACCCGGTACCAGCTGCCGCCGCCGGCCGGTCACCTGGACGCACCGGCCCCGATCGACGGCCAAACTCTCGCTCCGCGAACCGCAGTAGCGAACCCGCACCCGACTCGCCCCGGGGGGATCTGGAACACCACTACCGGGGAGAGGGCTCCACCGTGGCGATCCTGGGGGATTCGTTGACTGTGCAGGCCCGGGACGACCTCCGGGTCGCCTTGGCCGATCGGGCCCTGAAGATCGCCGCCCTCTATGGCGAAGGTCTCTCGGGTGGACCTATGTCGGAGAAAATCGGCGGACCGATCATGGGCGCCATGGTCGAGGAGTACTCACTCGATCCTCCCGATGTCGTGGTCATCGCTCTGGGAACCAACGACGTGTGGCACGCCTCTCTCGATCCCGAGTCTTTCAGGGTGGCCTGGAACCAGATGGCAGCATCATTCAGGCAGTCCTGCGTGGTGGGGGTGACGGTCACCGAAACCACCGAGGGGTTGATGTACGACACCTCCGAGGCAGTGAGGGTGAATCAGGTGATCAGGCGGGGAGCTGACGTGACCGTCGACTGGGCGCACCTGGGTGCCAGCGCCGACCTGACCGGATTCGACGGGGTACATCTGAGTGATCGGGGA
>CAUJFC010000038.1 GCA_963169755.1 Actinomycetota bacterium | reverse complement strand
CGACTCGTGGGAGGCCCACGAGTAGACGCCCCTCGCCATGAGCGAGCGCTCGGCCTGCACCCGGGCGGCGTAGATCTCGGACCGGGCGGCGCGGGCCTCGGAATCTTCGGGCTCGGCCTGGGTGGCCCATTCCACGAGCTGGCAGGCCAGTCGGAAGTCGCCACCGTCGGCCACCTCGCGGGCTCGCGCCGCCAACGCCCTGACCCCGCCGGCCAGGGCCGCCACCTCGCTGGCCAGGGCAGCGTCGGCCGGGGGCTTGAGTCGAGCCGGGTTGCCGTCGTACCAGCCGCCGTAGAGCCGCCACACGTTGCGGACCACGAACTCGGGCTCGTCGTAGATGGGCTGAAGGTAGGGCTTGTCGGCCAGTCGCCCCGGCACCTCCAGCGAGTGGACGATGGCGTCGAGGGTGGCTCCCTGGTTCATGGCATCGAGGGTGTGGTCGACCACGTGATCGAGAAGGTCGGCGGTGTCGGTCAACACCATCGCCACCTGGTCGGCGCCGCGGATCGGCAGGCCGTGGCCGGGGAGCAGCACCTCGGCACCAAGAGCGGCCATGGCCCGCAGGGCCACCGCCCAGTCCCGGGCGTAGCGCTGCACCTTCTGGGGGTTACCGGCGTTGGGTGAACACCAGATGATCAGGTCGCCGGGGCAGATGACCCGATGCTCGGGTACCCAGACCCAGGTGGCGTCGTCGGTTTCTCCCCTGGCGTGGCGCAGCTCGAAGCGGGTGTCGCCCACGTCCCAGCTCAACTCGTCCTGGTAGGTCACATCGGCCCGTCGGTACTCGACTGGCCACTGGAGCCCAGGAACCCGGAACTGGCGTTGGTTGATGACCGAGTTGTAGCCAGCAGTCAACACGTAGCGGTCGAAGCGTTCGTGAACCAGTTCGTGGGCGACGACCCGGGCCGGTTCCCAGCCGTTGGTGGCCGACTCCTCTTCGAAGGTGGCAGTTCCGAACACGTGGTCCACGTGGCCGTGGGTGTACACGGCCGAGGCCAGCCGTGACGGTGACCAACTGCGCACGGCGCGGTGTACGGCCTGGGCGGCGAAGGCAGAGCCGGTGTCGACCAGGCAGAGTCCGTCGGCGGTGGAGAACGCGGCCACGTTGGCGAACGACTCGACGAAAGCCACACCGTCACCGGCCTCCACCAGTTTGTTCGAGGGTGAGAAGGGGTGGTGATGATCGATGTCGGCCCGCCCCGACAGGATGGCCTCGGACAGCTCGAACAGGTCGGTGACGTCGCTCATGAACGCAAGGTAGCGATTTCACGGGGCGCCTGCCCGCTGGTTGCCCGCCGGTAACCCGCTCACACCAGCCGTTACGGTGCGAGGTCATGTTCACACGTTCGGTGATGAAGAAGGCCATGTCGAGAAAGGTCATGTCAGTCGGGCTGGCTCTGACCCTGCCGCTGGGGGCTGGCCTGACAGCGTGCAGCGACAGCTCTGGCGACGACGCCCAGTCGACCTCCTCCACGTCGTCGGCCAGTGACTCCTCAGCGCCCAGCACCGCCGACCAGGCGGCCGGGGGAGAGTTCCTGGCGGTGTCCTACAACGTGGCCGGCCTGCCGGCGGAGATCTCCGAAGAACACCCCGACGTGAACATCCCTCTGATCAGCCCGCTGCTCAACCAGTTCGACCTGGTGCTCACCCAGGAGGACTTCGACTGGTGGGCAGAGCTGGCCTCGGGCTTCGACTTCGTGAACTACCACACCCGCCTACGGGCCGAGACCACGCATCAGTTCAAGTCCACCAAGCACCCCGGCCCCGAGGCCGTGGGCCTCGACACCACGGTTCGGCCAGCTCCCGAGGTGGGCGATGGCCTGGGATTGCTGTCGAGGATGGCGATCACCGAAGTGGCCCGGGTGCCCTGGACCGACTGCTTCGGTGGCGTCGACACCAGCGACGGCGGAGCGGCCGACTGTCTGGCCATGAAGGGATTCAGCCTCACCGAGGTCGAGCTGGCCGACGGCCTGTCCGTACACGTCTACAACCTGCACGGCGAGGCGGGGGGATCCGAGTCCGACCAGGCTCTCCAGGAGGCCGACTATCGGCAACTGGCCGCCTACATCGCCGATCACAGCAAGGGTGCCGCCGTCATCGTCGGGGGTGACACCAACCTGCACACCGACAACGAACACCCCGACGGCGGGGCCGGGGCCGACAGCGCCATCTGGTCGAAGTTCCTCGACGTCACCGGACTGACCGACTCATGTGCTGCCGTGAGATGTGACCAGCCGGGCCGCATAGACAAGTTCGCCTTCCGCTCGGGTGGCGGGGTCGACCTGAAGGTCCTGAGTCACCGGTTCCGAACCGATTTCGTCGATGAAGCCGGAGAGGACCTCAGCGACCACCAGGCCCTCGAGGTCCGGTTCTCGTGGAAACCCGAGGGCTGAACCAGCCCGACCCGTGGCCCGGGCTCAGCCGTTGAGGCGGGCGTGTATGGCCTTGTTGGCCTTGTAGATCTTGAGGAACTCGCGGTACAGCGGGACGTAGGCGGCTCGGGCCACCGGGTCGGGATAGAACTCGCGGTCGATGGTGACCGAACGGTTCAACTCGTCGAGTGAGGATCTCCCCAAGGCCAGCCAGGCCACGAAGGCCGCGCCTCGGGTGTTGGCATGCTGGGGTTCGGCCACTCGGCGGATCACCCGGTCCAACACATCGGCGTGCATCTGGCACCACAGGTCGGACTGGGCCCCACCTCCGATGAAGTTGATGCCGTCGAAGCGATGCTTGGAGAACTTCTCGACCACGTCCAGCAGCCATCGGCTGTTGTAGGCCACACCCTCCAGAACCGAGCGAACCAGATCCGCCCGGTTGGTCGACAGCGAGAGGTTGTTCCAGCCGCCCCGAATGGTGTGATCGTCGACCGGGGTGCGTTCCCCGTTCAGCCAGGGCGTGAAGATCACCCGGTTGCTGCCCGCGGGAGACTGGGCGGCGAGCGTGTTGGCCTCGTCGTAGTCGGACACCATCTGAGCCTGATCGCGCAGCCACAGCAGTGCGCCGCCGCCCACCTCGTGCTCGTTGGCCAGGAAGTACCGACCGGGTACTGCCGAGGGCAGGGCGGCTTGGTTGTTGAACAGGTCGGTGCGCTTGGTCGGCAGGTGACACGACAACCACGACGACGTGCCCATGTAGAGGTGGGCCTCGTAGTCCGCCAGAGCCCCCGAGCCCACCACCGCCGAGTGGACGTCTCCGGTGGCGGTGACCACCTTGGTTCCCGGGTTCAGGCCCCAGTCGGTGGCCACCTCTGCCAGTACTTCGCCGATCACGGTGGCCGAGGGAACCAGGGGCGGGAGCTGGTTCTCGGTCAGACCGCACCAGGCCAGAAGTTGAGGGTCGTAGGCCACCTTGGACAGGTCTCGGTTGTCGGTGAGCCAGTGGGCCACGATCGAGTCGTAGGAGGCACAGATCCGACCGGTGAGCCGGGCGTTGAGGTAGTCACAGGGTTCCAGGAAGCGGGCGGCCGACCGGTACACGTCGGGCCGTTCGGCCTTCAGCCAGAGGATGTGGCCGATGGGATCCTTGCCCGAGTGGCTGGGCATACCGCCGGTCTTTTGGATCCAGGCCTTCAGCTTGGTGGGGTGGTAGCCGGCCACGTTCACCGGACCGGTGATGAGGTCATGGACGTAGGGGGCGCCCCGCGAGTCCATCCAGGTGACGGCCGGGTAGAGGTGGCGGCCCTGGGCATCGACGGCCACGGTGCCCGACCACTGGGAGGTGACCGACACCGCCACGATCGACTCGACCGGAACCAGACCGTGGCCCATGACCCGATGCACGGCGGTGGTGATGGCCCGCCACCAGTCATCGGGGTCCTGCTCGGCACCGCCCTCGCCCAACAACTCGAGCGGGGTGGGCTCGAACTCGCTGGCCACGATGTGTCCTCCCCGGTCGACCAGGGCCACCTTGGGGCCCCCGGTACCGAGGTCGATCGCCAGTACGTGTTCTTCGGTCATTGCCGTTCCCCGTTCTCAGCGGCTGGTGGAGCCGCAGTAGTGATCCCCTGAATCATTCCGCCGTGTAATACCAGCCATCGGGCCGCTCCTCCACGCCGATGCAGTCGCCGGCGATGCGCCACAGGGCGCGCCGTATCGGCGTCGGGTCGTGGCGGTACCACTCGGGGTAGGCGGCGGCGATGGCGTCGGTGGCCGCCCGGGCCCGGTAGTGGGGGATCCGGTGATCTATGTGATGGGCCACGTGGGTGCTGCCGATGCCGTGGTGGAGGAAGTCGATGACCGGTCCGTAGGCGCGGTCGACGGTCTGGAACGCACCCTTCAGCCAGGACCAGTCGTCGGCGTCGTAGTGGGGGATGTCCAAGTCGGTGTGCTGTAGCCAGGTGTAACCCACCAGCCAGGCATTGGCCACCGCCAGTGGACCCAGGTAGTAGGCGACAACCGGGGCCACTGAACCGGCGGCGACGGCCCACCAGATCAGGACGACGTGCATGGCGATGACCCCGGCGGCCGACAGCCAGACCCGCCTGTGCCAGCGAGGCGGGAAGAGGTCTGACTCGAAGCGCCCGTGGGGGAAGAAGTGGTTGGTGAGACCCCGCTCGGGGCCGCCGGTGGCGCCGAACAGCAGGTAGGCGGGCCAGCCCAGCACCAGCATCTTGAACAGGGACACGGTGGCGTGGATGGTGCGGCCGAAGCGTTGGCGGGTGGTCGGCCTCGACTGGTCACGAGGTCGGGGAACGTGGGTCTCGCCTTCGGTCAGGTGGTTGGTCTTGGAGTGGTGTACGGCGTGGCTGCGCTGCCAGGAGAAGTACGGGACCAACAGGGCGGTGTGGAGCACGTAACCCACGGTGTCCTGGAGGGTCTTGTTGGTGGAGAAGGCACCGTGCCCGCATTCGTGGGCCAACACCCACAGCCCGATGGCGGCGGTTCCGGTGACCAGGGCGTACAGCACCCAGACCGGCGCCCATGCCCACGAAAGTGGGAGGAAGGCAGCCGCCAGTGCCACTGGTATCGCGGTCAGCAGCAGTGACAGCGCCAGGTGGCCCAGCGACCGGGCGGTGGAGATCTCGAAGCACCGGTCGGGGATGACCGCCCGGACCTCGGCCCGGGTGGGAAGGACTCGCTGGGTCGTCGGGGTGGGCGGGCTGAGGACAGACACGAGCGGTGAGTCTGGTCGCTGGTCCGCTCCGGTGACGAAGCGGGCGCCGCCACCCAATGTGAGCCAGCCGCCTCTGAACGTGAGGTATGCCTCGCCCAGGACTTACAGATTGACAAACTAGCTAAAGTTGTTAACCTGGGCACGTGCGCGACGAGGGAACCCGTGGGCGGATACTCCAGGCCGGAATCGAGGCCGCGGCCATCCACGGCATCTCCCGGCTCACCGTTGGCGATGTGGCCAAGCGGGCCGGAGTGTCGCGGCCCACCCTCTACAAGCACTTTCGATCCAAGGACGAACTGGTGTCGGCCGCGGTGGAACGCGAGGCCCAGTACATGGTGGACGCCGTGGCGGTAGGAGACCTGCCCGCCGACCCCCGGGCCGCCTTGGAGGCCGGGATCCACACGGTGCTGGTGGTCACCCGTGAGCACCCCCTGCTCGACCGGCTGATCCGCACCGAGCCCGAGTCACTGCTGCCCCTGATCCTCGAAGACGGCGGGGCGGTCTCGCTGAAGGTGCGAGAGACCATCGACGCCATCTTGCGGTCTCGGTTCGACCAGACCGACGAGGTCGTCCTGCGTCGCTGCGTCGACCTCGTGACCCGGCTGGTCATCAGCTACGCCGTGAACGCCCCCGACGATCCACCCGAGGTGGTGGCCCGCGTCGTCTCGGCCGTGCTGGTGAACGGAGCCGGGTCGCTCATGGAGCCGGCTCGATCCCCCGACAACTCCCGTGCGAAGGAGTCCAGATGACAACCGTTGCGTCCGACCTGAGGGCACCGGAAACCACCCGTCGCTACCGTGACCGCAAGAAGCCACTGTGGGCTCTGGGGCTGGTGGTTCCCCTACTGCCTTTCGGTGCCGCGGCTTGGGCCGATGGCGGCAGCAGCCTCTGGTGGTTCTTGGGGCCGATCTGGATTCTGGTGTTCATGCCAATCCTCGACACCCTCATAGGACGCGACCGCACCAACCCACCCGAGTGGGCGGTTCCTCAACTGGAAGCCGACCGCTGGTACCGGATCATCAACTGGCTCTACGTGCCTCTCCAATTCTGGGGGCTGGTGTGGGCCGCCCATCTGGTGACCACCTCGGACCTGGCTTGGTACGCCGAGGTGGGTCTGGCCATGACGGTGGGCACCGTGGGTGGGATCGGGATAGCCACCGCTCACGAACTCGGCCACAAGCGCGGCAAGCTGGAACGGCGGCTCTCGAAGCTCTCCTTGGCCCAGACCCTCTACGGCCACTTCTATGTGGAGCACAACCGGGGTCACCATGCCCGGGTTTCGACTCCCGAGGATCCCGCCAGCTCTCGGCTGGGCGAGACGTTCTGGGAGTTCCTGCCCCGCACAGTTGTGGGCAGCCTGCGCTCGGCCTGGAAGCTCGAGACCGCCCGGTTGGCGCGCAACAGCCTCCCTTGGTGGTCGCCCCGCAACGACATACTCAACGCCTGGGCTCTCAGCTTGGTGCTGTTCGCGGGGTTGGTGGCGGCCTTCGGGATAGGTGTCCTGCCGTTCCTGATGATCCAGGCGATCTTCGGGTTCACCCTGTTGGAGGTCGTGAACTATGTGGAGCACTACGGCCTGGCGCGCCAGAAGCTGGCCAACGGCCGCTACGAACGTTGCCAGCCGACCCATAGCTGGAACAGCAACAACATCGCCTCCAACCTGGTGCTCTATCACCTCGAGCGTCACAGCGATCACCACGCCAACCCCACCCGGCGCTACCAATCGCTGCGCGACTTCGATGACGCCCCCCAACTCCCCTCGGGCTACGCCCTGATGATCACCCTGGCCCTGATCCCACCCCTGTGGCGTCGGGTCATGGACCATCGCGTGATCGAGCACTACGAGGGTGATGTGACGCGTGCCAACATCCACCCGCGTGCCCGCCAGAAGGTCCTGGCCCGCTACGCCGTCTGATCGTGGCCGGTCCGGTGCCTACCATGGGGCTCCTGACCCGGTGGACTCCGGGTCCTGTCTCAGAACCCAGGAGGAGGACCACGTGGACGTCCGCATCGGTGTCACCAACAATCCCAAGGAAATCGGACTGGAGATGCCCGACGGAACCGACGTCGAGGCCCTACAGGCCGAGGTGGACAAGGCCCTCAGCAAGGGAACTCCGTTGTGGCTCACCGACCGCAAGGGCCGGCAGGTAGCGATTCCCGCTGACAAGATCGCCTATGTGGAGTTGGGTCGTCCCGACGACCGGCGCATCGGTTTCGGCGGCTGATCAAGCTCTCGGGCGGGGGTCACCGTGACCGCTCTCTTGGAGCGCCGTCTGCTGTTCGTCACCGGCAAGGGCGGCGTGGGCAAGAGCACCATCGCCGCTTCGCTGGGCCTGTTGGCAGCCGAGCAAGGCAAACGCACCCTGGTGTGCGAGGTCGATGCCAAGGGAAACCTGGCCGACTTCTACGAGGCTGGCGACACCTCGTTCACTCCTCGCGAGATCCACCCCAACCTGTGGGTCATGTCGATGGACACCGAGGCTTCGTTGAAGGAGTACCTGAGCCTTCAACTCCGCATCCCGCTCCTCGGTCGCATCGGCCCGGTGGCGCGCACGTTCGACTTCATTGCCACCGCTGCTCCGGGGGTGAAGGAGATTCTCACCATCGGCAAGTTGGCCTGGGAGGTTCGGGAACGTCATTACGACCTGGTGGTGGTCGACTCGGTGGCCAGTGGCCACATCGTCGGGCAACTCACCGCTCCTCAAGGCATCAACGAACTGGTGTCGGTAGGCATGGTCCGCAACCAGACCCAGTGGATGCTCGACATCCTCACCGACCCGTCCCAGACCGGGGTGGTGATCGTGTCGGCCCCCGAGGAGATGCCGGTCACCGAGACGTTGGAGCTGACCGGGCGCCTGGCCGAGGAGACCAACGTCGACGTGGCGGCGGTGATCGTGAACCGGGTTCTGCCCGAGCTGTTCACCGACAGCGAGGAGGAGGTGTTCGATCGGCTCCGATCTCCCGACCGGGTGGCAGCACTGACCGAGGTACTGGGGGGAGATGTGACCCCGATCCTTGATGCCGCCGAACTGGCCGTGACCCTTCGTCGTACCCGGGCCGGACACCTCACCAGGCTGCGGGCCGGGCTCGACCCTCGTCTGCCGCTGATGTTCGTGCCCTACCTGTTCAGTCGCAGCCACGGCGTCCGGGCTACCAGGCAGGTGGCCGAGTTCCTGGCCGAGGAGCTGTGATGGCCGGTGAGGTGACGGGGGCAGAGGGCGAGAAAGTACGGACGCTCGAGCAGTTGTTGGCCACCCGCGAGATCGTGATCTCGTGTGGTTCGGGCGGGGTGGGCAAGACCACCACCGCGGCATCGGCCGCCGCCATGGCGGCCACTCATCTCGGGGGCCGAGTGCTGGTGCTGACCGTCGACCCTGCCCGTCGGCTGGCCACGGCTCTGGGCCTCGAACAGTTCGGCAACGTCGAGACCCGGGTGCCCGACTCGGCCTTCGCCGAGGCCGGAGTGACGCCTCGGGGCGAGCTGTGGGCCGCCATGTTGGACACCAAGCAGAGTTGGGACGACCTGGTGCGCCGCCACGCGCCTGACGAGGCCACTCGCCGGGCGATCCTGTCAAACTCGATCTACCGCAACATCTCGGCCCGGTTTGTTCAGAGCCACGACTACATCGCCATGGAGCGGCTGTACGAGATCCACTCGTCGGGCACCTACGACCTGATCGTGGTCGACACCCCACCCACCCGAAACGCCATCGACTTCCTCGATGCCCCCGAACGGATGGCCGACTTCTTCTCGTCGAAGCTCTTGCGCTGGCTCACCGCCCCCTCCAAGTCGCGGGTCATGAGCGCGGCATCCAAGCCGTTCTACACGGTGGCCGACCGCATTCTGGGCTCGCAGTTCCTGGAGGACATCGCCGAGTTCTTCGGGCTGTTCCAGGCAATGGCCCCCGGGTTCGTGGACCGTGCTGAAGCGGTGTCCAAGGTGCTTGCCGACCGTCGCACCACCTTCATCGTGGTGTCGACCCTGGAGGCTGCTCCCCTGCACGAGGCCGAGTTCTTCATCGACACCCTCGAAGAACGGCGCCTGCACCTGGGTGCCCTGGTTCTCAACAAGGTGCTGCCGGCCTATCTCCGCCGTACCTCCACTACCGGAGTCGCCAAGCGGCTGGTGGCGGACCCCTCGGCGGCCGCTGCCGCCCTGGGAGACCTGAGCGACATCGGAGCAGCGGCCGACGTGGCGCGGGTGTTGGCCACGGTGGGCGAGAGCTTCCTCAACTATCAGGTGGTGGCCAAGCGCGAGGCCGAGCAGCGGGCCAGCCTGAGCCGCAGTCCCGACGTGGTGGCGGCGGTGCCCTACTTCGAGTCTGACATCGCCGACCTCGCAGGCCTGCTGGCCCTGGGCGAACAGATCTGGCACTGAGCGGCTGCCCGGTCCTTCTACGATGCCCTCCGTGGCATCGCTGGCCGAGCTGGTACGCACGCAGACCGCACTGGCTCCGGCCCAGACCATGCACCTCCAGAGACTGGTGGCGTCGTGGAACATGCTGGCCGACTTCTGCTTCGCCGACTTGGTCTTGTACGTACCGGTATCGAACCACCCGTCGGTGGATCCGGGTGGTCATCTGCGGGAACTGAGTGACCCCGACGAGGACGTCCTGCGCCTAGTGGTGGTCGGCCACGTCCGCCCCTCTACCGCTCAGACCGTGTACCGCCAGGATCTGATCGGTCGGGTGGTAACAGGAGTGGCGCGGCCCATCGTGGCCCGGGCCATGGCCGCCGACCAGATCATCGAGGGCGAGGTGGTGGTGGCCGATCTGCACGAGACGGTCCGGGTTCTGTGTGTCCCGGTGCGTCACGAGGGCCACACCATCGCGGTCCTGGCGCGCGAGTCGATTCCATCGGTCGGTCGCTCTCCCGGCGAGCTCGAGCGCACCTACGCCGAGATCTTCAACCGGTTCGCCAACATGATCTCGACTGGCACCTACCCGTTCCGTCTCGACGATTCCGACTCCAAGGAATCCCCTCGGGTGGGAGACGGAGTCGTGGTGCTCGACCGCACTCGCAGCGTCGAGTACGCGTCACCGAACGCGGTGTCAGCGCTTCACCGCATCGGAGTTCACGCCAACACCGAGGGGAGGCGGCTGGGAGAGCTGGGAATCGACGACGAACCCATCCGGGACGCCTTCACCGTTGGTAAGCCCATCACCCAGGAGGTCGAGCGGGGGGAGGTGATCGTGCTCCTGCGGTGCATTCCCATGCTCGACTCTCAGGGGGTGTCAGGCGCGGTGGTCCTGTTCCGTGACGTCACCGAGGTTCGCCTCCGGGACCGGCTGCTGATGTCCAAGGATGCCACCATCCGCGAGATCCACCATCGGGTGAAGAACAACCTTCAGACCATTTCGTCGCTGCTTCAACTCCAGGCCCGGCGCACCGGAAATGCCGAGGCCCGGGCGGCCATTGCCGAGTCGGTTCGTCGTATTCAGTCGATAGCCCTCGTACACGAGACGCTGTCGCGTGAGGCGGGTGACGAGGTGGCATTCATCGAGATCGTGCGGCCGCTGGTTCAGATGGTCGAGGCTGCCGTCACCTCTGCTCACCGAGCAATCGAGTTCACGGTCACCGGTGACGCCGGCACTCTGCCGTCCCAGGTGGCTACGCCGATGGCGATTGTCATCACCGAGTTGCTCCAGAACGCTGCTGATCACGCCTTCCCGGTCGACCGAGCCGGAGCCGTCCCTGACACCGCGGCAGTCGAGGTGGAACTGGTTCGTGGTGAGTCGGAACTGGAGGTTCGGGTGGCCGACAACGGAGTCGGTGTGCCGGCCGAGTTCGAGCTCGATGACGCCACCGGGCTCGGTCTGTCGATTGTGCGAGCCCTGGTCACCTCGGACCTGAGGGGAACCATCAGCATGGGGGTACCCGCCGGGGGGACTGGAACGGTGGTGACCCTTCGCATCCCGCTCGAGGCGTTCGCCAACTGAACGCGGTGGTGCCGACCCCGGAGGGTCG
>CAUJFC010000037.1 GCA_963169755.1 Actinomycetota bacterium | reverse complement strand
TCAGCGGTGCCTGCGCCCCCGTCCAGCAACGACGGCTCGCAGCCGCCGCGCCGCGCCCCCCGACGGATCTCTCGGCGAGCCCTGGCCATCTCGGTCTGTATTGCCACCATCGGCGCACTGATCGCGGCTCTGGTGACACTGGAGATCCTCGATGGTGACGGGTCACCCGAGTCTGCTCAGGCGACGCTGGAAACCCTTCCCGCACCCGACACCGACCGACTGGTGTCGGCCGCCCTCGAAACCGTCGACGGACAACCCACCACCCTGGCCGCCCACCTCGACCATCGTCCGATGGTCCTCAACATCTGGGCTCAGAGCTGCGTGCCCTGCGTCGACGAGATGCCGCTTCTCGAGGCCGCCCACCAGGCCAACCCCGACATCGCCTTTCTCGGGGTGGACACCCAGGACCGGCTGGAGAAGGCCAAGGCTCTGGCTGAACAAACCGGGATCACCTACCCATGGGTGCAGGATCCCAGCGGCAACTTCTTCTTCGAGGCCCGGGCATCAGGCATGCCCACCACCTTGCTCCTGGATCGGCGGGGCCGGATCGTCGCCACCCGTACCGGGGCCTTCCGCGACCAGGCCGACCTCCAGGGGTGGATCGACCGGTACCGCCCTGACAAGTGATGGATGCCCCGCTGGCCCTGGCGTTCACCGCTGGAATGGTTGCAACCGTCAACCCCTGTGGCTTCGCCATGCTCCCCGCCTACCTCTCGTATTTTCTGGGCTTGGAAGCCACTGAGGACGGTTCGAGCGAGCCGGCCACCGCCGGGGTCGGTCGGGCGTTGCTGGTGGCGGGAGCAGTGTCGGCCGGTTTCGTGGGGCTGTTCGCCGTGGCCGGGGCCCTGGTCTCGTGGACGTCACTCGGGGTGATGGATGCCTCCCCCTGGCTCACCGTGGCCATCGGCCTCGCTGTCACGGTGGCAGGCATCGCCTTTGTGGCCGGCTGGGATCCCACGGTCGCTCTCCCCCGCCTCGACCGGGGCGGATCCAGCCGAGGTCTGGGATCAATGGCTCTGTTCGGAGTCAGCTATGCCATCGCCTCGCTGTCGTGCACGTTGCCGGCGTTCACCGGCGTGGTAGCCACCACCTTCGGCCGCGAGTCGTTCCTGTCGGGGCTGGCGACCTTCATCGCCTACGCCCTGGGCATGTCCATGCTGTTGGCCATCCTCACAGTGACCCTGGCCGCGGCCAGGCAGGGTCTGGTGATGAAGCTCCGCGGGGCTCTCCCCTACGTCCATCGGGTGTCGGGTGCTGTCATGTCCCTGATGGGGCTGTACCTCGTGTGGTACGGCATCTATGAGATTCGCCTGATCGGGCGGGGCGAACAGGCGTCGGCCGGGCCGGTGGGATTGGTCACCGACTGGTCGGCCCAGTTGTCCGATCGGCTCTATGACGTCGATCCACTGCGAGCAGTCCTGGTTGCCGCCCTGGTGGTGGCGGTGGCGGTCCTGGTGGCCCTGGTTGCCTCCACACCCAAAGATTCCCGACGGTAGGCCACTGAACGCGAGCGTTCCCTCGGGAAGGCGGGTTGATGTCGGGTCGAGCGGCCATGGACCTGCCCGAAATCTCAGGCGATACGGTTCGAGCCCCGGAAGTAGGGCAGTAGCACCTCAGGAACGTCGATCCCACCATCTGGACGGTGATAGGTCTCGACTATGGCAGCCCACACCCGGGGAACCGCCAGAGCCGAGCCGTTGAGAGTGTGCACGGGGGCGGTGCCACCACCACCCGGCCGGTAACGGATGTTGCCTCGGCGAGCCTGGTAGTCCGAGAACCACGAGACCGACGACACCTCCAGCCACTGGTCCACGCCGGGGGCGTACACCTCGACGTCGAAGGACCGGTGATGGCTCTGTCCCATGTCGCCGGTGCAGATCTCGATGACCCGATGAGCCAGGCCGAGTGAGGCGATGGTGGCCTCCACCGATGCCACCATCTCGTCCAGCAACATCGGGGCTTGCTCGGGGGTGGCGTAGGCGAAGATCTCCACCTTGTCGAACTCGTGGGTTCGCAGCATTCCCCTGGTGTCTCGGCCCGCCGAGCCCGCCTCTCGGCGGTAACAGGCGGTTGCGGCCATGAATCGCATCGGGAGTTCAGCCGGATCGAGGATCTCGTCGCGATGGATCGACGTGAGGGGAACCTCGGCGGTGGGAATGGCCCATAGGTCATCTCGCTCGAGGTGGTACGCGTCATCGGCGAACTTGGGAAGCTGGCCGGTGGCGGTGAGAGTCTCGCTGGTCACCAACGAAGGCGGCCTCACCTCCTCGTACAACTCGGCGTTGCGGTCCAGAGCGTAGGAGAGCAAGGCTCGGGCCAACGTGGCACCGCCCTTGCGCTGCATGGTGAACATGGCCCCCGAGATCTTCACGGCCCGTTCGTTGTCGAGGATCCCGTATCGGGTTCCCAGTTCCCAGTGCGGGATCCGCTGATGGTCGCCGAAGTCACCCAGGTCGCGGCCACCGATGCGGATGACCGGATTGTCCTGATCGCCCGCTCCGTCGGGGGCTTCGGGCGACGGCGTGTTGGGAATGCGCAACAGAACCTGATGAAGCTCCTCGGCCACCGCGGCGGCCCGATCGGCGAGCTCCTGTTCCAGCGCTCCCACCCGACGACTCTCGGCCTGGACCTCTTCGGCCTCGGCTGCCTTGCCATCACGGCGCAGCGTGCCAACCTGCTTGGACAGCGACTTGACCTGGTTCCGCAAGTCGTCGCGGTCCCCGGAGAGCTGTCGAACCTGGACGTCGAGTTCGATCGCCCGATCGACCTCGACGGTGTCGATCCCTCGCCTGGCCAACGCGGCCTTTACCTCATCGGTCTCGGTGCGCAGTCGCCGAATGTCCAACATGGGTCCGACGGTAGCCGCAGGCGCAGATCGCGCCGGAGGTGAGATTCGATATCAGCCCGCGACCTCCCGCGTTCCCCAGCCGGTCGGAGACTGGGCGGCCACCGACGCCGGCGATATCGTCGAAGCGATGACCATCATCGAGGTCGAGGACCTGATCGTCGACCACGGATCAGTCCGGGCGGTCGACGGGATCAGCTTCACGGCCGATTCCGGCGAGGTAGTGGCATTGCTGGGTCCCAACGGTGCCGGCAAGACCTCCACCGTCGAGGTACTGGAAGGGTACCGACGCCCCTCATCCGGATCGGTTCGGGTCCTGGGGCTCGACCCGGTTGACGACCACGCCCGCCTCATGCCCGCCATTGGGGTGATGCTCCAGTCCGGCGGCGTCTACTCCGGCATCCGCCCACCCGAAGCTCTGGCTCTTTTCGCAGCCTTCTACGAGGATCCCGCCGACCCTGACGAGCTGTTGGAGCAGGTGGGTCTCGGGCACCGGCGCCGCTCCACCTGGCGACAACTGTCAGGTGGCGAACAGCAGCGCCTGTCGCTGGCCTTGGCTCTGGTCGGCCGCCCCCAGGTGGCGTTCCTCGACGAGCCCGCATCGGGAGTGGACGTTCAGGGCCGACAACTCATCCGCACCATCATCCGCGACCTGGCCACCGATGGGACCAGTGTGCTCGTGACAACCCACGATCTGGACGAGGCCGAGCGGGTTGCCGACCGGGTGGTGATCATCGACCGGGGTCGGCTGGTGGCCAGTGGAACTCCCCGAGACCTGATGTCCACCGATGCTGTGAGAGAGATCCGCTTCGGCGCCCCTCCGAGGATCGACACGTCGTCGCTGGGTGATCTGCTCGGCTCCACGGTGACTGAGACCGCCCCCGGCGAATACCTGGTTGCGGCTGAACCGTCACCCGCCAATGTGGCGTGCCTGACGGCCTGGTTGGCCGAACATGACCTTCCCCTGGCTGACCTCCGCGCCGGGCGGCAACGTCTCGAAGATGTGTTCCTCCGCCTCACCTCAGCCACTGAACCCTCCGCTAGTGAGGGGGCCGAACACTCCGAGGTACGGGCGGGGATCAGGCATCGACCCCGCGTCAGGCGGTCACGGTGACCTCGACCCGCCGGGCCGCCCCCGGCCACCGGGCCTGGCTGGCCCAGACACGAGTCGAGCTCACCCTGACCATCCGCAACGGTGAAGCCGTCCTGCTGACTTTCCTCATCCCGACTCTGATGTTGATCTTCTTCAGCCTGGTTGACGTCCTACCGACCGGCAGCGACGAACCGGTGCAGTTTCTGTTCCCCGGGGTCGTGGCACTGGCGGTCATGTCGACTTCCATGGTGGCCACCGCCATCGCCACCGGATTCGAACGACAACTCGGAGTCCTCAAGAGACTCGGGTCCACCCCACTGTCCCGTGGTCAGTTGTTGGCCGCCAAGACCACATCGATCGCCGCCGTGGAAGCGGCCCAGATCTTGGTCCTCACTCTGATCGCGGTGGCTCTGGGATTCGACTTCTCCAACAGTCAGGCCCTGCCGGCTCTCGCCGCAGCTCTCCTGGCCAGCATCGCCTTTGCGGGAATCGGTCTGATCCTGGCGGGGTCGCTGCGCGCTCTGACCACGCTGGCCGCTGCCAACGGTCTGTACCTGGTGCTGCTCCTGCTCAGCGGCATGGTGATACCCCTGGACAAGCTGCCTGAGCCGGTGTCCAAACTCAGCCGTCTACTACCAGCAGGAGCCCTGGCCGAGGCGATCCATGGGGCCCTCGGATCAGAGTCGATTCCAGGCCAGGCCTGGGTGGTTCTGTCCGTATGGGCGCTGGTGGCACCCTTGGCGGCTGCTCGCCTGTTCAGGTGGGAGTGACCCACCCGGACTGACGTGACACCATCGGTCAGTGAGGCAGAACGCTGCCGCCACCGGTGAAGAAGTGGAAGGTGGACAGCACTGCCAGGTACACCACGACCGCAATGACCACACCGAAGTAGAAGACCCCGGTCAGGATCTTGCGGTCGAACTTCAGGTGCATGAACACCGAGGCCACAACGAAGAACTTGAAGGCCATCATGGCCAGCAGTCCGCCAACCTCAGCGAAGTACAGGGCACGGCTGTCGCCCCAGTCCTGCCACGGGAGATAGGACCAGGCGACCTCCACCGCGGTCACTACGGCCAGCAGGACCGCCGTCTTGATGAACAGCTTGTCGGTCGGGTGGGCACCCGCGCCGTGGTCCAGGGTCACGGTGTTGGCATCAACGCTCATGATGGCCGCAATCCTTACTTGATCAGGTAGACGACGGTGAAGATGATGACCCACACCACGTCGACGAAGTGCCAGTAGAGGCCCACGATTTCGACGCTCTCCGCCTGGCCTCGGCCGATGCGGCCCGTGAGGGTGAGACCGATGGCGGACAGGAGCATAACGATGCCCAGCGATACGTGAACGCCGTGGAAGCCGGTCAGGGCGAAGAAGGCCGACCAAGCCGGGCTGTGGGTGAAGCCGTATCCGGCGTTCAGGAATTCTTTGAACTCGTAGACCTGGCCGGAGATGAAGATCGAGCCCAACAGCGCGGTCACACCCAGCCAGACCCGGGTGTTGCGCAGCTCACCCCGCTGGATGGCCGAGACCGCCAGCACCATGGTCAGCGAGCTCATCAGCAGCACGAACGACGAGATCGACGTGAACGCCAGGTCGTACAGGTCATGGGGACGCTCGTGGAGCGAGCTGGTGCCCGAGCGGTTCTTGTAGAGCAGGAAGCTCGAGATGAGCCCACCGAACAGCAGGCACTCGGACCCGAGGAACACCCACATACCCAACTTCTCGTTGGAAACACCGGTGCTGGTGACCAAGCCGTGATCGGTGTGGTCGGCGGAGGCCATTGGGGAATGGGCGAGATCAGTCAACGAGCGCTGCCTCCTCGGGAGCGGCTACCTCGGCGGCGGCCGAGCTGTCGTCGGAGTCCGACGGATGGTCGTCCTCGTGACCGTGGCCAGCCTCGGGATCATCGGCTGGCTCCATGACCCAGCCGTAGATACCGGTGATCACGATGAGCCCGCCGAGCAGGCAGAACCACAGGTTGAAGATGAGCCCCCAGCCGATGAAGGGAAGGCCTGAAGCCAGCACGATCGGCCAGTAGGACGGCGACGGCAGGTGTACCCCGGTACCGTCACCCTTCATCGACACATCAGCGGTTTCGGCCACCCGGATCAGCCGACCGGACTCATCCTCGGCGTACTTGCGGTGCCAGAAGTCGTCGAGACGGGTGACAGTGGGGGTGACGTCGAAGTTGTGGGCCGGGGCAGGGCAGGGAATCATCCACTCGAGACCCCGCGCATCCCATGGGTCGCCACTGAGAACCGCATTGGCAGCCTTGGCATCCTTCCAGCTCTTCCAGATGATCCAGAAGAAGTACAGGAAGGAGATTCCGATGATCACCGCTCCGATGGTGGCCACCAGATTCCAGAAGTTGAATCCGTAGTTGTCGCGGTAGGTGTAGGTCCGACGGGGCATGCCCTGGAGTCCGAGGATGTGCATCGGACCGAAGGTGAGGTTGAAGCCCACCATCAGAATCCAGAAGTTCACCTTGCCGTGGAACTCGCTCAGCTTGTAGCCGAACACCTTGGGCCACCAGAAGTACCAACCTCCAACGAACCCGAAGAGGGCACCGCCGAACAGCACATAGTGGAAGTGGGCGACGATGTAGTAGGTATCGGTCTGCTGGGTGTCGGCGGGTGACACCGCGTGGGTCACGCCGGACAGGCCGCCAATGGTGAACATGGTCACCAGACCAACCGAGTACAGAAGCGGGGTGTCGAAGCGCAGCTTGCCGCCCCACATGGTGGCCAGCCAGTTGAGGATCTTCACACCGGTGGGAACGGCGATGAACATGGTCGCCACCGAGAAGGCGGCCACCGAGATCGGACCCATACCCGAGGCGAACATGTGGTGGGCCCACACACCCCAGCCCATGAAGCCGATGGCGATGCCGGAGAACACCATGAACGGGTAGCCGAAGATCGGCTTGCGGGCGAACACCGGGATCATCTCTGAGATCAGGCCGAATGCCGGCAGGATCATGATGTAGACCTCAGGATGGCCGAAGATCCAGAACAGGTGCTGCCACAGCAGCGGGTCGGCTCCCTGACTCACGTCGAAGAACCGGGCTCCGAACAGCCGGTCGAACAGCAGCAGGAACTGCGCGGAGGTGAGCACCGGAATGGCGAACAGGAGCATGAACTGGGTCACCAGCGACATCCACACGAACACCGGCATCCTCATCAGCGTCATTCCGGGAGCCCGCAGGTTGAGGACGGTGACGATCAGGTTGACGGCACCCACCAGCGACGAGATGCCGGTGATGATCAGGCCCATGTTCCAGAAGTCGATGCCATGGGTGGGCGAGAACATCACGCCGTTGTTGGGGGCGTAGTTGAACCAGCCACCGTCGGCACCGCCGCCGAGCAGCCAGGCAGAGTTGAGGACGATGCCACCGGCCAGGAACACCCAGAACGAAAGGGCGTTCATCCGGGGGAAAGCGACGTCGCGAGCTCCCACCTGGAGGGGCAGCAAGTAGTTCATGAACGATGCGCCGATGGGCATCACCACCAAGAAGATCATGGTGGTGCCGTGCATCGTGTACACCTGGTTGTACAGGTCGGCACTGAGTACCTTGCCCTCGGGGGCGGCTAGCTGAAGCCGGATCAGCAGGGCTTCGACACCACCGATCAGGAAGAAGAACAGCGCAGCCGCGCCGTACATGATGCCGATCCGTTTGTGGTCGACGGTGGTGATCCAGCCGCGCCATCCAGGCGTAGAGCCGGGTCGGGCGAAGACGCCCATTGGGCGGACCGGGGCGTCGACCCCGGGGCCCAGGGCGAGAGTGCCGTCAGTGGTTGCCATGACGTGCTCGCTCCTACTTCAGCGTGATGAGGTAAGCGACCAGCTGGTCGATCTGTTCTTCGGTCAGGTCGAAGTTGGGCATGCCCCGACTATCGGGAGCCATTGTCTCCCCGGGGTGCATGGCCTTCATCGACGGCGCATCCCGCAGCCATGCCTCGAGATCGGCCCGGTTCAGACACTTGGCCAGACCATCGTCGGTGGTTGCCCAGTTGAGACCCAGGGCATTGCAGGCGTCGGTGTTCTTGCGGAGGTCGAACTTGGCACCGGCAAAGGTCGACCGGCTCATGAAGTGGGTCAGGTCCGGGAGCCCAGTGCCCTGGTCAAGCTGGCGGGCCAACTTGTTGGCCAACTGGTTCTTCGCCTCGGGGTACTCGAAGGGTGTAGTAGAGGTCTCAGGACCAGCATCACCTTCGACCGCTCCGGGGTCGTTCATGCCTCGCACGGTGTGGCAGCTGGTGCAGGTTCCGGCGAAGATCTTCCAACCTTCGATGGCAGCCTCATCGGTGGGGTTCTCAACCGGGGCCTGCTGTGCCTCGGCCCAGGCGTCGAACTCCTCGGGCGATACCGCCACCACCTTGATCCGCATCTCGGCGTGGGACAGTCCACAGAACTCGGCGCACTGGCCGATGTACTCACCGGCCTCGGGGGCCTTGATGGTCAGGGGGTGGGTCCGACCGGGAACGGCGTCCATCTTTCCGGCCAGACGAGGGGCCCACCACGAGTGGATCACGTCGTTGGATCGGATACGGAGGGCGATGTTGCGCCCGGTGGGGATGACCAGATCATTGGCGGTGACGATCTCGTCGAACGAGCCGTCGTTGTTCAGGTCATAGCGGTACTGCCACCACCACTGCTGGCCGGTCACCTCGACGGTGATCGCATCGGCGGGTTTCTTGGCGAGGTCGAAGATGGTGATGACCGTGAAGATCCCGACGAGCGCCAGGATCACGGCGGGGACGATGGTCCAACCGATCTCCAAGGCGAAGTGCCCGTGCACCTGGTCGGGGAACTCATTGAAGTCGTCGTCGTCCTTGGCTTTGAACTTGAGGCCGACCCACACCGCGCCGCCCAGGATCAGCACGAACACAATTCCGGCCACGCCGAACACCGGCATGATCAGGTTGTCGATCTGCTTGGCCTGAGGCCCCGCTGGGTCGAGGGTGTCCTGAGGTGCGTTGGATGCACACCCGGCGGCGAACACCACGATTCCGAGGGCCAGGGGCACGATCCGCGCCAGCGGCGATCGGGCCTTTCCGATCATGGTTCCTCCTCGACGGCTCATCAGTCTGCCGTCTCCGGGATGAGAATTGTGATGGTAGTCAGGCTGCTCTCGTGACCGGCCTCGTGGCCACCCTCGTGAGCACGCTCGCCGGCAATCGCCGCCGCGATGCCACCGCCGAGAACAGCCAGCGCAGCAACGAGCAACATGGCTGCGATGGCTGACTGCGAGATCTGGGGCCTCGTCACGACCAAGGCACCAAGTCCCAGAATCACGGCGGGTACCAGCCCGAACACGATGTAGGAGCCGACCTGGGGCACGGCCAGCAGAATGCGTGACACCGCCAGCACGATCAACGCCACGATCAAGGCCGACCCGAGGGGTACCTCGAACGGGCGCATGAAGCGATCACGAATGGACTGGTTGACCTCGGCATCTCCGGTGGCCTTATCGGCCCACGCTCGGGACGCCCACTCGACCGCCACCACGGTCAGCCCCACCAGGCCGAGCACCACCATGCCCGCACCCACGGCCATTCCGACCACTACGGCGGCTGCCGAGAACGCACCGATCACCGGCCAGTAGTTGACCCTGACCGGGGCTGGGACCTCAGGGACACTCTCGAGGCCTAGGACCTGGGCGCTGGCTTCGGCATCAGCGTCACGCAGGGTGGAGAGGAAGATCCCGAGGAACCCGGCCGAGACCGCCAGCCCCATCAACAGGGCGTATCCGACGTGGTCGCCGACATATCCCTTGTATCCGAAGGTGAGCGGACCCAGGATGGCGTCCATTCCGAAGCCCTGGCCAGCGGTGGCCCCGCCATAGACAACTGCTCCCACAAACCCGAAGGCGGCGAGGGCGAACAGGAACTTAGATGCGCTCTTGACCATTGGATGCCCTACTTCACGATGTAGATCACGTACCAGATCACCGCATGAACGGCGATGGTCACGAACCAGAACAGAGCGGCCGCCACCAACCCTTCGCGGTCACGGCTGCCGTACTCGCCCCCGAGGGTACGGAAGACCATGACAGTGATGAACACCAGTCCCACCACCACCATCGCCAAGTGGGCTCCGGTGATGATGTAGATGAGAGCACCGGGGGTGGTCGCCACCGGGAGGCCGGCCTGGGTGTAGAGGAACGATGTGGCGTTGATCACCGCCACGCCGAACATGAAGGTGAGAGCCAAGGCCAGGTAGGCCATCTGGCGATCGTTCTTGCCGACGGCATCGACCGCCCACCAGACCGACACCGCCGAGATGACCATGGTGGCGAAGGCCATGTTGCCTGGGGTGAGAGGAATGTTCGCGCCGTCGGGGAGCCACCGGGTTCCGTCAGCGATGACCGCCGCCCGGGTGGAGGCGTAGTACCCGATCAGGCCAACGAAGGCCATGAAGGTCGCGGCCGAAGCCAGCGCCGTGCCAACCAGAAGGACCCGCGGCCTCGCCGGAGGGGCAGCCGGAGGAAGGGAGAGGGCGGCAGAACTCATCGGTTCTCCTCACGCTGATCGACGAGCGGCTCGGGCGAAGTCACCACCGGGATGGGACCGTCGAAGTTGGCCAGCGGCGGCGGTGAGGGGGCCAGCCACTCCAGGGTCTGTCCTTCCCAGGGGTCGCTCGAGACTTGGGACAGGACTCGGCGAATGGGCAGCAACGAGGCCACCGCCAAGGCAAGGGCGAGAACGACGGTGACCGAACCAACCAGCACCGCGGTATTGAGCCCCGAGATACCGCCGGTCCAGTCGGCTGCCAGCTCCACACCCTCACCGGTGAGGCCCGAGATCAGGTCGGGTATCGAGGCCACCAGGGTGCTGACCAGCAGCGCTAGGGGAACAACCCGGCCCAAACCTTCATGGGCCGGGGCCCGACCGACCTTGGTGGCCCACCAGTGAACGCCACCGAGCGCACCGGTGATCGCGGCCAGCAGGGCGAGATGGGCGACACCCAAGTCGTAGATGGTGCCAGCGGTCTCCATGTCTGGGATCGATCCGAGTGCCCCGGCGGCAGTTGCCACCAGCAGCAGGATCGAAGCGCAGAGTGCGTAGATGGCCCCAGTGGTGAGGCGGAACGATCCTCGCCGGAACAGATCGCCCAACAGCCCCAGCACCGCCAGAACCGGCAGTACCGCCGCCAGCCCGAGGGCGACCACCACCGGGCTCTCGATTCCGGCCGAGGACGGAGTGGCCAGCACGGCACCGAAGCCGCAGATGCCGGCGCCGGCGATGGCCCCCTGAATCAGGGGACGGCCAGCCAAACGGGCCCGGGCCGTGGTGGCCAGCACGTCGGCGGTGAAGCCGAGGACCGGAATGGCCACCACGTACACCTGCGGGTTGCGGAGCACCCAGGCGAACCGCCCGAAGATGGCGGCATTACCACCAAGAGTGCCGCTGGCGTGACGGACGTCGACGTAGGAAAGCACTAGGGCCCCCACCAGCACCGGGAGGGTCAGCAGCCACATGACAGATGCCACCAGGACCGACCAGGAGTACATGGGGATTCGAGACAGGAGAAGCCCGGTCGTCCGCAGTGCAATGACGGTGGTGGCCAGACAGATCGCAGCAACCAGAAGGGCAACCACCACCAGGATCATCGAGGCGACAAACAGGTTGACACCGGTGGTGCTGGTCCCTCCGGGACCTCCGTCAACGGCATAGGACCCGAGTAGGAGCGCCGAACCCAGCAGCCAACCCCAGAAGGAGAGAGCCGCCGCCCGAGGGAACGCCACCGTCGACGACCCGACCTGGAGCGGAACGACAACCAGGGCGAGTCCGATCACCAGCGGCATTCCAACCAGGAAGACAGCGCCCAGTCGGAACAGGGTGAACAGTGGATAGGCGTGGTTGGCGCCGAAGAAGTCCAGTTCTCCGGGATCAACGCCCTCATAGGCGAACAGTGCGCCCAGGACGCCGATCACCAAGCCGAAGAGCAGCGAAGTGGCGATGTAGAGGCGTCCAATGACCTTGTGGTCACCGGTTCCCAGAATGGCGGCGAGGCCGGTGGGCTCGCTTCTGGTACCAGAACCGGCGGTCTTGGCCGACGCCTGGACAGTCTCGGGAGGGGTCTCGGTTACAGCCATGAGTTTGGCAACCTCACCGTCATCGGGGCCCGGCTGGGGACGCGACGACGCCTCGTGGGGAGCGGTTCAATACGGATCGGACCTTACAAGCTGACTCTCCGGACATGGAAAAGCCGGATAAGCCCAGCCATCTCCGCTGTCGCATCATCATCGGGCGTTGGCGACGAACTGGTCGAGGGCCATGGCCCCGAACAGCAGGGTCACATAGGTGATTGAGAAGGTGAACACCTTCATGGCCAGCTTCGGAGTGGGGTCCAGCCAGAGTTTCACGCTCATCGCAGTGAACAGCCCACCCAGGACAACCGCCGCCACCAGGTACACCGGACCGGTCTCAGCCACCGGCGCGAACAACAGGGAGAACCCCCACAGGATCACGGTGTAGACGAGGATGCGCTGGGCGGTGACCTTGAGGCTGGCCACCGATGGCAGCATGGGTACGTCCACCGAGGCGTAGTCGTCCTTGTATTTGATGGCCAGCGCCCAGAAATGCGGTGGCGTCCAGTAGAACATCAGGGCGAACAGCACGATCGGCGCCCAGCTCAGGTCGTTGGTGACCGACGACCAGCCGATCAGCACCGGCGCCGCCCCGGCCGCTCCGCCGATCACGATGTTGTGCGACGACGTGCGCTTGAGCCACAGGGTGTACACCCCGACGTAGAACAGACAAGCCGCAACCGCCAGCACCGCGCTCAGCAGGTTCACCCAGTACCAGAGCCACACGAAGGCCAGGAGTTCGATCGCCACCGCGAACGTGAGAGCCGCCCGCGGGGTCATCACGCCGGTAACCAACGGTCGACCCTTGGTGCGCTGCATCACTCGGTCGATATCGCGGTCGACGTACATGTTCATGGCGTTGGCACCGCCGGCGGCCAGCGTGCCGCCCAGAACGGTGTTGAACATCAGCCAGAAGGGTGGCATGCCCCGAGCGGCCACGATCTGGGTGGGCACCGTGGTGATGAGGAGCAGCTCGATGATTCGGGGCTTGGTGAGGGCCACGTAGCCGGCGACGCGCTGACGCAGCGTGAACGGAGCCTCCCTAAGCACGCCATCAACCCTAGGGGCGCGCCGCGGAGAACGACCAAGCCGCCCCGTACCACCAGGGGTGACCGCGGGTTGAAGGAGGTATGTCCGTACTGTTGGTTCGATGGAGGCTCGCACCTACCGACGTGTCACCGAGATCGCCCTGGTGCTGCTGGTGGTGATCGTGGTGACGGGCGCCGGGGTTCGCCTGACCGGTTCGGGGCTGGGATGCACCGACTGGCCTCGCTGCACCGATACCACCTTCACTCCATCCAGCGACCTCCATGCCTGGATCGAGTTCGGGAACCGGATGGTCACCGGGCTGGTTTCTGTTGCAGTGGCAGGAGCGGTGCTGGGGTCGATGAGGCTCCGACCTCGCCGTCGTGATCTGGTCCTGCTGTCGTGGGGCCTGGTGGCGGGGGTCGTAGGACAGATCGTGCTGGGAGGGCTGGTGGTACTGAGCCATCTCAATCCCTGGCTGGTTCAGGGACACTTCGTGCTGTCGATGGTGCTGGTGGGTAATGCCGTGCTGCTGCGCCACCGAGCCGGCCGCCCCGCAGATCACAAACCCCGCCCAGCCGTCACTCCAGCCCTGACCCAGTGGGGGTGGGGACTGGTCGGCCTGGGAGCACTCGTTCTCGCCACCGGGACACTGGTCACCGGTTCGGGCCCCCACAGCGGCAGCCGGGATGCCGGGGTGGACAAGCCACTGGCCGAACGGGTGGAAGCGGTGCGCGAGATCAGACGTCTGCCGTTCTCGGTGAACGAGGTCGCCCGTGTACACAGCGTGTCCATGATCCTGTTCCTGGCCGTCGCCATCTGGGTGACGGTCCAGATCCGCCGTCATCACGTCGGTCACCGTCAGCTGACCGACGCCACCACTGCACTTCTGACCGTGGTGGTGCTTCAGGGTGCCCTCGGATATGCCCAGTACTTCAGCGGGGTCCCGCCTCTCATGGTGGCCGGCCACGTGCTGGGGGCCTCGTTGCTCTGGGTGGCAGTACTGAACCTCGCTCTGGTCATGTCTCAGCCCAACCCGACCGGTTCACTGGTGACCGGCACCTTGCCTCCGGCACAATCTGGGGGTGAGCATGCCGGTGATCTCACCCACCGAGATCTCGTCCCCGATCGTTGATGAGGTCGCTGAAACCGACCTGCCCTGGATCGTCCTGGTCTGGAACGACCCGATCAACACCATGGACTACGTGGCCATGGTGTTCCAGAAACTGTTCGGCTACTCCAAGGACAAGGCCAATCGCCTGATGCTCCAGGTCCACAACGAAGGGCGGGCTGTAGTGTCCTCGGGCTCGCGCGAGAAGGCCGAGGTTGATGTGTTCCGACTGCACGAGCACGGCCTGTGGGCGACCATGCAGCACGACTCGTGACCGGAGGCATCCGATGAGTCGCCGCTCGAACCCGGTGGTGCGCCGTCATGGCGACGGCCGCTACGAGCTGGTCATGACCCGGACCAACCGTGATGCCCTGTTGTCGCTGCTGGGAGAACTCGAGGACCTGATGGACCAGGCACCCGACGATCCCGGCGTACAGCGTCTGCACCCTCCCGCGTATCACGACGACCCCGACCGCGACCTCGCCTACCAGATCCTGGCCGGCGACGAGCTGCGAACCAGCCGCCGAG
>CAUJFC010000036.1 GCA_963169755.1 Actinomycetota bacterium | reverse complement strand
AACAACAAGAACATCATCGCGGTGGCCGAGCAGGTCGACGCCACCACCGACAAGACGGTCCTGGTGGTTCCGACCCGGGGTATCCCCGAGGGCTTTGCTGCCCTGCTTTCCTATGACCCCGAGGCCAGCGGTGAACACAACGCAGCCGGCATGGCCGAGGCGGCCGCCCAGGTGGTGGCCGGGGAGGTCACCCGGGCGGTGCGGGCCTCCACCTGTGACGCCGGCCCCATCGCTGAGGGCGACTACATCGGTATCGATCGGTCGTCCATCCGTTCGGTGGGAGACTCTTCGGCTGATGCTGCCATCGGGTTGCTGAGCGCCCTGCTCGACGACGACTCAGAGATCCTCACCATCATCGAGGGCGAGGGGGCAAGCGCTGCCGATACCCGCCGCATCACCACATGGTTGAGCGAGGCCCATCCCGGCGTCGAGCCCGACATCCACCACGGCGGTCAGCCTCTCTATCCGTACCTTTTCGGCATCGAGTAGCCGGTTGGCCCGACCGCGGTCAGTACGGCCATGACCGATACCCCCATCACCCTCGCCGAACTGGATCGCTATCCGCTCACCAGCCTGACGGCGTTGGCGAGCAAGCCGAAGAAGATCGCCGGCCTGGCCGAGATGGGCATCGAGTCGGTGTTCGATCTGCTCACCGACTATCCCCGTCGCTATCTGGACCGCACACGCCAGGCCGCCATTGGTGACCTGCTGCCCGGCGATGAAGCCATGGTGATCGCGTCGGTGTCGCGGATCTCGTCTCGTCGCACCCGGGGTCGGCCTCCCAAGGTGCTGGTCACAGCCGAGGTGACCGACGGAACGGGCTACCTGAGGATCAGCTTCTTCAATCAAGGGTGGCGGGAGCGCCAGTTACCGGTGGGCACCGAGGCGGTGTTCTTCGGCAAGGTCGAGATCTTCGGAGGGCGCCGGCAACTCTCCAACCCAGTGGTCGACCTGATCGGCGGTGATCGCACCGGTCGGATCGTTCCCCTCTACGCCCAGAGTGAGAAGCACCGGATCACCACCTGGGAGATCGGCTCGTGGGTGGAGGCGGCCCTGGGCAAGTGCCAGCGGAGGGGTTTGGCCGAACCCCTCCCGGCCGCGGTGCGATCCCGGTTCGATCTCCTCGATCGGACCGCTTCTCTGGTTGGCATACACCGTCCCGAATCCATGGGGGAGATGTCAGCGGCCCGCAAGCGTCTGGTGTTCGACGAGTTGCTACGAGTGCAGCTTGCTCTGGTGATGCGCAAGAAGGCGTTGGAGGCGACCACCCGGGGCATCACCCACGTCGGGTCGGGCGAGTTGGTGGAGCGGTTCCATCAGCGGCTCCCGTTCCCGCTGACGGCAGCTCAGCAGCGCGTGGTCAGTGAGATCAGCCGGGACTTGACCGGCCCTCACCCCATGCACCGGCTCCTCCAGGGCGACGTGGGAGCCGGCAAGACGGTGGTGGCGGCCTCGGCCCTGCTCACAGCCGTGGAGGGAGGTCACCAGGGGGCGCTGATGGCCCCCACCGAGGTCCTGGCCGAGCAGCACCACAGTTCTCTGGTCGCCATGTTGGAAGGTTTGTCGGTTCCCGGTGATGCCGAGGAAGGCTCGCTGTTCGAAGGGCTGACCAGCGAGAGGCCCCTGCGCGTCGCGCTGTTGACCAACCGGACTCCGGCTGCTCAGCGCCGCAAGCTGGCGGTGGAACTGGCTGATGGGACCGTTGACCTGCTCGTCGGAACCCACGCCCTCATCGAGGACACCGTGACCTTCCGCTCGCTGGGGGTGGTGGTGATCGACGAGCAGCACCGCTTCGGCGTGGAGCAGCGGGCCGCTCTGCGATCCAAGGGTGCCGACGGCACCACTCCCGACGTACTGGTCATGACGGCCACACCCATCCCGCGCACCGCGGCCATGACCGTCTACGGCGACCTCGATGTGTCAGTGCTCGACGAGTTGCCCCCGGGACGGACCCCGATCGAGACGCGGTGGGTGCGTACCACTGGCGATGACGCCGAGACCGAGTCAGTGGTGTGGGACCACGTCCGTACCCAGGTGGCTGCTGGCCGTCAGGCCTACGTGGTGTGTCCTCTGGTGGAGGAGTCCGACAAGCTCGAGGCCCGCTCGGCTGAGGAGACCCTGGACCGTCTGGCGGGCGGCGAACTGTCGGGCCTGCGGCTGGGACTTCTGCACGGCAGGGTGTCGGCGGTCGACAAGGAGGCCACCATGGCAGCCTTCCGTCGGGGAGAGCTGGACGTTCTGGTGGCCACCACTGTGATCGAGGTGGGGGTGGATGTCCCCAATGCCACCGTCATGGTGATTCTCGACGCCGACCGTTTCGGTATCGCTCAGCTCCACCAGTTGCGTGGAAGAGTGGGGCGGGGTGTTCACGCGTCCACCTGTTGGCTGGTGGGAGGAGGCAACACTCCCGACGGGCAGGCTCGGCTGGAGGCCATGGTGCGTACCACCGACGGTTTCGAGCTGGCCGAGGTGGACCTGGACCTGCGGGGTGAGGGAACCCTGATGGGCGAACGTCAAAAGGGACGCAACGATCTGAAGCTGGCGTCGCTACGACGGGATCGGGTGTGGGTGGAACGGGCCCGAGAGGTGGCCTTCGAACTGGTTGGGGAGGATCCCGATCTCGGGCATCACCCCGAACTGAGATCCGAGGTAGCCATGTTCATGGGAGACGAAGACGCCGACTTCCTCCTCAAGTCCTGAGGACCCGCGCAGATGGGTGCGCTCTTCATCCTGAAGGTCAAGGGGTGCCGGGTGGGAGGTCGTCGTCGGGAATGATCAGATCCCAGCGGTCCAGACAGTCTTCGCAGCGGTAGGTCAGCAGGTCGCCCGGCCAGAACCGACCGGTGTCGTCGGGCCGGGTGAGCAGGTGAGCCACCCCGCCACAGTCAATGCAGTCGATACGGGCGGGGGCCAGGTCATCGGGGCCGTCTCCGGTGGTTGACACGGATCGGAACCTAGCCGTGAGAGTGCGACACTGGACCGGTGAGAAATCTGCCAGCGGAGAACATGACCGGCCGCTCGGTGGTCATCACCGGTGCCAACTCTGGCATCGGCAAGGAGACCGCGGTGGTGCTGGCCCGGCGGGGTGCTTCGGTCACCATTGCAGTTCGCAGTCCCGAGCGGGGAAGCGCGGCACTGGCCGACATCCGGCTCCGCTCGGGTAGCGACGATGTGCAGATGGTCGCTTTGGACCTGGGCGATCTGTCGTCGGTTCGTCGTTGTGCGGCCGATCTGCTCGATCGTCTGGAGCGCATCGACGTCCTGATCAACAACGCCGGGATCATTACCGAGGAACGGCGAGTGACGGTGGACGGTTTCGAGGAGATGTTCGGGGTGAATCATCTCGGGCACTTCCTGCTGACCGACCTGCTCACTGAGCGGCTGGTGGCCAGCGCCCCGGCGCGGGTGGTGGTCGTCTCGTCGCTGGCCCACCGGTTCGCACCACGGGGCATGAGATTCGACGACCTCCAGTCGAACGGATCGTTCACCATGTTCGGGGCCTACGGGCGCTCCAAGCTGGCCAACGCGATGCACGCTCTGGAACTGTCCCGGCGGCTGGAGGGCACGGGCGTCACGGTGAACTGTCTGCATCCCGGCACGGTGGCCAGCGGGTTCGCTCGCGACGGCGACGCCCGGCGCCTGGGAGAGCTGATCTCCCGGGTCGGTCACCTCGTCATGACCACTCCCGAAAAGGGGGCTCGAACCTCGGTCCTGTTGGCGACCTCCAGCGATCCGAGCATCGCCGGGGTGACCGGTGGGTACTTCTCGCGAGGTCGTCAGTGGCGGCCGTCTCGGGCGGCTCGAAACCCCCGGGCCGCGGCCCGCCTGTGGGACGAGAGTGCCCGGTTGGTGGGGTCGTACGACGATCTGACTCAGCGGGCTCTGTGACCAGGGCGCGACCCGGATCGCTCCGGGTGGTGGCCGGGACGGCCGGCGGACGCCTGATCCAGGCTCCCTCCGGTTCGCACACCAGGCCCACCTCTGATCGAGTCCGCCAGGCCATGTTCAACGCCTTGGAGAGCCTGGGGTCGGTGGAGGGAGCCCGGGTACTCGACGCTTTCGCGGGCAGTGGAGCGCTGGCGATCGAGGCCCTGTCACGAGGAGCCCTCCACGCCACCCTGGTCGATTCTGACCCGGTCGCCCGTCGGGTGATCACCACCAACCTGGCCTCGACCGGGCTGGCGGACCGGGCCCGGGTGGTGGGCGGAGTGGCCGAGCGGGCGGTGGTCGAGAACGGACCCTGGGATCTGGTGTTGCTCGACCCGCCCTATGCCTACGAGGGCTGGGAGCCGCTGCTCGATGCGGTGGCTGCCAACCTCAGCGAACATGGTCTGGTGGTGATCGAGTCCGACCGCGAGATCGAACTCGGGGAACGCCTGGGTTCCATCAGGTCCCGGACCTACGGCGGTACGGTGGTGACGTTCGCCGTTCCCTCTGGAGCCTCGCAGTGACGCGCGTGCTTTACCCCGGGTCCTTCGACCCGATCCACACCGGCCACCTCGAGTTGATCGAGGTGGCGTCGCGCCTGTTTGACGATGTCGTGGTGGCCGCCATCGCCAACCCGCAGAAGGGGGCCGGAATGTTCGATCTGGCCGAACGTCAGGCCATGATCGGCGAGTCGGTGGCTCACCTGACCAATGTGACGATCACCAGCTTCAACAGCCTGGTGGTCGATCTGGCCCGAGACCTGGGGGTCGACTTCATTGTCAAGGGTCTGCGGGCGGTGTCCGACTTCGAGTCCGAGCTCCAGCAGGCCCAGACGAACCTGGCCATCTCGGGCGTACACACGGTGTTCCTGCCGTCGGCCACCACTCACTCTTTCGTGGCATCCCGGCTGATCAGAGAGGTCGCCCGCCTGGGTGGCGACGTCACCTCCATGGTGCCGCCACCGGTGGCGGCCCGCCTCAGCGAGCGATTTGGAGCGACCCGATGAATGACGATCTGTACGACGTGGAAGCCGAGGGCGACTTCGAGACGGTTGCGCCTGACACCGAAGATGCAAGCGTTCAGGCTGGTCGCTCCGGGCGAGGCCGCACCGAGAAATTCCAGACCGAACAGTTGCTGCTGCGTGTGCTCGACCTGATCGAGGCAGCCCGCCCCCTGCCGTTGTCCGCTTCGGCCAAGATCAACAACAAGGAGGAGGTGGTCGACCTTCTCCAGAAAGCCCTCGATGGACTGCCCGAGGAGCTTCGTGATGCCCGTTGGCTGCTCAAGCAGCGCGAGGACTATCTGGCCAAGGTGCACGTCGACGCCGAACGAGTGATCGAGACGGCGCGGGCGCGCGCTGAGCAGATGGTGCAGCGCACCGAGGTGGTCAAGGCGGCTGAACAGCGGGCCCGCCGGATACTCGAAGGGGCCGATAACGAGGCCCGACGTATGCGTCTGGAGTGCGAGGACTACTGCGATCATCGCCTGGCCCAGTTCGAGATCGTGCTGGAAAGGACGCTCGACAACGTGTCCAGGGGCCGCAAACGACTTCAGGCGGGGCTGGATGCCGTGCCGGGATTGGAAGGCCTGGCCGATCACGCCTTCTTCGCTGATGACGGTGAATGACGGGCTTCACGCCCCTCGTGAACTGATCTCGGTAGCCGAGGTCCGCCGGCACCTGGGGTCGAGAGTCGACGTCGGTGTCGGAATCGAGGCCACCGGCTTGGCCCTGAGCGACGTGGCGGTTCCTGATGGTTCGCTGGTGGCTCTGACCGGAGAGGTCGAGTCGATCTCCGAAGGGGTGGTACTCACCGGATTGGTAGCGGTTCCGTGGCAAGGCTCGTGTAGACGGTGCCTGGAGCCGGTCGAAGGGGTGTTCACCGTCGAGGTGAGGGAGGTGTTCGAGACTCACCCCACCGACGGCGAGACCTGGCCGTTGACCAACGATCAGATCGATGTCGGACCACTGCTCCACGACACCGCCCTGCTGGCCCTGCCGCTGGCACCCATCTGCTCAGAGGGGTGCGCCGGACCGGCCCCGGACCGATATCCCGCCGGTTCGGTTGCCGACGATGAGCACTCTGAGGAACCTCCCCGCGACCCTCGGTGGGCCGCCCTCGACGGCCTCGATCTGGACGACACGAGCACGGATTCGGACGGCTGAGCGCTTCGTCCAGTGGCAAGGCTGATCGCGGGAGCGGCTTTGGAACCACCGACGATGGCGCCGCTACCATCGTCACCTTGCAAGGCGTGCCACCGCGCGCTCCCGAACTCACCTCCAGGACCACGACGATGGCTGTCCCCAAGAAGAAGACCTCCAAGGCCAAGAGCCGGAGCCGCCGGGCCTCCGCCTGGAAGCTGAATGCCCCGTCGCGCAGCCTCTGCCCGCGTTGTGGCGCCGCCAAGCTGCCCCACGTGGTGTGCGGTGGCTGTGGCTGGTACCACGGCCGCCAAGCCATCGACGTCGACTGATCAGCCGGTCCGCGGGCAGTGACAACATCCCGCCTTCCCGTCGCAGTCGACGCGATGGGAGGAGACCGTGCCCCTGACGAGATCGTGGCGGGCGCGGTACGGGCACGCGATGAGCTGGGGGTCGACGTGGTCCTCGTGGGGCGACCCGAAGACCTCCCTGACACCGGTGATCTGAGCGTCATCCCGGCATCCGAGGTGATCGCCATGGACGCCGACCCGGGACGCAGCGTACGGACCATGAAGGATTCTTCCTTGGTCCGCGCCGCCGAGGCGGTCCGCGATGGCAAGGCCTGCGCCATGGTCTCAGCTGGCAACACCGGAGCCACCATGGCATCAGCGTTGCTGCGTATGAAGCGCCTGCCAGGGGTGGGCCGACCGGCCATCGCCACACCGATTCCCTGCCCCGGAGCCGATGTTCCCACGGTGCTGCTCGACGCGGGCGCCAACGCCGAGTGCACTCCCGAGTGGCTGGTCCAGTTCGCCCAGATGGGGTCGGTGTACGCCCGCCAGCGCTATGGCATCGCTCAGCCCAAGGTGGGTCTGTTGTCCATCGGTGAGGAACCCTCCAAGGGCACTCCGCTGGTCAAGGAGACCCACGCACTGCTGGCCGACGGGTCCTGGTCGGACGTGTCAGGGGGAGTGTTCATCGGCAACGTCGAAGGTCGCGACATCATGTCGCCCGATGTCGATGTGGTGGTCACCGACGGCTTCACCGGCAACGTTGTGCTCAAGACGCTCGAAGGCGGTATGAAGGCGCTGGTCAAGGCGATCCTGGCCTCCTTCGAGACCGACGACGCCACCCGGGAAGCGGGCAACACTCTGCTTCCCGCCCTGTTGCCCCTGTACGGCCAGCTCGACCCCGACAACACCGGAGGGGCGATGTTGCTGGGACTCAACGGGCCCTGCATCATCAGCCATGGGTCATCATCGGCTACCGCCATCGTGAACGCCGTGAAGGTGGCAGCCGAGATGGTCGACGGCGACCTGGTGGGCGCTATCGCCCGCACCATCCGACCCGCCTGAATCGACGGAGCCGACCACCCGGACTCAACGTCGTATCAGCGTTCGGCGCGCAACCAGCCCACCAGCGAGGGCGGCAGCGGGTAGCCGAGATCCAGACGACGCTCTACCAGGTCCCTCAGTTCGGCGGTGAGGCGCAGGATCTCGCGAGCGTTCTCGGCGGCTTGGGCCTCGGCGGCCAGGTGGGCCTCGTGGGCGGCGGCCCGCTCGGCCTCGGCTTGAGCGTCGGCCAGCGGCCGGGCGGCCACATGGTCCACCGCTTCGGCCGGGGTGACCGGGCCGAGATCGGGGGTCGGGGGTGCAACCGGTGCTGGCGGGCCATCAGTCAGCGAGCCATCAGTCAGCGGGCCATCAACCTCGGGTTCACCCTGGTCCGGATTCGAGGTCGCCGGATCGGGCGACGAGGTGAGGTGCAGCGCCTCCTCTTCGCGGCTCATGAAGGCTTCCAGTCGAGCCAGGCTGGAGGCGGTGAGGGCCTTGGCCGAGCGCACCACCGACTCGGCAGCCCGGGCCGCGACCGACTCATCGGAGGGATCCGGGCGGCCCTCGTCGGGGTCACCGGTGGTTGCATTGTCTTCGGGTTGGTCGAGTTCGGCTGGCTCGACCCCGTTGACCAACTTCTCGGCGCCGCCTCCCCGACCTCGGCTGCGGGGTTCTGATGCAGCGGGTCGAGCCTTGCCGAAAGCGGTGTCCAAAATGCTGGGGAGGGGGGCCGCCAGTTCCCGAATTCTCACCCGCAGGCGGGTGATCTGCTCGGTCAGGTGGTCGGCGTCGTGGCCCAGCCGCAGCAAGACGTCGGCGCCACGGAGGTAGCCGTAGTCGAAGGAGATGGCGATCAGGGCCGGATCGATGGTCATCGAGTCGTGGACGTTGAACTGGGGGACCACCAGCCGTACCTCGGGGCGCCATCCGCCGGGCGGGTTCAGCTCTTTGCGGAGCGTTTCGTTGGGGCCGATCTCGGCGCTGACCCGACGAAGGATGTCCAAGAGGTTGCGATCCTCGAACGACGGAGCTCGCTTGATGGAAGCCGAACTGGCCACCACCGCCACCACCCGATCCACTCCCATGCGTTCGACCAGTAGTTCCAGGGGCAGGATCTCACGAGCTCCGCCGTCCACGTAGTGCTCGCCGTTCAGGTCGACTGGCGGGAAGGCCAACGGGATCGATGCTGAGGCCAGAACCCCGTCAGCCAGGTTGACCGGTGGCTGGTCCACCGGCTGGTTGTGGCGATCGACCATCTCGCCGGTCTGGGTCACGTAGCGCAACTCACCGGCCTCGAGCGACACGGTTCCCATGCGAAGTTCGATCCCTGAGGCCTTGACCTTTTCGGGCTGTAGCTCGCGGTCGACCAGCGCGGCGATCGGATCCAGAGACAACAGCGACTGGGCCCGGAGCGATTCTCGGATCGCCTCGATCGTTCCGTCGGTCTCGGGCGGGCGCCGAACGAGGCTGCCCACCACCCGCACTGCCACTCTCACCGCGCTGGCCGCGCTGTCGGAGTCGCTCACCTGATCACGCAGGGCCGCCGCCCACGAGGCCGAGGCTTGGAGGCGGACCAGCCAGGGCTCGGGCTCCCACATGTCGGAATTGATCCGCAGAGCCCGCCAGATCCGTTCGACCTCGTCAATGGGGCGTTGGAACGGTGTGGGCGTGGGAGGGTTGACAGTCTCAGTTCTGGCCGAGGTCGGTTCCCCCTCGGCCAGCTTGGCGGCATTGAGGGCACCGGCCGAGTTGCCGCAGATGGCCACCGGCGCCACGGCGGTGTGGTCGTAGAGAAATCTCAGGCAGCCAGCTTCGAAGCTTCCCAACGATCCGCCTCCGCTGATGGCCAGGCCCACTCGGTGGCCTTCGAGGTCGTCGCGCAGCCCGTGGAGAGCTCGGCGAGCCTCGGGAGACCACAGAGACTCCAGTTCGGGGGCGGGAATGGGGGGTGCCGGTGGTCTCAGGCCGGGACCGTCGAGGAGTTGCTCGGCCTGCGCTCTGGCCAGTTCCTGGGCCTCGTGCCGCTCCAAGGCCTCGCGTTCGGCCTCGACCGAGTCGCGCTGGTGGTCAGGGGGTGAGACTTCGATCTGGTGTTCTTCGGACATGGACAGTGCTCTCCAACCTGGTGGTCGGAGTCCATCATGCCCA
>CAUJFC010000035.1 GCA_963169755.1 Actinomycetota bacterium | reverse complement strand
CTCACGAAGAACTCGAGACCCGCAACAAGGCCCGGGCATTGCTGGCCGCGGTGCCCGCCGCCCGTCGCATGACCGCGGCCCGCCGGGCCCGGGCGTGACCGTCGACGATCGACTGGGTCAGGCGCGCCAGCGCCGGGCGGTGGTGGCCGCTCGCCGTGATCGGGTGGAGGTGTGGGGCCCGGACGCCATCGGCTACCTCCAGGGGCAGCTCTCCCAGGATGTCGTCGGGCTGGCGGTGGGCGGCACCACCTGGACGTTCGTGCTGGCCCCCCAGGGGAAGGTCGAGGGCTGGGGTCGGCTGACCCGCCTGGCCGATGACCGAGTCGAGGTACTGGTGGACCCGGGAGCGGGTCAGGCCTGGGAGACCCGGCTCAGGCGGTTCCTCATGCGCACCCGACTGGAGATGACGGTCACCGCCGGGGTCGAGGTACTGGCGGTTCGGGGCCCGGGGGCGGTCGATGCCGTGTCCGAAGCGGTCGGGCCCGCCGATGCCGAGGGCGCCGATCCCGCCCCGGCGTGGCGCCCAGCCGGGTGGCCCGGGGTGGACGGAGCCGACGTTCTGGCCGATCGGGCGGTAGCCGGGGGAGACCTGTCGGCGGTGATCGACCAACTGGGAGCGGCCGGGTTCGAGCTGGCCGACGAGGCCGTGCTCGTTGCGTCGCGGATAGCGGCGGGCATTGCGGTCTGGGGCAGCGAGCTCGATGAGGACACCATCCCCGCCACCATCGGACAGTGGGCCATCGACGCATCGGTCAGCTTCACCAAGGGCTGCTACACCGGCCAGGAACTGGTGGCCAGGATCGACAGTCGCGGTGGAAACGTGCCCCGGGTGCTGCACCGCCTGTCGGTGGACGGGCCGCCCCCGGCCGTCGGGTCCGCGGTCACGGTTGGAAGCGAGCAGGCCGGGCTGGTCACCTCATCGGTAGCGGTGCAGAACGGGGCGCTGGCACTGGCCTGGGTGGCCCGCTCGGTCACCGTCGACCCCACCGGTACCGGCGCCGAAGTCGACGGATTGTCGGCCACCGTCTGGCCTCCACCGACCTGAGGTCCGCCCTACCATCATCCTCGGTGAATCACTACGAGGCGCTGGGAGTGGGGCGCACCGCCCGGCCATCGGAGATCCGCGCCGCGTACCTGCGTTTGGCCCGCGAGCACCATCCCGATTTCCACGCCAGCGACGCCCCCGCTGAACGGGCCGAGCACGTGGCCCGCATGAAGGCCGTCACCGAAGCGTGGGACGTGCTGAGCGATCCCGGCCGCCGGGCCCGCTACGACCAGCGCCTGGACTCGGCGGCCCGACCGACCTCGAAACCGGACCCGGTCCGGACCCGACCCGAACCGGTGGGTCCCCCAGGCAAGGGCTGGACGCCACGGGCCGACGACGTCGGCTGGATGACCGACCGGGCCGGGTGGGCAGCCGAACGCGACCGGATCCTGCCCGACGAGGACCGTCCCGCCGGTACCCCCCAACCATCACGGTTGGTTCCGGTGGCGATCTTCGCCCTGTCGGTGCTGTGCGGGTTTGTCGGACTGGCCATGGAAGTTCGGGCGCTCTTGGCTGGGAGCCTGGCCGGGGTGATCATGTCGTCGGTGCTGTTCATGGTCATGCCTCTGGTGGCCATGACCCGGGCCCATCGTCACGACGGCGTGCCCAGCTCCACATCCCGCCGGACCCCGTACACCGGTTGATCCCACTGCCTCGGGGGACTCGGCGGCCCGGTAGGTTCGGTGGACCATGACCACCTATCTGGACCGTATCCTCGAAGCCCACCGCGCCCAGGCCGCGGCTGACCGTCGCCCGGTTGACCAACTGATGGAGCGGGCCCGGTCACTGCCGCCCACCCGGGGCTTCCGGGCCGCTCTAGCGGAGGCCGAGGGCCTGGGAGTGATCGCCGAGGTGAAGCGCCGGTCGCCGTCCAAAGGGCCGTTGGCCCCCGACTTGGATCCGGCGGCACTGGCCACCGAATACCAGTCGGGCGGCGCCAACTGCCTGTCGGTCCTGACCGATACCGACTGGTTCGGCGGGTCACCCGAAGATCTGGCGGCCGCCCGCGGCGCGGTCTCGTTGCCGGTTCTGCGCAAGGACTTCACGGTGAGCGAACAGGACGTGGTGGACGCCCGCCTGATGGGGGCCGACTGCGTGCTGCTGATCGCTGCTGCCCTCGACAACGCCGAGCTGGCCGGGTTCCACCGGTTGGCCACCGAGATCGGCCTCGATGCCCTGGTCGAGATCCACGACGAGGCCGAACTGGAGCGGGCTCTGACGGTCGAGGCCACCCTCATCGGGGTCAACCAGCGCGACCTGGTGACCTTCGCGGTCGACACCGACCGGGCGGTTCGCATGGCACCGTTGATGCCCGGCGGGGTGGTTCGGGTGGCCGAGTCCGGAGTGCGCGGCCCCAAGGACGCCGCACGACTGGCGGCCGCCGGGTATCACGCCGTGCTGGTGGGTGAGTCGTTGGTGACAGCCGGTGACCCCCGTTCTGGGGTGAAGGCGCTACGAGCTGTCGGCTGAGCCGACCGCCCTCGGGTCGCGGTCCGACCCGAATACCGCAGGACCCGGTCCAGAGGCCACACTGGACGGCGGAGATCCTGTCCGCCCTATGACCGCTGCCGCCTCGACCCGCCGCCTCCGACCTGTCGCCCTGTTGATGGTGGGCCTGGCCGTCGGATCCCTGGCGAGCTGCGGGGACGATGCCGCCTCGACCGACTCCCAGGTGAGTGCCACCGACTCGCCGGCGGCTGGGGTCGACGGTGACCGGGCCGGTTCGATCGTGGTCGAGGATGCCACCATGGACCTACCCGCCAATCCCGAGATCGGTGCCGTCCACCTGATCATCCGCAACGACGGAGACCAGGACGACCGGCTGGTGGGAGCCTCGAGCCCGGATGCTGATCACGTGTCAGTACACCGGTCGGTGGTCGACCCCGAAGGTCGCGCCACCATGGAACCCGCCGATGACCTGAGAATTGCGGCCGGCAGCGAGGTGATGTTCGGCCACGGCGGCCTCCACGTGATGATCGACGGTCTGCATCGCGAGCTGGCGGTGGGCGACACGATCACCGTGGTCCTCACCTTCGAGCACGCCGGAGAACGCGCCGTCACCGCCGAGGTCGTGGAGCCCCAGTCATGACTGGCGGGCCGACATCTGGCGGGCCGACATCTGGCGGGTCGACATCTGGCGGGCCGACTCCTTCGGGGCTCACCCGTCGGCGATTTCTCGGGGCCGGCACCGGGCTGGTGGGGTCGCTGATGGTGGGGGGCACCGCGGTGTTGTCGGCCTGCGGAGACATCCAGGGCACCCCGTCGCGCACCAACCCGTCGAGTGGGTTCGGTGGAACTCTCCTGGACCCTCCCTTCACCAAGCCCGACGTGACGCTCACGACCCTCGACGGTGATCCCTTCCGGTTCGTGGAGGACACCGAAGGCCAGCTGACCGTCCTGTTCTTCGGCTACACGAACTGCCCCGACATCTGCCCGGTGTTCCTCCAGACCATGGCCCGGGCCCGCGAGGCGATCGCCGCCGGTCCCGGTAGCCGCCCGCAGGTGTTGTTCGTGGGGGTGGACGTGGCCCGCGACACCCCCGAGGTCATGCGCACCTACCTGGCCAGGATCGACCCGACCTTCATCGGGCTCACCGGTGACCCTGCCGAGATCGACCGGCTCATCACCGAACTCCACATGCCACCGGTGGTGCTGGAGGACCCGGCCCCCGACGGTTCGTACGTAGTCGGTCATCCGGCCACCGCCACCGTGTTCACCCGTGACAACCTGGCGCACCGCATATACCCCACCGGGGTGACGGCTGGGGGCGGTACCCGGATGGAGGTGTGGGTCAACGACCTTCCCCGCCTGGACCAGGGGACCTTCAAATGACGGGAAGTTGGCGGTGAACTGGTGGTGCGCCTCATCGGGCGCAACCTGGACGTGGACCTGGAAGCCCTATCTGGGGGCTCTGGCCATCGTGGTGGGATTGGTGGCGCTGGCCATCTGGTGGCGGGCAGTGGGACGTAACCAACGTCCCGAGCTGGAGACCTGGGACGGTCAGGTTGCTGACGCCGCCGCCCACGGGGCCCTGATCCACACCCATGTGGCCGGGACCACCCGGGGGCGGTCCGTGGCGTTCGTGCTGGGGCTGATCGGTCTGTGGTTCGTTCTGGACTGGCCGCTGGCGTCGTTGGGAGCGGGATACCTGGCCACCGCCCAGATGGCCCGTCAGATCATCATGGTCATGATCGTCGCCCCCCTGATGCTGTTTGCCTGCCCGCCCGCCTTGGCGGTGCGTACCGTTGGTTGGGGGCGGCGGTTGAAGGTGCTGGGCTGGACGGCCCGGCCCCGGTTCGCGGTTCCGATCGCAGCCCTGACCCTGATCGTGGTCAACGCCCCCGCCGTCGTCGACCCCTTGCTGGCCCGGCCCTTCAGTTCGTTCCTGATGGACCTCATGTGGACGGTGGCCGGGTTCGTGCTGTGGATGCCGGTTCAGTGCCCTCACCCCGGGGTGAAGCGGCTCACCGGCCCCAACGCTCTCGGCTACCTGATCGCCCAGTCGATCGTTCCGGTCCTGCCCGGGTTCTTCATGACCTGGGCCGACTTTCCCATCTACTCCACCTACGAACTGGCGCCCCGGGTGTTCGACAACTTCGACGCCGTCATCGACCAGCAGACGGCGGCCGCGGTCCTCCAGGTGGGCGGCATGATCCTGCTCTGGTTCCAGATCGCCTACCGGTTCCTGTCCTACGCCTACGGCCAGGTCTCCCAGGACCGACCCGGCTCCAGCCCCCGCCCGGCCGGAGCGGGCTGAGTTCCACCCGCCTCCGGACCGGTCGAGTCCCTTCGTCAATGGTCTGCTGCCCGGACCGACCTCGGATCTAACGTTGGGGCCGTGTTCGTGAAGATCTGCGGCATCACCCGCGAGGACGACGCCCTGTTGGCGGTGGCCATGGGGGCCGACGCCGTGGGGTTCGTGTTCGCGCCCTCGCGCCGTCAGATCGCCCCGGCCATGGCCCGTGACATCGCCCGCCGACTGCCGCCCGAGATCCTCACCGTCGGCGTGTTCCGTGACCAGGCCCCGCGTCAGGTTGTCGAGATCGTGAACAGCGCGGGTCTCAAGGCGGCCCAGTTGCACGGTCACGAATCGGTGGAGGACACCGCCTGGGTGGCCGAGCGGGTCCCGTGGGTGATCAAGGCGTTCGGAGCCGACGATCCGGCTCGGAACCGGTCGGGATCCTTCCCGGTCACCGCAGTACTGCTCGACGCCGCCGAACCCGGGTCGGGTCGGACCTTCGACTGGTCCATGGCCGCCCGCCACCCTCGGGACCGACGGCTGATACTGGCGGGCGGGCTGACCCCCGAGAACGTGGCCGACGCCATCGCCACCGTTCGGCCATGGGGGGTAGATGTATCCACCGGAGTGGAGGCCGACCGGGGTGAACCGGGTCAAAAAGACGCCCGCAAGGTGATGACCTTTGTGGAGAGGGCCCACGCAGCCGGAGCGGCGCTGCCCGACGACGAGCTTCCCGTCGACGGATACGACCAGATCGAGGTCCCAGTCGGCCCCTACGACTGGATGGACGACGACCCGACCGACGGCATCTCGACTGACGGCATTCCGGTTGACGGCATCTCGACCTACGGCATCTCGACCTACGGCATGGTGACCGGCGGTGACCAGCCTATGGAGGAGGAGGTGTGGTGAGGCCGGTCAACTCCAGCGATACCCGTCATCTCCGTCTGCGGTGGTTCTCGTGGGTGGCGGGCAACGGGTGCTGGCGGGGCTGACTCCGCCGTCAGCATCACAACCGTCAGATCCCGAGGTACCCACATGTCAACTCAATCCCCGTCCGCGCCCGCCGGCTCCGGTGATCCCGTCCGGTCAGCCATGGGAGAACCCGACCCCGGTGGTCGATTCGGCCGCTTCGGTGGCCGGTTCGTTCCCGAAACCCTCATGCCCGCCTGCATAGAGCTGGAGGCGGCCTTCCGCGAGGCCTGGGCCGACCCCGGGTTCCGCTCCGAACTCGACGGGCTGCTGCGCGACTACGCCGGCCGGCCGTCGCCGGTGACCGAGTGCCACCGGCTGTCGGCCGAGCTGGGCGTGCGGGTGCTGCTCAAGCGCGAGGACCTCAACCACACCGGCTCACACAAGATCAACAACGTCTTGGGCCAGGCACTGCTGACCCGACGCATGGGCAAGCGCCGTCTGGTGGCCGAGACCGGAGCCGGACAGCACGGGGTCGCCACCGCCACCGCCGCGGCCCTCATGGGCTTCGAGTGCACGGTGTACATGGGCGAGGTCGACATGGAACGCCAGAAGCTCAACGTGTTCCGCATGCGCCTCCTGGGGGCCGAGGTGCGCCCGGCCTCGTCGGGTAGCCGCACCCTCAAGGACGCCGTCAACGAAGCCATGCGTGACTGGGTGGCCACCGTCGAGACCAGCCACTACTGCCTGGGATCGGTGATGGGGCCCCACCCCTACCCGTGGATGGTGCGCGAGTTGCACCGGGTGCTGGGTGACGAGGCCCGCCAACAGTCCCGGGCTCTTCTGGACGGCGCCGACCCCGATGTGGTGGTGGCCTGCGTGGGGGGCGGATCCAACGCCGCCGGGATCTTCTCGGGGTTTGCCGACACTGCCGCCCAGCTGGTGGGGGTGGAACCGGCGGGTGGCGCCGCGGTGGGGGCGGGTGTGCCGGGGGTGGTTCACGGCATGGCTTCGTTCCTGATGCAAGACGAATGGGGCCAGGTGGAAGAGGCCCACTCGATCTCGGCCGGACTCGACTACCCGGGGGTGGGCCCCGAGCACGCCCACCTGGCCGACATCGGCCGAGCCACCTACCACCCGGTCACCGACGACGAGGTGATCAACGCCTTCCAAGTGCTGAGCCGCACCGAGGGGATCATCCCCGCCCTCGAACCGGCCCACGCCCTGGCCTGGGTGATTCGCGAAGCCCCCTCGCTGGCGGGGCGCACCGTGTTGGTGAACTTGTCGGGACGGGGCGACAAGGACGTGGCCCAGATGATGGACATCTTGGAGGGTGAACTGTGAGCCTCGATCTGCCACCCATCGAAGCGACGGCTCCCGGTCGACTCGAAACCCACCTGCGTCAACGCCGAGATGCGGGCGCCAAGCTGCTGGTTCCCTACCTCACCGGGGGGCTGGGCGACTGGACCGAGGTGGTGCGGGCGGTAGCCGACGCCGGTGCCGACGCCGTCGAGATCGGTATCCCCTTCTCGGATCCGGTCATGGACGGACCCACCATCCAGGCCGCCTCCGAACGGGCTCTGGTCGAGGGCACTACGCCGGCCACGGTGTTTGCAGACCTGCGCCGCGTCGACGCCGGCGTCCCCTTGGTGGCCATGACCTATTACAACCTGGTGTTCCACATGGGCGACGAGCGCTTCGCCGGTGAGATGGCCGAAGCCGGGTTCTCGGGGATGATCCTGCCCGACGTACCCATGGAGGAGCAGGGCCCGTGGCGGGCGGCCGCTGACGCCGCTGGCATAGAGACGGTGCTACTGGCCGGACCGATCACCCCCGACGACCGTCTGGCGGCGGTGTGTGAGCGATCCCGCGGTTACGTCTACGGGGTGAACCTGATGGGGGTCACGGGCGAACGGGCATCGCTTGGCCAGCAGGCCGCCACGCTGGCCAGCCGGCTGAAAGCCGCCACCGACAAGCCGGTGCTCATGGGCTTCGGGGTGTCGAACCCCGAGCAGGCCGTGGAGGTGGCGGCGGTGAGTGACGGCGTGATCGTGGGAACCGCACTGGTGCGGCGGATCCTCGACGGCGGAGGCCCCGAGGCCGCCCACCAGTTCATCGCCAGCCTGCGATCGGCGCTCGACGAAAGCTGACCAGCGACGGGGCGGCGGTTGACTTCAGGCCGGGCTGAAGATGGCCATCGTCACCACCCAGCCGGTCTGGTGCTGCTTCATGTTGAACTGGATGGTGCCGGGATCCCCCCGGAACAGACAGCTCGACTGGCCGAACTCACCGGTGTTGCACTTGTTGTAGAGCCGGTAGTCGCCGGGCGCCGCCGCCCACATCCGTTCGACTGCGGCGGGCTCGGCCACGCTGGCGGCGGTGGCCCGATCGTCGATCTTCCAGGCGGCGTAGAGGGTGGCCGCCGCCTCCTCGGGGTCGGCCACTCCCACCGGGGCAGGGGCGGTGGTGGGGCCAGCGGTGGTGGCCGGTGCGGTGGTGGAGGTGGTGTTGGTGACCGCGGTGGCCGAGCCGACCTCGGCGGGAGCATCACGGTCGATGCCGCCCTCGTCGTCGGCGCAACCCGTCAGCGCACCCATGCTCAACAGAGCGGCCAGGGCGGTGGCCGCCACCGGCACCAGTCGGGCTCGGGGGGCGGCGGATGGACGGCGGTGATCGGCGGGTGACTTCATGGTGCCCACGAAGCTACCGCCGCCTCGGTGATGGTCTGGAGCCAAGGGTCGTCACCACCTCGTGGCGATGACCGGTGCCGACACCTGCTCGGATCTTCAGCGGTCCAGGTGACGGTGCAGGAACTCGATGGTGCGATCCCAGGCCAGGGTCGCGGCGGTGGGGTCATGGGCGGCGGTCCGGTCATCCTCGGCGAACCAGTGCCCGGTACCGGGGTAGCGGTGGAAGTCGACCTCGCGACCCACCAGGCGGAGTTGAGCCTCCAGGTAGGCCACGTCGTCGTCGCTGGTGAACTCGTCGTGTTCGGCGAAGTGACCCTGCACCGCCGCGGTCATGGGAGCGAAGTCCATGTCCTGGCTGCCGTAGTACACGCTCAGCGCACCCACCTGTTCGGCGAAACGGGTGGCGGCCCACAGCGCCCATGACGCCCCCATCGAGAAGCCCACGATCCCCACCGGGCCCTCGGGGGTGGCGGGCATGCGGGCCAGGCTCGAAAGCGACGCCACCACCAGCCCGGCAGTGCGGTTGGGGTCGGTGGTGGCCAGCAGGGCCTCGGCTTCGTCGGGGGTGTCGGCGGTACGACCGTCGCCGTGCAGGTCGGGGGCCAGGGCCACGAACCCGGCGTCGGCCAGGCGATCACACAGCCCTCGGAACCAGTCGGTCAGGCCCCACCACGAGTGGAGCACCAGCACTCCGGGACCGTGGCCTGAATCGGGTACCACCACGTAGCCGGAACCGGCGGATTGGTTGGCGGACATGACACGTTCTCCGGACCGGTCGACTACCAGGAGGGTATCGGTAGACCCTGGATGGGGTCCGGTTCAACCCGGGGTAGGCAACGGTGACGAGACCTCTCCCCGGAGCCGACCAACGCGGGAGGCGGCAAACCATTCGGCCAGCACCGAGATCACCAGACCCGTTCCCAACCCGGTTGCCAGGGTCACCGTCAGCCGGGCCACCGTGGGGGGTAGGGCGGTGGGTAGTTGCGAGTTGACCAGCAGGTCGTGGCTGGTGAGGAACACCGCCAGCGTCACCGCCGCTGCTCCAGCGGCCACCACCCCGCGGCGACGGCGAGGCGCGGCCAGCCCGTAGACCAGCACCAGCAGGGGAAACACCAGGGCCACCGCCGCCGATCCCGGTGGGTCGGGCAGGGTGGCGGCGGTCCCGGCCGCCCCGACCACCGCCGCCACCGCCAACCCCGTCGCGACCCCCACCAGGCCACGGAGCCGACGGGCAGCGAGCCCCGCCGCCACTGCGGTCACCACCGCCAGCACGCCATGGGGCCACAGGGGAGGAGGTGGAACCCACCGCAACTCACCCCGGACCGGGTGAAGGGTTCCATCCACCTCCACCTCGATGGTCCAGTGACGAAACAGCACCGGCCGCCGTGCCCCGTCTACTTCGGGAGGTAGTCCGGCCCCCATCCAGTGGGTTCGGTGGTCATGCCAGCCGATGGTGCGATCGGCTGAGACGTGTACCCACCGGGGCGAGGCTGCATCGGCGCTGTCGGAGGTCTGATGGGTGCCGCCACCGTGACTGCTGTGGTTGAGAGCCACCGACGGTGAGCCCCGGTTCTCGAAGATCCCCTCGGGGCCGACCTTGAGGTAGGGACTGCCGTCGTATCCCATCACGGTGACCACCTGCTGGGACCGGTTGACCAGTTCCACCTGACCGGTGGCCGCCGACACCGAGATCTCCACGCCCGTCGCCGGCCGGGCCCCGGCGACCACCTCGCTCACCCAGGTGGTGGCCTCGGGCTGTTCGGCGGCTGGTCCATGGGCGGCGGCGGGACCACCTGAGCCGATGAGCCACAGCCCGGCCAGTACCGCGGCCAGAACCATCCGGACAGCCCGAGGGGTGGGGTCAGTTACCGTCGAACCCATGGGGCGACTCCGGTGATCCGTCGATTGGTCCTGATCGCGGCCCTTCCCCAAGAGGGCCAGCGTGATCTCCGTCTGCCCGGGGACTGCCCACCGGGGGCACCACCCCGCTGGCGGCCGGCCTCGACACCGTGGGGTCGCTGATCGCTGGTGCCCGCCACCAGGGGGACCGGACGGTGGTGGTGGTCCTCACCGACGGGCGGGCCACCAGCGGCGGCTCCGACCCCCTGTCCGCCGCCACCGCTGCGGCCCAGCGGCTGGCAGCCGCTGTCGATGAGATGGTGATCGTTGACACCGAGGTGGGATACCCCCGCCTGGGTCTGGCCGGAGAACTGGCCCGGTCCCCGGGTGCCCACCACATGGTGCTGGAGGCAGTAGGGGCCGACGGTCTGGGCCGGGAACTGGTGGCCCGCCTGGTGGACGGTCCGCGGTGAATGGGGGAGACGCCCCGCTGACCCTGGTGCTGGGAGGGGTCCGTTCCGGCAAGTCCGAGGTGGGTGAACGGCTGGCTACCGAGGCCGCCGGCGGAGCAGCGGTCACCTATGTGGCCACCGCCCGCTTGGCGTCAGCCGACCCCGACTTCGCGGCCCGCATCGATCGGCACCGTCGGCGGCGCCCCACCCACTGGTTCACGGTGGAGGCGGGTGACGATCTGTCGGCGGCAGTGGCGGGAGCGTCGGGGGTGGTGTTGGTCGACTCGCTCACCACCTGGGTCAGCGGGCTGGAGAACTTCGATGCTGATCCCGCCCCGCTGCTGTCGGCCGTCGGAACCCACCCTCATCCGGTGATCGTGGTGTCTGACGAGGTGGGACTGGGCGGCTACCCGGCCACCGAGGTGGGGGGGCGCTTCGCCGATGCGCTGGGACGTTGCAACCAGGCGGTGGCGGCCAGGGCCGATCGGGTGGTGCTGGTGGTAGCCGGCCGCATCCTGGAGCTCCCGGCGCCGTGATGGCCTCCATCGTCAACAAAGAGGCGGCGGTTCTGTTCAACGCGTTCGCCCTGTCTGTTCCCAGCTGAGGAGGAGAAACATGTTCGAAACGGCTCGTGCCTACCTGGACCTGGTGGTGTTCGACGTGGGCGGCACCCTGGTGCAGGAGGCGGACCCGACCACTCCGGTGGCCGATCTGGTGGCTCGCCCCATTGGGTCGGTGGTCCAAGATCTGGCCGACCTGGCCGGAGTGGTGACCCTGGCGGCGGCCACCGACACCGCCACCATGGTCGAGGCCGATGTGCGGGCCCTGCTGGCCACCGTCGATCTGGACCGTCCACTCACCGCCGTGGTCACCTCGGTCGAGGTGGGGGCAGCCAAGCCCGACCCGGCCTCACTGCTGGTGGCCATGGAACGCACCGGAGTCCACGACGCCGGTCGGGTGCTGTTCGTGGGCAACACCGACCGTGACCGGGGAGCAGCCGAGGCCGCCGGCTGCCACTACACCGAGGTGGGCCCTGACGGGGCGGGCCGGGCGGTAGCCGACTGGCTGAAGGTCAGGGTCGGGGCCTCGGTGGACGCGGCGGTGGCCAGCTTGACCGAGCCGTCGCCCGAGGTGGCCCAGGCCGCCCGGGACCGCCACGATCAGCTCACCAAGCCCCGAGGGGCACTGGGCCACCTGGAGGAGATCGGGGTGCGTCTGGCGGCCATGGCCGGCTCGGAGCGACCTGCCGATCCGTACCCGGCGGCGGTGGTGGTGTTCGCCGCCGACCACGGGGTACTCCAGCGGGGGGTGTCTCCCTGGCCTCAGGAGGTCACTGCTGCCATGGTGGCCGGGTTCGCGGCGGGGACCGCCGCCATCAACACCATCGCCTCGACCTCAGGTCTGGAGGTGACGGTGGTCGATGTGGGGGTGGCCACCCCGGTGGTCACCGCCCCTGGGGTGCTCCACCGTCGGGTGGCGGCCGGGACCGCCGACTTGGCATCGGGCCCGGCCATGACCGTCGATCAAGCCCGGGCCGCACTCGATGTGGGAGTCGACATCGTCCGCTCCCTGGTGGCGGACGGGGTCCGCTGTGTGATCGGTGGAGACATGGGCATCGGCAACACCACCCCGTCAGCGGCGATCATCTCGGCGTTGACCGGTGGTGATCCTCGGGAACTGACCGGTCGAGGCACCGGCATCGACGACACCACCCTCGACCTCAAGCGAGAGATCGTGGCGGCAGCCGCCGACCGGGCCAGCGGCCTGGATCCCCTGGCGGTGCTGGCCGAGGTGGGCGGGTTGGAGATCGCGGCGCTGGCCGGCCTCATGATCGGCGGAGCCGAAGCCCGAGTGCCGGTGGTGGTCGACGGGGTGATCGCCCTGGCGGGGGCGGTGGTCGCCCATGCCCTGGCCCCGGCGGCCCGGTCGTGGTGGTTCGCCGGTCACCGTTCCACCGAACCAGCGGCCACCGCCGCGCTCACCCACCTGGATCTGCGTCCGGTGCTGGACTTGGACCTGCGTCTGGGGGAAGGAACCGGTGCCGCTCTGGCCTACCCGGTGATGCGGGCGGCAGCGGCGGTGCTGCGAGACATGGCCACCCTGGAGGAGGCGGGCATCGGCTGATGGGGCCCGGCCGCTGGGGTGGTGGTGCTCCGCCAGATTGGTGCCCGGGGCGGGACTTGAACCCGCACGCCCTTTCGGACAGTGGATTTTGAGTCCACCGCGTCTGCCATTCCGCCACCCGGGCGGGTGGTGCGAGGTGTCAGTGTAGGGCCCGCGCCCCGGTCACCTCGCGGTCGACGGTCAGCTCAGCCCTCGGCCAGGGCCTTCAGGAGGTTCTTGGGGGTGTCCTTGGGGCTGATCTTGGGCCAGGCGTGGCTGATCTTGCCCTTCTCGTCGACCAGGAACGCCGAGCGGACGATTCCCATGTACTTGCGGCCGTACATCGACTTCTCGGCCCACACTCCGTAGGCCTCGGCAGTGGTGTGGTCCTCGTCGGACAACAAGGTGAATCCCAGGCCGTACTTGTCGCGGAACTTGGCCAGCTTGGCGGGGGCATCGGGGCTGACACCCAGGATCACGGTGTCACCGATGTCGCCGCTGATGGCCTGGAGCTCGCAGGCCTGGGTGGTGCAGCCGGGGGTGTCGGCCTTCGGGTAGAAGTACACGAGCACCTTGCGACCCTTGAACGCCGACAGGCGCACCTTCGTTCCGGTGTGGTCGGCCAGGTTGAACGCCGGCGCACGATCGCCGGCCGAGGGAGCATCAGCCATGTTGCCCAGCCTACGGGCCTTGGGCGATGCCCGGTGACGGTGTTCGGGTCCCGGCCATGGCGGCGGCCACCGACTCGGCAAGGGGGTACCCGTCCAATCGCTCGACGTCGACCGGTAGGGGTAGGCGCCAGTTGGGATGCTGGTCGATGGTGCCCGGCACGTTCGGCCGGTGTGACGCGCCCACCAGGTCGTCGAGTGCGGCGGTCGCCAGCATCGACGGGCCAGCGGCCACCGCCCGGTAGGCGGCCGTCACCATCTCTTCGGTCGAGGTGTCATCGGATGCCGAGGCCGCCACCCGCAGACGGTGACGGAACAACGCGTGACCGTCATCGGGGACCGTGACCCCGGCTGCCGCCAGGTCTTGCAGGTCGGTTCCCGTCCACACTCCACTCACCGTCGGTAGGTCGTGGGTGGTGATGGCCGCCATCGCCTGGCGCGGCCAGTGAGTCGGGGGTTGTTCCTCGAACCACAGCAGGCGGGTGGACAGAACTCCGGCGGCCGCCAGCGTCTCGCGCACCCCGGGCTGGACTGTGCCCAGGTCCTCGCCCACCACCAGAGCGCCTCGGCGGTGGGACTCGATCGCCAATACGTGCAGCAGATCATGGTGGGCGAAGCGGACGTAGGCCCCTTCGGCGGCGCCGCATCCGGGGGGAACCCAGAACAGACGGAACAGTCCCATCACATGGTCGACCCGCAGACCCCGGCCGTACGCAGTGATCGCTCTGATCGTGTCGACCAGCGGTCGATACCCGGCGGCGTCGAGCTTCCAGGGAACGAAGGGCGCCAGGCCCCAGTTCTGGCCGTCGGGGCCCAACGGGTCGGGCGGTGCGCCGATACTGACGCCGGGTGCTGTCAGGTCCTGCCACTGCCAGGCATCGAATCCGTCGGGGGCGAAGCCCACCGCCAGGTCGTGAAGTACCAGGTCATCGGGGTCGGCGGCGGCCAGTTGACGATCTATGAGCCACTGGAGCCAGGCCCAGAACCGGACCTGGTCGGCGGTCTCGGCGCGGCGTCGGGTCACGGCCGCGTTCTCGGGATGGCGTAGCTCCGATGGCCAGGTGGGCCAGGCTGGCGATCCCCCCTGCTTTTCGATGGCATCGGCGATCGCACAGTAGGTACCCCACCGGATCAGGCCATCTCCGCCCGCCGACAGGTACCGCTCGAAGTCGGAATCGGGACGGTTCCTGAACCGTTGCCAGACCGATTCCAGAGCTGCTCGCTTGGCTTGCCAGATCGCCGACCGGTCAATGAGCGGGCCGTTGAGAGCCCGACCGGCTCGGGCGAGAGCGTTGGCGTCGGGCAGGTCTGCGAAGCCGGGAACCTCGTCGAGGGATATCAGCAGAGGGTCACGCCAGCACCGGGTGCTGGGCGAGTACGGGCTGTCAGGCGGATGGTTCGTGGGGGTCGGAGCATGGAACGGGTTGACTCCGACCAATGACGCCCCCCGCTTGCGGGCCCAATCCACCACCGTGGCCAGGTCACGGAGGTCTCCGATGCCCCAGCTCCGGCTGCTGCGGGCGGCGTAGAGCTGGGCCGTGACCCCCCAGGCGCGGAGCCCGGAGGGCAGGTGGCAACGACCGGGCGACACCAGCAGCGCCCGCTCGGAGCCGTCGGGACCGACCGCCCGGTGGTAGCCGACTGGTAGATCGGCCGGCAGGCTCGCCGACAGATCCGCCGACAGATCCGCCCGCCGGTTTCCATCCTCACTGGTGGTGTGTGGACCGGTCGCCAGCTCGGTGCCGTCCTCCAGGATCACCGTGGTGCCCCAGGCCACCTGAGGTCGTGGTTCGCCGGGCACCACCACCAATGAGCCGGGATGGGGTGGCTGATGATCATGGCCCAGCCCCATTGCCTCCAGAAGCACCGAGATGGTGGCGGCGGAGGGGCGGCACGGTCGGCCGAACCCGTCCAGGTGGTCGAGCTCGATCCCCGCTGCCCGGCCCCTCGGGTCACGCTGTCCACGATCGGGGTGCTGGGTCTCCCGTCCGGTCACATCCCCCATGCTGGCCCATTGGCGGTCGACCTGGCCGGGTGTCCGGGGGCCAGTGGGATCCTGGTCTGTCCATCCGATCTAAGGACCCGAGCGGATAGGTGCGCCCTTCGTCGCTGCCAGGTTGGATAGACCTCGGCTTCGCCTCGGTTCAGCCACGCCGTGCTTTTCTGGTCGGTGCGCCTATCGGCGCACCTCCTAAGTGTCTGCGCAGCGGACTGATAGGTCCCAACCCGTTGACCGACCTGAGCGCGACTGCTCCCGACCTGTGGCGCCTTCAGGTTCTGTGAAGGACGGTGCCGACAGCCAGCAGGCTGGACCATCACGCCAGGTGGTGTATGAGCAACTATCAGTGATGTCAGATAAATATCCGCACTGTCAATGCTGATTCAGTCTTTGTTGTCATACCTCCTGTCCATGATGGGTGGCATGGATGACTTCACTGGCACTCCGGCCGATCGTGATGGCGGTGGTCTCGGGGATCCTGGGCCGCGTGGTCGTTGGGTTGGTAGTCGCTGGCGACCGGCTCATGTTGATGAACCGGGTGGTGATGGTGGCGGGCAGGTAGCGCCCGGTCGAGCAGCGAGTGCTGGTGCTGCTCCGGATGGTCGGTGGGGCTGTGGCGAGCGGGTGAAGGGTCCGATCAGCGGGCCCGCTGGCGATTTGGTGGGGGTCTTGGCTGGTTTGGTGGATCCGGACGGTCCGGATGGTTTGGACGACTCGGGGTTGGGGGAGCTGGTGGTGGGGTTGGTGAGGGCGCGGTCGGTGCTGGATTCGGTGATCGCGGAGTGTGTTGGGGTCTGGGACGGGCGGCGCCTGTGGGCCGACGACGGGTCGAAAGCAGCGGGGGCACGGTTGGGTCGGGATTGTGGGTGTCGCAGTCAGAGCGGGTCCCGCCTGGTGCATGTGGCGCGGTCGGTGCGGTCGTTGCCGGTGGTGGCTGGCGCGTGGCGCTCGGGGGAGATCTCGTCTGATCATGTGGAGCGGTTGGTACGGGCTGTCACGCCGGAGCGGGCCGACGATTTCAGGGCGGTCGAGCGAGATCTGGTGACAGTCGCAGCAACCGGTGATTGGGCGATATTCGAGCGGGCGGTGGCGATGTTCGAGACCGCGGCTGATGACAAACGCACGGATCCGTCTGATCCTGATGATGTTGCCAAGCGGGTCAAGCGTGAGCGGGCTCATCGCAACGCTCGTCCGGTTCGGGTGGGTGATCGTTGGGAGATCGTGGGTTCGCTGGACAAGGTTGGTGGCCAGATCTTCTCGGATGCGTGGGAACGAATCCGCCAAGAGTTGTGGGAGGCCGACATGGTCGAGGCTCGTCGACGGTGTGGGCCGGACGCGTCGGCGGCTCAGGTGGTGGCTGCTGCCAACGAGGTCCGATCCGGGGCTCAGCGTTCGGCTGATGCTCTAGTTGAGATGGCGACTCGAGCTGGGACCGCGCCGGCGGGTGGACAGCGGCCGAGGCCGTTGGTCACGGTGGTGGTGTCTCACGACGAGTTGTTCGGTCCGGTGCGTGAGATGTTCAACGGGATGGTGTTGTCTCGTCTGGATGTGGCGTCGTTGTTGTTGGAAGCGGATTTCGAGCGGATCGTGTTCGGGCCTGCAGGTCAGCCGGTTGAGGTGTCCAGTCCTCGCCGGTTCTTCACGGGGGCCTGGCGTAGGGCGATCGAGGTTCGAGATCGGATCTGTCAGCATCCGACCTGCACCGTGGCAGCAGAGTTCTGTCAGGTCGATCACATCGTCGAGCACTGTGTTGGCGGGCCGACCAGTGTTGAGAACGGTCGCTTGTTGTGTCCCAGCCACAACCGACAACGCCCCGGCCGACAACCCGACCGAGAAGACCCCGGCCGACAGGACCCCGGCCGACAGGACCCCTTGCGACAACCTGGCCGAGATGATCCCTATGGCCGAGATGATCCCGACAGCGCCGGTCCCGGGCCAGACCCCGGACCTGGACCAGACCCCGGACCTGGACCAGACCCCTACGACCGTGGCCCCAGACCTGATCGATCAACAGAACCGGGGGCCGGGTCAGGGGCACCGACATAGAATCACGGTGTGGGTCGTGCCCAGATCGAACGGCGCCTCCAGGGCGTTTCTGACCGTATGAAGAGGGTCAGCCGCGAGCTGGCCGAGGTCGAGGAGCAACTAGCCCACCTCGACGACGAGGCCGACGAGGCCCGTCTTCGGGCACTGGTGTCAGAAACCCCCTTGGCCGGCCAGGACCATCGCGAGGCTCAGCGCCACGCCGACGCCATGCGTCGTCACCGCGATGCACTGGTAGCCGAGCTGGCCGAGCTGGACCACGATCAGAACGATCTGCTCGATCGGCTGGTGGCCACCTCTCCCTGAGCAGTGGCTGTCGGCTACACAAGTATCAGCGCAATTTTTGTCCCCAAGTCCACCACCCACACAGGAGAGCAACGGTGCCCACCCGTGTCGTGATCGCTGAGGACGAGGCCATCATCCGCCTCGACCTCAAGGAAACCCTCGAAGAAGAGGGCTACGAGGTCGTAGCCGAGACCGGCCGCGGCGATGAAGCGGTGGAGTTGGTCCGCGACCTGCGGCCTGATGTCGCCATTCTGGACATCAAAATGCCCGGCCTCGACGGCCTCTCGGCTGCCCGCGAGATCGCTGGTGAACGCTGGGCGGCGGTGTTGATCCTTACCGCCTTCTCCCAGCGTGACCTCATAGAGAAGGCTCGCGACGCCGGGGCCTTGGCCTACCTGGTAAAGCCGTTCCAGAAGGCCGACCTGTTCCCCGCCATCGAGGTGGCTCTCGGAAGGTTCCGCGACCTCAAAGAACTGCACGAGCAGGCCACGTCCCTCGAAGAGCAGCTCGAGACCCGCAAGATCGTCGACCGGGCCAAGGGGCACCTGATGGACGCTCACTCTCTGGGCGAAGCCGACTCGTTCGCCTTCATCCAAAAGACCGCCATGCGTGAGCGGGCCACCATGCGAGACGTGGCCCAGCGAGTCCTCGACGGCGACCTCACCCCCGGCTAACTCCCTTCGAGGCGGCAGGTGAGCTGTGCCAGCCTGGGGTCATGTCGATCTCCCACAACACCTACTTCGACGGCGCCGTACAGAGCCTGGGCTTTGTCGACGGCAACCGGTTCACCGCCGGTGTGATGGCACCGGGCGAGTACCACTTCGGTACCGATGCCCCCGAGCGGGTGACCGTTGTGCACGGTGAGTTGGTGGTCAAGCTGCCGGGCTCCGAGGAGTTCGTAGCCCACCCGGCCGGGACCATCTTCGAGGTACCCGGCAACAGCGGGTTCGACCTGAAGGTGGCCGGCCCCACTGCCTATCTCTGCGAATACCTCTGAGCTCGATGCCACCCACCGCTGGCTCTCGATGAGGGCGGGGCAGGGGGCGGCGGCCGGACCCGTACCATCGGTCGTCTATGCGGTTGATGCTGATCGACGGGAACTCGCTCACCTACCGGGCGTTCCACGCCCTGCCCACCGACTTGGTGACGGCGTCGGGGCAGGTGACCAACGCCGTGTTCGGGTTCACCTCCATGTTCATCAACCTGGTCCGGGACCACCGCCCCGACGCGGTGGCGGTGGCCTTCGATCGACCCGAACCCACGTTCCGCCATCAGGAGAACCCCGAGTACAAGGCCCAGCGTGAGGCCGCCCCCGACATCCTGCGTCAGCAGATGGCGTTGGTCCGTCAGGTGGTGGACACCCTGGGGGTGACCGCCATCGACCAGGCCGGTGTGGAGGCCGACGACATCATCGCAACCCTCGCCACTCGGGCCTCGGAACGAGGCGATGACGTCATCGTGGTGACCGGTGACCGCGACGCTTACCAGTTGGTGGCCGACCCGCACATCAAGGTCCTCTACAACAAGCGGGGGGTGTCGGACTACGCCCTCTACGACGAGGCGGGCATCGCCGAGCGCACCGGGGTCCACCCCCGCGACTACGTGTTCTACGCCGCGTTGCGCGGGGATCCGTCCGACAATCTGCCCGGCGTGCCCGGGGTGGGAGAGAAGACCGCCGCCAAGTTGGTCAACACCTATGGCGACCTCGATGGCATCTTCGCCCACACCGCCGATCAGACCCCCAAGCTCCGTCAGAACCTGGAGGAGAACGAGGCTCAGGCCCGTCGAAACGTGCGGCTGATGACCCTGGTGCGCGATGTCGACCTGCCGGTCGAGCTCGACGCGATCGGCTTTCCCAACCCTCACACCGACGAGTTGCGGTCGTTGTTCGACTTCCTCGAGTTCCGGTCGTTGTACGACCGGTTGGCCGAGGCGCTGGCCACCGACCTGGGCTCACCAGCGACGGGCAACGAAGTGCTGGAGGCCGAGCCGCTGATCGCCTCCGATCCGGCGGAAGCGGTAGACCTGCTCAACCGCCTCGCGCTGGGCAGCGGGCCGCTGGCCGTGGCGGCCGCATGGGACGGAGCCGAGGGACGCAGTGCACTCCGGGGGTTGGCAGCGGTGCTCGACTCTGAGTCGGCCGAGGTGGTTTGGCTACCCGGAAGCCAGATCGGCCACGCATCGGTGGCCGAGGTGCTGGCCGACCTGTTCGGTCGTAGATCGGTGGCCGCCCACGGCGCCAAGCCGCTGTTCGTGCACCTGCTCTCGCGGTTTCCCGATCGAGCTCTTCCGGCGTTGGCGCTGGACACCACCCTCGCCGCCTATCTGCTGGATCCCGCCGAGACCCGTTATGCCATCGGCGATGTGCTCGGCCGTTACGCCCACCTGGAGTTGCCGGCCGACGGCGCCGCCCCCGAAGGTCAGCTCGACCTCGGCGGTGACACCATCGACGAGTCCCTGGTGGTGTGTCGCACCGCGCTGGCCGTGGACCGCCTGCTGGCACCATTGACCGAGGCACTCGCCGCCCAAGGTCTGGCCGAACTCAACGACGAGATCGAGACCCCGCTGGTGGCAGTTCTGGCTCGGATGGAACACATCGGGGTGGGCGTCGACCGGGCTGAACTCCAGGCTCTCAACGACCGGTTCACCGCCGAGGTGAAGGAGTTGGCGGCCCTCATACAGGAGGACGCCGGCGACACCTTCAACGTCAACTCCACCCCGCAGCTCCGCACCATCCTGTTCGACAAGCTGGGTCTGACCCCCACCAAGAAGACCAAGACCGGTTACTCCACCGACGCCGCATCACTCGAGAAGCTGCGCGGTCAGCACCCGATCATCGAACGGTTGCTGCGCTACCGCGAGGTCGAGAAGCTGCGCTCCACCTACGGCGAGGGGCTGTTGGCCGAGATCGGCCCAGATGGGCGTATCCACGCAACCTTCAACCAGACCGTCGCCCGCACCGGTCGGCTCTCATCGGACGCCCCGAACCTGCACAACATTCCGGTGCGCTCCGAAGAGGGGCGGGCATTCCGACGGGCCTTCGTACCGGCCGACGGCCGGCTGCTGCTGGTGGCCGACTACAACCAGATCGAATTGCGCTGTATCGCGCACCTCGCGCATGACCCAGGGCTCATCGCAGCCTTCGAGGCGGGTGATGACATCCACACCGCCACCGCCGCCCGGGTGTTCCACGTCGACCCGTCCGCCGTCGACCCCGGTCAGCGGGCCAAGGCCAAGATGGTCTCCTACGGGTTGGCGTACGGGATGGAGGCCTATGGCCTGGCTTCACGGCTGAACATCGAACGGTCCGAAGCGGCCCAGATCCTCGAGGCCTACTTCGCGGCCTTCCCGGCGGTGAAGGATTACATGGAACGAACCGTGGCCGAGGCCCGCGAGCGGGGCTACACCGAGACGCTGTTCGGACGGCGACGCCCGATACCCGAGCTCTCCTCGTCCAACCGAGGTATCCGTCAGGCCGGTGAGCGTCAGGCCATGAACGCCGGCATTCAGGGATTGGCCGCCGACATCTTCAAAGTGGCACTGGTGCGTCTGGACCGGGAACTGATCGAGCGAGGCATGGAGAGTCGGCTGGTGCTCCAGGTTCACGACGAGGTGATTCTCGAGGTCCCACCGGCCGAGAAGGAGGCAGTGGCTGAACTGACGCTTTCGGTTATGCGCGGCGCCGCCGAACTGAGCGTGCCCCTCGAAGTGCACCTGTCGTTCGGGCACAGCTGGGCCGAGGCCAAATAGCGCGGAGAGGTCAGGAGAGACTGAAGCCGACCACGTCCTCGAGTTCTGCGATCGCATCCGCTGGATTGTCGACCTTGATTGTGGTCATGCCCATAGCCCGGGCCGGCTTGAGATTCACGCCCAGATCGTCGAGGAACACCGCCTCTGGCGGATCAATCCCCAACTGTTCGCAGGCGATCTCGTAGAAGCGAGGTTCGGGCTTGCGAACACCGACCACGCTGGACTCGACCACCACGTCGAACAGGGCCACCACCTCGGCTATCGGTGAGGGCCCCTGAGCGTGGAAGCCGGCATCGCCCATGTCGGTGTTGCTCATGCTCACCACGTTGTTGGTGAGCAGGCCGGTCTTGAGGTGCTCAGCACAACGGCGGACGGCTTCGACCATCGCCGGTCGGACCTCGCCCGCGAGCAGGCCGAGCACGTCCCATCCCGCGATCGCGTGCCCCATGGCTGTCGATTCCTGCTCGAACTCCATGGCGAACTGGTCGAGGGAGATCTCTCCCCGTTCGAGCCGGGCCCAGGCGTTGGTGTGGTGGTCTCGAGCGTTCACCGATCGGATGAACCCGTCGGGCAGCCCATGCTCAGACTCGTAGCGGGCGAAGGCCTCGAACGGGCTGGAGAGGATCACTCCGCCGAAGTCGAACAGGACGGCTCGGATGGTCACGACGGTGAGGCTAGAGGGGGTCGACAACCATCATGAGCAGGACATATCCCCCGCTCCCAGCAATCAAGCTGCTTGACTGATGTTCCACATGGCCATGACTCACGTCGTCGTCGACGGCTCCAACATCGCAACCGAAGGACGCACCGCGCCGAGCCTCGCCCAACTCGACGAGGCGGTCAGGGCGTTTCTCTCCGAGTACGGCGAAGACCTGAAGCTCACCGTGGTGGTCGACGCAACCTTCGGTCATCGCATCGATCCCTCAGAGAAGGAAGCCTTCGACGCCGGAATCGTCAACGGCGAGTTGGTGACCCCGCCCGCGGGGGCAATCGGCCGGGGCGACGCCTTCGTGCTCCAGATCGCCGACAAGGCCGGGGCCACCATCTTCTCCAATGACTCTTTCCAGGAGTTCCACGGCAACTACGACTGGCTGTTCGACGAGGGGCGCCTGATCGGTGGGAAGCCCGTCCCGGCCGTCGGATGGGTATTCGTGGCTCGGACACCGGTGCGGGGGCCGACCAGCCGTCGTGCCACCCGCGAGGCCCGAGGTCCGGGCCGTCGGGGCGCAACCCGCTCGGCGGCGATCGGGGGGCCCACCATCAGTGGAGTGCCCTTGGGGCCTCCGCCGGTGCCCGATCGAGACAGCGTGCTGCGTGCCGCGCGAGGGAGTGCCCCCAAGGACGTTCAGACCCCCGGTTCAGAATCGGGGGCGAGCAACTCGCGCCGGCGTCGCCGCCGCGGGGGTGCGACCAAGGCGGCCGAACCCATGAACGAATCACTGCCGTTCCTCCAGTTCGTCACCGAGCACCCGGTCGGCTCGACCGTGACTGCCAAGGTGGATCGGTTCTCCTCGCACGGGGCCTACGCCGTCGCTGACGGCGGCGCCCAGTGCTACATACCGCTGAAGGCGATGGGTGATCCCGCGCCCACCAAGGCCCGAGAAGTGCTGACGGTGGGGGAAGATCGCTCGTTCGTGGTGACCGCGTTCGACTCCGCTCGTCGGGGCATCGATGTGGCGTTGCCCGAGATGGCGGCCTCAGTGCTGGCCACCGCTTCAGTACCAGGCCGTCACAACGACGGAGCCCCCGACGGGGACCAACCACACGCCGAGGAGGCACCCATGGCAGCGACCAAGAAGGCAGCACCAGCGAAGAAGGCGGCTCCCGCCAAGAAGGCAGCACCGGCGAAGAAGGCGGCTCCGGCGAAGAAGGCGGCTCCCGCGAAGAAGGCGGCTCCCGCGAAGAAGGCTGCCCCGGCGAAGAAGGCGGCTCCGGCGAAGAAGGCGGCTCCGGCGAAGAAGGCCGCTCCGGCGAAGAAGGCTGCCCCGGCGAAGAAGGCTGCCCCGGCCAAGAAGGCCGCTCCCGCGAAGAAGGCCGCTCCGGCGAAGAAGGCTGCTCC
>CAUJFC010000034.1 GCA_963169755.1 Actinomycetota bacterium | reverse complement strand
CCGGCTCCGGTCAGACCGAGACCGATGGCGATCCGGAACGGATCCAGATCCAGGGGGCTCACCTCTTTCCTTCCCTGCTGGCTGTGGGGTGGTGGGTGGGGGAGGCCACCGGGATGGTGGTGGTTGCGGCGCTCATCGGATCGGCTGGGCTGGCCGCATTCGCCTGGGTCGCTCTGCGACTGCTGCCGGACTGGGTGGCAGCGGTGGTCGTTGCCGCATTCGCGGTCAGTTTCGCCTGGCTGTACACGGTGCGGAGCTTCCTCAGTGAGCCGACTCTGGTGCTGTTCGGTTTCGGGGGAGCCGCATTGCTCATCGAGGCGTTGCGCAGTTGGCCGCAGCGCCCAGCTCGGCTGGCGGTGGCGGGGTTCGTGTCGTCTGTCGCGTTGGCGGCCCGGGTCGACGCCGGGGTGATGCTCATGGTGCTGCCCCCGGTGCTGACGGTATTGACCTGGAGGGGCAGCGGGTCGGGGCGTCCGGGACGAGCTCTCACCTGGTGGGGGCTGGGTGCTTTCGGGCCGGCCGTGCTGGCGGCCGTAGACCTTGGTCTGCGCAGCCCGCGCTACCTGAGTGATCTGAGGGCTGAAGCTGCCCTGGTGGTGGTCGGTATCGGGGCCGGTGTCGCTCTGGCTGCCCTGGTGGCAGGAGCGGCGCGCCCGAAATTTCGCCCTCTGATCGATCGGGTTGCCGCCGGGCTGGAACCTCGCCGAGCTCTGTTGGCCGGAGCCACGGCGATGGCGGTGGTGGTGTTGGCTCTCTTCGCCTGGTTCGTGCGTCCGCATCTGGGGCCCGACCGCCTGGCCCGACCCGGTGCGGCGATCATGGAGTCGATCCAGGTCCATGAGGGACTCAGCGCCGACGGAACCCGGACCTACGCCGAGCGATCGGTCGACCGGGTCCGGTGGTACACCGGTCCGGTGGCGGTGGCCGCCGGAGCGGTTGGTCTGGCCTTGGCGGTGCGCGCTCTGATTCTCCGTCCCCCGGTCACAGCTCTGTGGGTCGTCGTCGGCCTGGTCGTTCCGGGGCTGGTGCTCTACCTGTACTCGCCGTCGATCTATCCGGACCATCCGTGGATGATTCGGCGCTACGTTCCGGCAGCCATTCCTGGCCTGTTGCTCTTCTCGGGGTGGCTGATGGCGACGATGCGACGCAGTCCCCGGCTCTCAGGTCCACTCTCGGCCGCGCTGAGCTCCGTGATGGCGGTGGGGTTGCTGGTGCCACCGCTGACCATGACCTGGCCGCTGCGGGCCGTGACCTGGCAGGCCGGCGGGGACGCCGGCATCGCCCGACTGTGTGACGCGCTGGCCCCGGCTGATGTTGTGTTGATGTCGAACCGGGGCCTGGTGGGTGATCAGCTGGTCCCTTCGGTGCGGGCGTTCTGCGGGTCCGAAGTGGTGGCGGTCGACGCCTCGATCGACGCACCAGGTGAGCAGGTAGCCGTGGCCGACGAGGTGATCGGTATCGCGTCGGGGTACGGCCTCACGGTCGGCGTGGTGGGATCGACTCGTCAGGAGGTTCACGCCCTGGCGCCGACAGCTTCGGAGTTGGTGGAGGTCTCGGTGTTGCAGACTTCGGCTGTCGGCACCACCATCGGCCGCCCGCCGTCGTTGGTTGGTGACATGACCTTCGGGGTGTGGGTGGCCATGGTCGACCCGTCGGTAGCCTGACCCAGGTCATGGCAGTCTCTCCGGACCCGGTACCGATGCGCCGTGCCCTGGGCGAGGCGTCGGTGGTGGCGGCGCTTGCAGTGGCGCTGACCGGTCTGGCACTGCGGATCTGGACCGCCCCACTGCGGTTGCCCTGGGACACCCGTCGTGATGCCACCCTCATCTCGGCCATGGTCAAGAACACGCTCGAGACCGGCTGGTTCTCCGAGCAACCGCGCCTCGGTGCGCCCTTCGGTCAGAACCTCGCCGACTTCCCCCACGGTGGTGAGACCTTCCAGCTGGCCGTTGTCCGGGTGATCACCGGTCTGGTGGACGACTGGGGCCTGGCCATGAACATCTACTTCGTGGTTGGAGCGGGGGCGTTGGCGGCAGTGACCCATCTGGTTCTCCGGCATCTCAGGTTCTCGGCCGTACCGGCTGCGGTGGCAGCACTTCTGTTCACCGCGCTCCCATACCGGTTCGGCCACGGCCAGATGCACCTGTGGCGATCCACCTACGTGAGCGCGCCGCTGGCGGCTCTGCTGTTGATCTGGCTGGCGACGTGGCGGGAGAGGTTCCTGGTCGATCCCCACGATCGAACGGCTCGGATCTGGCAGCCCGGCCATCTTCGCTGGCGACGGGTGATGGCGGCGGTGGCAGTGGCGGCCATCATCGCCGGTACCGAGACCATGACCACCGCCTTCACCATGACCCTGGTGATGGTGACCGCCCTGGTGGGGGCGGCCCGCCACCGAGACGTGCAGCGGCTACTGGTGGCCATCGGAGCGGTGGGTGTGATGGCGGTGACATTCGCGGTCCTGAGTCTTCCCACCCTGTTGCACTATCGGGCCGAGGGCACCAACGCGGAGGCTGCCCGACGGTTCACCACCGAAAGTGAGTGGTACGGGCTGAAGCTCACCCGACTGGTGCTACCTGAGCCCGGTCACCGGGTCGGCTTCATGTCCCAGATGGGTGAGGCGGCGCAGGAGGAAACCCTTCTGCGCAGCGAACGAGGGCAGGCTCTGGGCATCATCGGGACCATCGGATTCGTGGGGCTGGGCTATGCCTCCGTGACTCGCCGACGGGGGACAGAGCCAGATCCGACCACCCCGGTCTGGCACCGGTCAGCCTTGCGGGACTGCGGGGTGGTCACAACGGTTACAGCGGTGGCCTTTGGCACCATCGGCGGTCTGTCAGTGGTCATGGCGATGATCGGCTTCGGTCAGGTGAGGGTGTGGAACCGGATCATGCTGTTCGTGGCCTTCTTCGCCATGATCGAAGTCCTGACCCGTGCCGAACAGGTTCGGGGATGGTGGGTTGCCAGGCGAGGCCAACTCTCCCGGCCGATGATCGGGGCAGTAGCGCTTCTGGTGTTGACGGTCGGGTTGATCGACGGAATTCCGGTGCCGCGGGCGTCGTATGCCGAGATCGAAGCCCGTCACGCCAGCGATCGGGCCTTGGTGGCGGCCATCGAGGGCACTCTGCCCGAGGGAGCCGCGGTGTTCCAGGTGCCGGTGTTGGACTTCCCCGAGACCGTGCCCCCCGGCCGCATGGAGGACTATGACCCCCTGCGGGCCTATCTGGCTGACTCCGGCAGGCTGCGGTGGAGCTACGGGGCGGTGAGGGGCCGACCGTCGGCGGACTGGCAGGATCGGGTCAGAGACGAGGTCGGCCTGATCGGGTCGCTGCCTGCCCTGCTGGGACTGGGTTTTCAGGGGCTGTGGGTCGACACCTGGGGCTACGAGGCTGGCTCGCCTGACGGTGCCGAGGTGGACCAACTGCCGCAGGTGCTCGGCGTGGACCCGCTTCGGTCGCCCGATGGCCGGTTCCTCTTCTACGACCTCCGCCCGTACCGGAAGACCCTGGGCCGTTCATCGGCCTCATTGGCCGGCGAGGCCCGTCGGGTGCTGGGAGTTGACGTCCCGGTGGGAGACTGAGAGCGATGACATCGGCTACTCGTCGGATCCGACGAATCGTGGTCACCAGCAACTGTCAGCTGGGCGGTCTGTTCGCCGCGCTGTCAGCGATGCTGCCCGAGGACGATCTGGTGGCCATTCCCGATCTGGGAGGCGATCCCGCCGAGCTTCTCTCGGCCCTGCCAACCGCCGACGTGTGGGTGAGTTCAATGGCCCCGCAGCGGGCCCGGGAACTGTTGACCGAGTCGGGCGCAACTGCCGAGTTGATCTCGATTCCCCTGATCCTGTTCACCGGCTTCCACCCCGACATCGTTCACCCCACCACCGTGGGCGGTATCGAACTTGCCTCGGCGGTCGGGGGGTACAGCTCGGCGGTGGTGGTGTGGGGCTGGCTCAACGGGTGGAGCGTGGATCAGACGGTTGCCAGTTTCAATCCGTCGGTGCTGACACGTCTCGGTTACATGTCGGCGTGGGACGGCGGGGTGCGCTTGGCCCGCTACGTGTTCGAGCAGGCCAACTGTGACTTCGACGGCTGGTTCCTGCCGCTGGTGGCCGCCGGTCGAACGTTCATGCTCACCGACAACCATCCCACCGTCGAGGCCCTGATTCAGCTGGCCCGAGTGGTGGCGGTCAGGCTCGAGGCCGACCACGAGTTGGTGTCCTACCGGTGGGAGACGGTCATCCCCGATGGACTTCTGTCAACATCGGCGGTGTGGCCGGTGTACCCCCCGATCGGGGCCTGCCTGGATCTGCCGGGCGCCTACGTGTGGCGTCGAACCGACGGGGAGTTGATCAACCTGGAAGCCTTCATCGCCGGATCGTTCCAGGCCTACAGCGAGGTCGATCCCGCGACGGTGACGGTGGGCCGTTTCGAGAACGATCCGAGGGTCGCCAGGGCCCTCGGTGGATCATTCGAGGCACCGCCGTTGAATCTGGCGGGAGAGCGAGGCCAGGGTCATGGGTGACAAACCCCGTCATCCCTACCAGCAGGTGTCCGACCATCAGCGGTGGCATCGGGCGGTCACGTGGGCTCCACCCGGGGGACTCGACCCGATGGTCGGCGCCCGGTTCACCATCGGGCCCGATGACCGGATCGGCACCATGGGCTCCTGCTTCGCACAGCACCTGTCCCGTCACCTGGCCCGGTCGGGGCTCGGATATCACGTGACCGAGAAGGCTCCGTCCACCATGAGCCAGGCGGAGGCGCAGCGGCGACAGTACGGGACGTTCTCGGCTCGCTACGGCAACGTCTACACCGTTGCCCAGGCAGTACAGCTTTTCCGCCGGGCCTACGGAGACCTGCATCCCAGGGAGGAGCCGTGGGGCAGAGGCCAGGTGTTGGTCGATCCGTTCCGGCCCCGGGTCGAGCCCGACGGGTTCGTGGATCGTGCGAGCCTGGAAGCCGATCGTCGGCTCCATCTGGCGGCGGTGCGGCGGGTGTTCGAAGAGTCCGATGTCCTGGTCTTCACCCTGGGCTTGACCGAGGCCTGGAGAAGCCGTGAGGACGGATCGGTGTTCGCCACCGCTCCGGGTGTCGACGGGGGCGAGTACGACCCGGACCGCTATGAGTTCGTGAACTTCGGGGTCGATGCTGTGCGGGAGGACCTGTTCGAGTTCTGTGAACTCGTCCGGTCGGTCAACCCCCGCGGCCGGGTGTTGTTGACCGTGTCTCCGGTTCCTCTCATAGCAACCTTCGAGCCTCGCCACGTCCTGGTGTCGACCACGGTCAGTAAGGCGGTGTTGCGGGTGGCCGCCGATGAGGCGTTGGCCCGGTTCGACTTCGTCGACTACTTCCCCAGCTACGAGCTGATCGCCTCGGCCTCGTCGACCGCTGATCACTACGCCGCCGACCGTCGGTCGGTCACCGATGCTGGGGTGGCCCACGTGATGAGGGTGTTCACCCACCACTATGTGGACGGGCAGCAGTGGTCGGCACCCGGCACCGGGCAAATCTCGGCCTCAGCGGCCGTGTCGATCTCCACCTCGATGGCTGACTACCCGGTCATCTGCGACGAGGAGGCAGTGGCGGCTGCCATCGAAGCCACCCGGGTGGGCTCGGAGGCGTGACCTGACCCACCGCTCCAGCAAGCCGAGGAGATGGCGGCTACCGTCAGGTCGCGGCGATGGCCCCGGGGAGGTTTCGTGAAGCGGTGCTGGGTCAACCTTGCGGCGGTGATGGCGGTGCTGTTCGGAGTGGTGGTGACCGCTACGGCGCCGGTGTCGGCCGATCCGGCGCTGACCCTGAACCCGGCCTCGGCCCTCGTCGATGGTCAAGAGGTCGAGGTGACGGGATCAGGCATGACCGGATCCACCTTCCTCATTCAGTGCCCGGCCGGAGTCGGTGGCGCCACCGGTTGGAATGGCGGCTGTAGCTGGCAGAACCCGGTGTCTGTAACACCTGACGAAGCGGGTGGGTTCACGGTGACGGTGATGGTCCGTGCGGTGCTGACGGTAGGAAGCTCAGCCGTCGATTGTCGGACCTCGGCGTGTGATCTGGTGGCGGCCCGCCTGGGAGACGAGACGGATGATCCCGTAGAGGTGGCGCGGGTGCCGTTGGCCTTCGACCCGTCTGGTGATCTGGTGGCGGCTCCGACGGTGAGCGTGTCCCCGGCCTCCAACCTGGTCGACGGTCAGGTGGTTGAGGTGACCGGCTCGGGCTTCGAGCCCGGCTCGTGGACCAGCGGGAGCCTGTGCGCCAATGACGGCGGGCGCCAGGGATGCCGGTACTTCCCGCTACCAGAGATCGGTTCGTCGGGCACCCTGACTTCCTCGGTGACGGTCCGGGCCGCCTTGGCTGACAGCGCCGGCTCCCTGGAGCGGGTCGACTGCCGGTCGGCCACGGCGGTGTGCACTTTCCAGGTCTGGTCCGCTGACTGGAACCAGGCGGCTCCGGTGGTCCTGCACTTCGACCCGTCCGCCCCTCTACTGCCTCCTCCCACGGTGTCGGTGGATCCCCAACATGGGCTGGTCGATGGTCAGGTGGTGACGGTGCAGGGCTCGGGGTTCACCTCGGGCGACTGGGTGTGGCTGGCACTGTGTAGCTCCGGCGCCGGTTCTGAGCCCGAGGCTTGTCGGGAACTCGGAGATGGTGACACCTACGCCGATGACGACGGAGGGTTCTCGCTTCCGGTCCGGTTGCGAGCCCTCATCCCCACAGGAGACGACGAACCGGCAATCGACTGTCGGGTGGTGGCCTGTGTGATCCGGGTGTCAACCCCCGATGGGGCGGTGGCCCATCCGGTCGAGTTCGATCCGTCGGTGCCGCTACTGCCACCCCCGTCGGTGTCGGTGTCACCCCGGACCAAGCTCACCGACGGCCAGGTGGTGACGGTGACCCTCACCAACTTCGATCCCGGGGATTGGCTGTCGGTCCAGGTCTGCCAGTCGGGGTCCGACCTGTGCGACCCGGAATCGACCGTCTATCCCGAGATCGACCTGGCCGAGCCGACCGTCATCACCTTGGCCGTGTACGGCACCTTCCCCACCTACACCGAACCGGTCGACTGCCGGGTGAGCCCAGGCTGTGAGATCCGGGTTCGGTCCTTCGGCCCGGTCGGTGCTCTGGCGGCGGCTCCCATCTCGTTCGGTC
>CAUJFC010000033.1 GCA_963169755.1 Actinomycetota bacterium | reverse complement strand
TCTGTACGCCATCAACCCCGAGGCTGGGTTCTTCGGCGTGGCTCCCGGCACCGGTGAGCAGACCAACCCCAACGCGGTGCGCACTCTGCACGCCAACTGCATATTCACCAACGTTGCCCGTACCGACGACGGTGACGTCTGGTGGGAGGGCCTGACCGACGACGAGCCGGCTCATCTGGTGGACTGGAAGGGCAACGACTGGACCCCCGAGTCCGGTTCTCCCGCCGCCCACCCCAACGCCCGCTTCACCGCCCCTGCCTCGCAGTGCCCGTCGATCGATCCCCAGTGGGAGGACCCCACCGGTGTACCGATCTCGGCCATCCTGTTCGGCGGCCGCCGGGCCACCAACGTCCCCCTGGTGACCGAGGCCTTCGACTGGCAGCACGGCACCTTCATGGGTTCGATCATGAGTTCGGAGAAGACGGCCGCCGCCGCCGGGACCATCGGCGAGGTTCGCTTCGACCCCTTCGCCATGCTCCCCTTCATGGGCTACAACGCTGGCGACTACATGCGCCACTGGCTCGAGATCGGTAAGGCCACCGACGCCGCCAACCTTCCCAAGTTGTTCTGGGTCAACTGGTTCCGCAAGGGCGACGACGGCTCGTTCCTGTGGCCGGGCTTCGGCGACAACAGCCGGGTGCTCAAGTGGGTGTTCGAGCGACTCGATGGCACCGCCGATGCCGTCGACACCGCCATCGGGCGGGTTCCCACCGCCGACGGCATCGACGTGTCAGGTCTGGACATCACCCCCGAGGTCCTCGCCGAGTTGCTGAAGGTCGACAACGAGGCCTGGCGGGGCGAGATCCCGCTGATCGAGGAACACTTCGCCTTCATCGGCGAGCGCCTCCCCTCCGAGCTGGCCGACGAGCTCAAGGCCCTGGAGAAGCGCCTCAGCGACTGACCCGCCTCTGAGAGGTGCGCCCATCGGCGCACCTTCTGCCTGATTGCCCACCTCGGATTGCCCACCCAACCGGGGTGGGCAATCCGGCTTTTCAGGGGCCGGTGGGATTCAGCGAGATGGCCCGCAAGGCCAGACCCATGAGGAACAGCCCTCCCCCGCCGTACAACAGGTACAGATGGGGCTTCATCTGAGAGCGGTAGCTGTAGATGATGGCGGCCGAGATCAGGGCCACGAACCCGTAGAACATGTGGAACCCCAGATGTCCCGGGTCATCTCCGCTGAAGAGCTGCTGACGCAGGACCACTCCGGCCACCACCTGGACGGCGATGGTGGCCTGGGCCCCCGCCGTGAACCACCACAGGCTGCGGTGCCGGGCCCAGTCGAAGCGGTGGGCCAGTATGGCCCACATGGCCGCCAGCCCGTTGGCTGCGACCACCACCCAGGCGAAGTGGACGTGGAAGTTCCGTACGGCCTCGGCCGACATTGCCCCGGGCTCAGCCGGTGTAGGACGGCGCTGCTGGACGGGGGTGGGCAGCGGGCGGAGGCGGAGCCGGGGTGGTCCCGGGAGTGGTGACGGTGGTCGGCACCGTGCCAGTGGTGGGCGCAGTCCCAGTGGTCGGAGTCGTGCCGGTGGTCGGAGTCGTACCAGTGGTCGGTGTCGTACCAGTGGTCGGCGTGGTACCAGTGATCGGCGTCGATGTGTCCGGCTCCTCGGGGCGGGTCGGCGGCTGGCGGATTCCATCGAGATCAGCCGATACACAGCTGGCGGGCGCGTTCACCGGATTGCACCGTGCCACCGTGCCCCCCGGTATGGACGCGTAGTAGGGAGACTCGAAGCCCACCGCCATGCCCGGCACCGGATAGTCGGTGCTGACCCACTGGGCCCCGCTGGCCAGGGCGGCATCTCGAGGGCCGGTGTCGTTGTCTCGTGCTTCTCGGGTGTCGCCGTCGGCCCGGGTCCGCACCACGAATCCCTGCTGCACCAGATCGGGGATGGAGGGGTCGAAGGGGTCGTTGCGCTTGAGGAAGGCGGCGTCGTCGACACCCGGTCCGGGGGCATTGGTGAACATCACCCGCCCTAGTAGCGACGGATGCCCGGCCAGGTAGTCGGTGCGATATCCCCCACCGTTGTCCATCATGAACATCACCTGGCCGCGGCTCTCACCCAGCGTCGGCCACCCATTGTCGAGGACCCCGTCGCGCAAGGTCGCCCGGCCGCCGCGGACGTCATCGGGAGTGATCATGTGATTCTCGGGAAACACCGATCGGATCTCAGCGTCGAGTACATCCATGGCCGCTGGGGTCCAAGGTTCAGGATCGGTGAAGGTGTAACCCCCGATGGGCGGCAACCCCGAGTCCTTGAGCTCGACCAGCACAGCAATCGGTACGTGGAAGGGGTTGGTGTCGCTCCAGTTCCGAATCTGTTGGAGGCACATGACGAAGCTCGGGCAGGTCGAGCCGTAATCGACATCTTGGATGTGGAAAGTCTTGGTACCGGGCTGATCCATGATCTCGGGGTAGTAGGGCCCCAACCCCAAGGCGCTGCGCAGCAGGGGCTCACTGAATCGGCCGCCGGCGGAGTCGACCCAAACATCGAGCTCGATCTGGCGCACCTTCTGTTGACCGAACTGTTCGGGCAGCGGAGCGTGCTGGTACTGCATGGCGTCGGCCGCTGCTCCGATGAATGACCGGATCACATCCTGCTCGGCCTGGCTGGGCAGGACCTTGTAGCTGTTGTGGGTGCCGATCACCTGGATCTCGTTCAGACGTACATCGTCGCCGGGTACCTGACGCGGCGTTGCCGAGGCTCCGGCGCCGCCAATGGCGGCCACAATCCCGAGCGCGGCGGCAGCCGCAGCCGCCCCGAAGGTCCTGGTCCGATTCCGATTGGCCATGGTTCACCCTCTCAGCAGATGCCTTCGGGCGAACCATACCCTCCGGCCGGTGCCCTCACCGATGGGGAGGAAGGGCCTCGAACAGCTCGGCGAACACCGCCGGTGGGTCCGAAGGCATGTCGGCCACGATGAAGTACTCGGTCCCGAACACGAACTCGAAGGCCTCCAGCGGCATGGCGGCCATGAAGTGGTCGGCTCCGATCTGGCTGCCATGGGCCAACATCGATGCCCGTTTACGTCCCACCACATCTGTAGCCCGAACCAGATGGGTGATCTCGGACTCGGGAGTGCCGAACCCCTCGGGCAGCTCTCGGGGAACGTCTTGATCTGTGAACTCCAGACCCATCTCCTCGGCCGCCGCCCAGGCACGACCAATGTGATCGCGGTTCATGGTGCTCTGGACCACCACCGGAGTATCGGCCAGTTGGGCGGCCCGGGTACCGACCCGGTGAACCTGGATGTGGTCGGGATGGCCGTAGCCGCCGTGGTCGTCATAGACCGTCACGATGTCGGCGGACTCCTCTTCGAGGATCACCGCCAGCCGGCGGGCGGCATGGTCGACATCGGCCTGCCAGAAACACCACGGAGCATCGTTGGTGGCCTCACCGATCATGCCCGAGTCGGTGAAACCCAAGAACTCGACTCGGTGGGCCCCGATGACCGAGGCCGATTCGTAGCATTCGACGGTCCTGCGCAACGCCAGCTGCTCACCCTCCTCGAGCACACCGTCCACCGGTGTTCCCAGTTCTCCCCGGGTGGCGAACACCAGCACCACCCGGTGCCCGGCGTCAGCAGCTCGGGCCAATAGCCCGCTGGTGGCTATCGATTCGTCGTCGGGGTGGGCATGGAAGCTGACGATCGTGCCCATGTCAGGCGATGGCCCCCGAGGATCGCCGGTCATTGATCACGTCGGAGGGTACGCCCCATTCGGCGAGCACCTCGTCGGTGTGCTGGCCGGCATGGGCCGGCGGACGGGCCACCGCGCCGGGGGTCCGGCTGAAGCGAGGAACCGGGGCGGGTTGTGTGAGACCTGCCACCTCGGTGTAGGTGCCGCGTTGGGCGATGTGGGGATGACGGGGTGCCTCGTCCATGGTCAGGACCGGGGCGAAGCACACGTCGGTGCCCTCCATGATCTCGCACCACTCGTCGCGGGTCTTGGAGGCGAAGATGGCGGCGAACCGTTCCTTCATGGCCGGCCACTGGCTCCGGTCGTGCTGCCAGGGAAGCTCCTCGTTCTCCATCCCGGTGAGGCGGAGCAACTCGGCGTAGAACTGGGGCTCGATGGAGCCGATCGACAGGTAGCGGCCGTCGGACGTCTCATAGGTGTCGTAGAAGTGGGCACCGGTGTCGAGCATGTTGGTACCCCGCTCGTCGTTCCATATCCCCATGTGGCGGAACGACCACGTCATGGTCATCAGGCTGGCCGCTCCGTCGATCATGGCGGCATCGACCACCTGCCCCTGTCCAGACGTGCGGGCCTCGAGCAATGCGGCACAGACACCGAAGGCCAGCAGCATTCCACCACCACCGAAGTCACCCACGAGGTTGATGGGCGGGGTCGGCTGCTCTCCCGCCCGGCCCAGCGGCTCGAGTACGCCCGCCAGGGCGATGTAGTTGATGTCGTGGCCGGCGGTGTGGGCATAGGGTCCTTCCTGGCCCCATCCGGTCATCCGGCCGTACACCAGTCGAGGGTTGCGCTCGAGACACACGTCAGGTCCCAGGCCCAATCGCTCCATCACACCGGGCCGGAATCCCTCTAGTAGGGCGTCAGCCTGCTCGACCAGGTCGAGCACGGTGGCCACGCCGTCGGGGTGCTTGAGGTCCACGCCGATCGACCGGCGACCGCGACTGGTGATGTCGTTGGGCGGAGTGTCCGGATCGCCGCCGGTGACGTTGCCCGACCGGTCGATCCGGACCACATCGGCCCCCAGGTCGGCCAGGAGCATGGCCCCGTAGGGAGCTGGTCCGATGCCCGCCAACTCGACAACTTTGATACCGGACAAGGGACCCATGGGTGGCTCCTGAGAGAAGTGAGACAAGGGGCAGGGGCGGCGACTGACCGTCACGCCTGGCTGATCAGGCGTTCATGGTGCCACGGGTGACCGGCTGGTCGCGCAGCCAGCGAGCAGTCGCCTGATCCCAGCGTTCCAGCCGACGTCGACCGGCGGGCCCGGCGACGACCAGGTCGGCCAGAGCGCCACGAACGGCCGAGACGGTGGCTGCAACCGAGTCCGGCACCACGCCGTCGATGATCCCCAGTTCGATCAGATCGGAGCTGGTGAGCTTGAGCAACGGCGCCACCTCAGGCGCACGGGTGGCATCGCGTTCGAGAATCACCGCCGCCCCTTCGGGGCCGATCACCGAGAACACCGCCGTCTCCTGCATCAGCACCACATCGGTGGCTGCCAGTGCCAGGGCTCCCCCGCTTCCTCCTTCGCCCACGCACACCGACACCGTGGGTGTGGGCAGTTCGGACAGGTCCGCGAAGGTCCGGGCCAGCTCTCCGGCAATTCCACCGTTCTCAGCGTCGGCTCCGGGCTCGGCCCCGGGCATGTCGACCAATGACACCACCGGCAGCCCCAGCCGCCCGGCCAGCGCGATTCCGCGTCGGACCAGCCGATACCCCTCGGGCGTCGGCCGACCGCTTCGGGCGGTTCGATCCGATGCCACGACCAGCACCCGGCGACCGTCGATGTCGGCCAGCCCTACCCGCAGCGTCGGGTCGATTCCCTCACCGAGTTCGTGCCATCCGCTGACCAGAGCTGCCGCCACGTGCACCCCCGAGGGACGCCCGACCGCACGGGCCGCCAGCACCTGATCCCACGCCGAGGGCTTTGACCGACCGGTCGCCTCCGATGACTCCTGGCCCACCACGATGGGGGTGGCGGCCAAGGCTGGAGCGACCAGTGGCCTGGTTCGGGCCCCGAGTGCGCTCTCCACCCAGTCGGTGAGGCCAGTCGCCTCGACCACCGCGTCCACCAGTCCGGCGGCCAGCGCCGACTCGGCGGTGTGGGATCGCTCTCCCACCGCCTCACCGGTGACGGTCTCGGCCACCCGCGGACCGGCGAAGCCCACGGTGGCTCCGGCCTCCGCCACTCGCAGGTCGGTCAGAGAGCCGTAAGAAGCCAGCACCCCACCGGTGGTGGGAGACATCATCACCGCCACCGAAATCAGCCCGGCCCGGCTGTGCCTACGGGCGGCGGCCGCGGTCCGGGCCAACTGCACCAGCGAGACCATCCCCTCCTGCATCCGGGCTCCGCCCGAACGGGTCACCACCACCACCGGAAGCCCCTGTTCAATGGCCCGGTCGTAGGCCCTGACCACCTTCTCGCCGTGGACCATGCCCATCGAGCCGCCGATGACGTCGAAGTCGCCGGCAATCATGACCGCCCCAACTCCTCGGGCATCGATCAGCCCGGTGCGAACCGACTCGTGGCCCGATGACCGATCGGATCCGGCTGCCAAGTCGGCCAGTTTGGCGCCGTAGCCGGGGAACAGCAGTGGATCACCGCCCACCAGATCAAGGTCCCACTCCTGCACGAACGGCCACAACATGACCCCGAAGCCTGCCAATCGTTCCGAGCACGGTTCCATTCGGAGGGGGCCCGGGCTCGAGTGGGACCCGTTCGGGTCCTCAACGGGGGTAGGTGGTGATCTCGGTGGCTTTCACGCTGGCCCACACTCGGTCTCCCTCCCGGAGATCCAATTCGGCCGCTCCTGCCCCGGTGATCTCGGCCACCAGCCTCAACGGCGAGTCCAGCTGGACTCTCACCCGGTCACCGAGCGGGTCGAGGTGGGCGACGGTTGTCTCCCACCGGTTTCGGGGGCTGCCCTCGGGCTCTCGTCGGTGCAGCGACACCGCGGCGGGTGCGATGGTGACGAACAGGGCCCCCGACCGGGGCTCGGCGATGGTGAGCATTGCTCCCGACTCGGTGGTGACAGTGGAGCCACTCGCGGTGCCGGCGACGAGGTTGGTGCCGATCAGGTCGGCCACGTAGCGGGACCGTGGACGCGAAGTGACCTCGGCCAGGGTCCCGGTCTGGGACACCCGCCCGTCTTCGATGATGGCGACGTTGTCAGCCAGTGCAAGGGCATCGACCGGATCGTGGGTCACCAGCAGGGTGGGTCCGGCGAAGTCGGCGAGATACCGCAGCAGATCCCGTCTGACCTCCACACGGGTGCCGGCATCGAGCGCGGCCAGTGGTTCGTCGAGCAGCAGAGCGCGGGGCTCGCTGGCCAGCGCTCGGGCCAGGGCCACCCGCTGAGCCTGTCCCCCCGACAGGGTCCGGGGCCGGGAAGCTGCCAGGTGACCAACTCCGACCCGTTCCAGGTACCCCCGGGCCGTCTCACGGGCCTGACGGCTGGTGAGCCCCCGGGCTCGGGGTCCGAATGCCACGTTGTCCAGGGCGTTCAGGTGGGGGAACAGGAGGTGATCCTGATGGACGATGCCTATGTGGCGACGCTCGGGCACCACGAACACATCGGGAGGTCGATCCAGGAGCCGCCCCTCCAACTCGATGGAGCCCGAGTCGACCGCCAACGTTCCTGCGATGGCCCGTAGAACCGTGGTCTTGCCGACTCCATTGGGCCCCAGTAGCGCCGTCACCTCACCCTCGGGGGCGACCAGGCGGATACTCAGGTCCAGCCTCTGAACCGAGCGCGGTCCCTTCTCCAGAACCAGGGCGAAATCGAGATCGAGGCTCATGTGCGCATCAGCCATCTATCACGCAGTGACACCAGCACGACCAGCGACACCACCAGCAACACGATGCTGAGGGCGATGGCACCCTGCTGGTTGGTCTCCAGGGCCAGGTACACCGCAAGGGGAAGCGTCCGCGTACGCCCTGCGATGTTGCCGGCGAATGTGATGGTGGCGCCGAACTCGCCCAGAGCCCGAGCCCACGCCAGCACCGCCCCGGCCACCACCGACGGCGCGACCATCGGCAGAGTGACCCGTCGAAACACGGTGAGGCGTCCCGCTCCCAAGCTGGCCGCCGCCTCCTCGAATCGGCTGTCCATCCCTCTCAGTGCACCTTCCACCGTGATCACGAAGAACGGCATGGCCACGAAGGCCTCGGCCATCACCACGCCAGCGCTGGAGAAGGTCAGCTGGATTCCGAAGGTGTCGTTCAGCCACCCGCCAATCGGGCTCCGCAGGCTGAACGCCGACAGCAGTGCCACTCCTCCCACGACTGGGGGCAACACCATGGGCAACAGCACCAGTGAACGGATCACCGCTCGACCCGGCAAATCACCGCGAGCCAACAGCCAGGCCAGGGGTGTCCCGAACAGGATGGCCAGCACCGTCGCCGAGGCCGAGCAGATCAATGAGAGTCGAAGGGCGTCCCAGGCCTGGGGAGATGACAGCTCACCACTCAGACCCGACCAGTCGACCCGCTGTAGCAGTCCGACCAGGGGCGCCACGAAGAACGCCACCGTGAGGGTGGCGGCCGCCATCACCAGAATCGGCGGACGCCGCCCCGACCGCTTCACCGGGGTAGCAAGAATCCGTACCGGGAGAGAACCGCCTGCCCCTCGTCGCTGAGCACATGGGCCATGAAGGCCTCGGCAACATCGGATGCCTCTGAAGACTCGAGCACCCCGATCGGGTAGGTGGCGGTCACGTTGACCTCGGCGGGGACTGGAACCGCCTCGACCTGATCACCGGCACTGCGAGCATCAGTCACGTAGACGATGGCAGCCGCCGCGTCTCCCTCGGTCACCGCCGCCAGGGTCGCCCCCACATTCTGGCCCCGGGTCACGTTGGCCTCGCTGATGGCCACTCCGGCCTTCTCCAGGATCTGGGCGGCGTACCTTCCGCACGGCACCTCCTCGCCGCACAGCGAGATGACTCCCGCGGTGGCCAGGTCGGAGAGGTTGTCGATACCGCTCGGGTTTCCGGGCTTGGTCACGATCACCAACTCGTTCTCGGCGAAGATCGCCGGCTTGCCGGCGATCACCCCGGCATCGGTGAGCTTGGTCATGTTCGCCTCGTCGGCTGACGCGTAAACGTCGGCCGGTGCACCTTCGATGATCTGAGTCGCCAGCGTCGAGGACGAGTCGAAGTTGAACTCGACGTCTACGTCGGGGTTCGCGGCCGTGAACTGGTCCGCGATCTCGGTGAACACCTCGGTCAAGGAGGTGGCGGCCGAAACGACGACCGTGCCCTTCAACTCGGATCGTGGAGTGGCCCTCGCGGCATCATCGCTCCCCGAGGTCTTGTCGGCCGAGTCGGAGCACCCAACGAGCATGGTGAGCGCCGCCACGGTGACCAGGGTCCAGCGGATGAGGGTCTGCTTCGTTCTCATCGAACTCCTGACCTCTTCCATGCCATGGACGGGTACGTCACACGCCAGCGTCGACTGACGCGAGTCCGGCCTGATGCGCGGCGTCGAGCAGGGCTCGGTCGGCGGTGACAAGAGTCGCTTGCACTTTGACCGCGGCAGCCAAATGGACGGCGTCGTAGCCGCGTAGGCCGAAGAGCACCGCCTGCGAGGCTGCCGCGAAGGCGAGGTCTTCATCGGCGCGGATTGTTGCGACACCCGACCAGAGCGCGGTGAGATCGCCGAGGATGGCGTGAGCGGTTTGCTCATCGATGCGCGCGGACCGCCATGCCCTGGCGATCGCGGCTGCGCCTTCTGTGTAGCCGACCGTGCAACACACCCGTGCGTCGGCTGCTCGCCACACCCGTTCGGCCGTGCCGCTTCCCGGCTCGGCGATCAGGAGCTTGACCAGGGCGCTGGTGTCGAAATAGACGATCACCGCTCGATCAGGTCGCTGATCGCACCGACGTCGCGTCGTGGCGGGAGTGTGACATTCGCGTTCGCGGCCGGCACCAGAGACCCGTCGGCAACCAGGCGGGCGTACGCGTCGCTTCCGACCGGGACGATTCGGGCCACAGGCCTGCCGTGGTCGGTCACGGTGATCTCCGCGCCGTCACGGACGCTGTCCAGATAGCGGCTGAGGCCGTCGCGTAGGTCGCGGATGCCGACCGTTCGGTGTGCTGATGTGCGGGGCGCGTTTGTGGCGCTTTCCATACCTTGATTCTAGCCACTATGGCGAGCGTCATGATCGGGCGACGCGCTCGCCTCGGCTCGAGCTGCGCTCGGTCCGCATCGGGCGAACGCGTCGAGTCCCAGTGGAAGCGATCAGCCCGGCGACCACGAACTCGCCGCCCGCTACAGGTTCTGGCTCAACGACCTACTAGCGACTTGCGCGGCATGGGAGCATCAGCGAACCCCCCAGGCCTTCTGACCTGGGGGTTCGGACAGTGGAGCTAAGGAGAATCGAACTCCTGACCTCTTCCATGCCATGGAAGCGCTCTACCAACTGAGCTATAGCCCCGTGGGGAAGCGTCACTTTATGCGGTTCCGCTCGAGGGCTCCAACTCCCACCGAACCCGCGCCATGTCGGCCCACAGCCGGTCCAGGTCGTAGTAGGAACGCTGTTCCTCGCCGAAGATGTGCACCACCATGTCGCCGTAATCCATCAGTACCCAGCCGAGGTCGCCGAGGCCCTCGATCCGTAGTGGCTTGGGTCCTCCGGCCGCCGCCACCTGTTCCTCCACCGCCTCGGCCACGCTGCGCACCAGGCGCGTGTTCCTGGCCGAGGCCAGCACGAAGTACTGACACAGAGAAAGCACCGGTCCCACATCGATTACCACCACATCGGTGGCCGACTTGTCGGCCGCGGCGCGGGCGGCGACCACCGCCCACTGAGGATCTGGCTGATCAGCCATCGAGCATTCTCCTGGTTCCGAGTCGGGTGAGACCGGGCGCGGGACCTGTCACCCTTCGGTGTCGGTCGGCTCGGAGTCTCCGGGCACCGTAGTTGTCGTGGGCCTGGTAGTTGCCGGTTCGGTCGTAGTGTCAGATGCTCCGTCGAGCACATCGCTTCCGAGAATCACCGTCAGCCCGACCGAGTCGAGGGCCTCAGGATCCAACCGAGGGTTTCCTCCACCGAGGGCTACCGCCAGCAACTCGGCATAGCCCTCGTTGTCGGGGTTGGAGTAGGTGATCGTGGTCTCGCTCCGACCGAAGCTGGGGCCGTTGCCCACCGAGGTGATAGCGCCCCCCACCTGAACCACCGTCTGAAGGACACTGGCAGGGATCGGCTCGGGCGCCACACCGTTCAGCAGGCGGACGGTGGGGCGTGCCCCCGGAGCCGGTGAGTCCGGCATGGGAACCGCCGCCAGCATGATGTCGCCCAGGGCGGCACCATCCACCCGCAGGAGACCGTCGATCTCGGGGTCAGCGGTAACGGGCACCGTGGAAAAATCCACCGGCCCAGCAGCCAGCCCAGCGATGAACCGCCCGATTCCCGCCGAGCGTTCGACCGTGATGGCGTCGTTCCCACTCTCGGCAACGGCCGAGAGCCACGCCTCCCAGACCAGCTCGTGACGGAGCGACCGGCTGAAGGGCGATTCACCCGGTACTTCGGCAGCCAGGTATGGCCCCACCTGGTCGGCGGCCAATTCGACCGTTCCCGAGTCGATCACCTCACCGTTCACCTCGATCGGCTCCGGATTGGCGATCCGCAGGGGGGCAACTGGCTCGACCAATCGAGCCCAACCCCGGTCGTCCATCTCCACCACACTGTCGATGCCGGCGTTGAGAGTGATGGCCACCTGACCCGCCAGCATCTCTCTCCCCAGAGCGGGGTCGTGAGGTTCGAGCACGTTGTAGGCGCCGATTATCCGATCGACACCGTAAGCGGGCAGATGAACCTCGGTGTTCAGGGGTACGTAGATGACCGAGCCACCGCCGGACGCCCCCGACAGCGACAGCACTGTGGCCGCGACTGGGCGTCCAGCCCCGTCGACCTGCAACACCAACTGGGTCGGAGTGGAGATGACCTCTTCCTCATAGCCCGGGTCCTGGGGAGTCTTGGTGTTCGAGACCATTTGGCCGTCGGTGCTCTCGCTCACCAGTTGGAAACCCGTGTAGCTGAGGGCGGGCACGGCTGCGACCAGCAGCACCACGGTGATCGCGAACAGGACGCGGCGCCACCGCGGCACGGTCACAGGTGCCAACGCCCTACTCGCCCTGATCCTGGCCTCTTCGTCGGCAGCCTCTCTGAGCCACCCGGGGGCATCGCCGAGCTCACCGTCGGCGACCACGCCCGACGGGGACGAACCGGGCACGGACGCCACCGCCACGAACAGATCTTCGAGGTCCAGGGGCCCGGTCGATGGTGCCGTTGTCGAATCAACCGCTTCGGATGACGACGGTGTTTCGTCGGCTACCACGACGTTCTCTTGCAAGACATCGTCGGCCGCGACGTCGTCAACCCCGTCTTCCAGCAGATAGTCGTCCGGAAGTCGTCCGTTCACCAGCCGACTGGCCAGCGACACCAGCCCCCGCCCCGACCCCGAGCTCACGGTCACAGCTTCGGAGGCCGCTCCGGAGGCCGCTTCGGCGACAGCGGGAGCGGCACCGCTGGGTACCGCAGGTTCCCAGGGGATCGCTGTCGGTCGGTCTCCCGCCGGTTCCAGGTCCGGGATGCGCGCCAGAGATTCGGTGAGGCTCTCGCGGACTCCGGGCACCCGGGGCGGGACGCCGTCCACCGGCGAGTGGTGAGCGGTGACGCCCAGAGCGGCCCGGCGGAACTCCTGACTGGGACGAGGAGGCCGACGGGTCAGTCGCCTCGGCTCCTCGGTGGTCATCGCATCCACGATAGAGGCCCAGCCGCTGGCCTCACCCAGCGCCAGCGTTGCGGTAGAGCCCTCGGGCCGCGATCAGGTCCACCACCGCCGAGGGGGTGAGGTAATCGATCGAGAGTCCGGCCGCCACCCGATCACGCAACTCGGTGCTCGAGATCTCCAACTCAGGGATGTCCACCCTCAGCCACCGGTACCGCCGATCGAGCTCAACCGGTGGACCGGGACGGTCCACCACCACCAACTGAGCCTGCGAAACCACCTCGTCATGACGTTCCCAACTGGCCAATCCGGCGGCGGCATCGCGGCCCAGGATCACGAACAGCTCAGCATCGGGCTCTCGATCCAGGAGTTCGCCCAGCGTGTCAGCGGTGTAGCTGTCTCCACCTCGGCGCACCTCGATGTCGCTCACCTCCAGATCGTCGCGGTCGCCCACCGCCGCTCTCATCATCGCCAGGCGATCCTCAGCGGCGGTCACCGTTCGGTGGCCCACCTTCTGCCAGGGGACGTTGGCCACCACCAGGAGTACGACGTCCAGATCCAACGCCTGCCGGGCGTTGATGGCGGCCACGAGGTGCCCGATGTGGGGAGGGTCGAAAGTTCCACCGAAGACACCGATTCGACGTCGACTCAGGGTGGTTTTCGGGTGGGTTTCGGGTGACGGGTCCACGATCAATTCAGGTAGTTCCCGCTTCAAGTGACCAGCGTCACAGAGATCTCGGGAAGGATCGGGCTCCGGTCACGGTTCGAAACTACCTGGAAGCAACTTGCCGGAACCGGCTTCGATCAGGGGCAGGGCCGGCAACGACCCGAGACGCACAGCGTTGAAGAGGCAGCCATGAGTGATTCGGTAGGTCAGTACCTCAACGAGATCGGTGCGGTGGCCCTGCTCACCGCCGAAGAAGAGCGCGAGCTCGCTCAGATCATCGAACGGGGCGTCGCCGCCCGCGAGCGGATCGCCCGCGGTGAGGGAACCGCCGAGGACCGTCGCTTGGATCGGGCTGCCGCCCGGGCCAAGGACCGCTTCATCCGCGCCAACCTCCGGTTGGTGGTCAGCATCGCCCGGCGCTACCCCCTCCCTCCCGCCATGGACCTGCTGGACCTGATCCAGGAAGGCAACCTCGGACTGGAGCACGCGGTCGACAAGTTCGACTGGCGCAAGGGCTTCAAGTTCTCCACCTACGCCACCTTCTGGATCCGCCAGGCCATCGGTCGAGCCCTCGACCAGAAGGCCAGTCTGGTGCGCCTCCCCGGTGACCGCTCAGCCAGCCTGCGGGCCGCCCTCCGCCAGGTCTCGGGTGACGGAGACGAGTTGGACGACGAACACGCCCATCTCCACCGGCTGGCAACCCCCACCTCTCTTGACCGGGTGGTCGGAGACGACGACGGATCCGAGTTGGTCGACCTGCTCGCCGATGACGCCCCCGGCCCCGAGGACCTGGCCCTGGCCAGCGAGGAGGACCGCCTGGTGGTGGGTCTGCTCGACGTCCTCGATGCCCGGGCCCGCCGGGCCGTCGAACAGCGATTCGGCCTCAACGACGGCCGTCGCCGGTCCTACCGTGAGGTCGGCGAAGAGTTGGGCGTCACCGCCGAGGCGGCCCGCCGCATGGTCAAGCGGGCGGTCATCACCGTTCGCAACGAGGCCGCCGCCCGTATCGACGCCGCCTGAGCGGTCTCGGCCGGAGCACACCGGCCATTCCCGCTTTGCGCGTGACGTCCCGGTAGACCACCCTTTTCCCGTGACCTCCGCCAACTCCTCCTGGTCTCCCACCTCCTGGCGAGACAAGCCGGCTGCCCAGCAGCCCGACTGGCCCGACGAGGCGGCGCTCGACGCCGTACTCAAGCAGATGAGCACCATGCCTCCCCTGGTGTTCGCCGGCGAGGCCCGGGCGCTCACTCAGGCCTTGGGCCACGTGGCCAATGGCGAGGCGTTCCTGCTCCAGGCAGGTGACTGCGCCGAGTCCTTCGACGCCTTCAGCGCCGATGCCATCCGCGACAAACTCAAGGTGATCCTCCAGATGGCGGTGGTACTCACCTACTCGTCGGGAGTGCCCACGGTGAAGGTCGGTCGAATAGCCGGCCAGTTCGCCAAGCCCCGCTCATCGCCCACCGAGACGGTGGGCGATCTGACCCTGCCCTCGTTCCGGGGGCACATGGTCAACGACATCGCCGCCACCGAGGCCGCCAGGGTGCCCGACCCCGCTCGCCTCTTGGCCGCCTACCACCAGTCGTCCTCGACGCTGAACCTGCTGCGGGCCTTCACCAAGGGCGGCTACGCCGATCTGGCCCGGGTCCACACCTGGAACCAGGAGTTCGTAGCCTCCAGCAACGAGGGCCAGCGCTACGAGCATCTGGCCGACGAGATCGACCGGGCGCTGCGGTTCATGAAGGCCTGCGGGGTCGACACCGTGACCCTCCCCACCTTGCACGAGGTCGACTTCTACACATCTCACGAAGCTTTGGTACTGGGCTACGAGGAGGCGCTGACCCGCCGAGATTCGCTAACCGGTGACTGGTACGACTGCTCGGCCCACATGATCTGGATCGGCGAGCGCACCCGCGATCTCGACGGCGCTCACGTCGAGTTCTTCTCGGGCGTCAACAACCCGGTGGGTTGCAAGATCGGACCGACCGCCACCCCCGACGAGGTGCTGGCCCTGTGCGAACGGCTCAACCCCGAACGGATCCCCGGCCGGCTCACGCTCATTTCCCGTATGGGAGCCGAGAAGATCGAGGCCGGCCTGCCTCCACTGCTGGCCGCGGTACGCGACGCTGGGCACCCGGTGGTCTGGGCCTGTGATCCCATGCACGGAAACACCTTCACCGCCTCCGGGGGCCACAAGACCCGCCGCTTCGACGACATCCTGGCCGAGATCGCCGGATTCTTCGCCGCCCACGACGCCGAGGGGACCTGGCCCGGCGGTGTGCACGTGGAACTGACCGGTGACGACGTGACCGAGTGCCTGGGCGGAGCCGAAGAGATTCTCGACGCCGACCTGGGCTCGCGCTACGAGACCATGTGCGACCCGCGCCTCAACGGGCGCCAGTCCGTGGACCTGGCCTTCGCGGTGTCTGAGCTGCTGCGTCGCTGATCACCAAGCTGGGACCCGAACGGACAGGGGCGACCGCTCAGCCGCTAATTCTTGACTCAACTGGTCAACATTTGCCACAGTGGTCGCAATTGTTGACTTGTTGAGTCATATTTCGACTCGGGGGTCACGTAGGTACCGAAAGGCTCCCCGATGCTCCACCCTGACGACGCCGCCGCCGCAACCAGCGCAACCACCAATCCCGGTGACGCCGGCCAGCAGGCCGATATCGACAAGTTCGAGCAGGTTCTGGCCGACTACCTGGCGGGCGAGGTGGACGACGACGTCTTCCGGGTGTTCCGCCTGCACAACGGCATCTACGGGCAACGCCAGGGTGGCCACAACCTCATGGTGCGGGTGAAGCTGCCCTACGGCGGGATCTCACCCGACCAGCTCGAGATGATGGCCCACATCGCCGACGAGTACTCGCGGGGCTGGGGGCACCTGACCACCCGTCAGAACGTGCAGTTCCACTTCGTGCAGCTCGAGCGGGTGCCCGATGTGTTGCGGGACCTGGCCTCGGTGGGGCTCACCACCCGGGAGGCCTGCGGTGACGCGGTGCGCAACGTCACCGGGTGCCACCTGGCTGGTGCCTGCCCCAAGGAACACCTCGACATCACCCCATGGGCCCAGGCCGCCTACCGCCACTTCCTTCGCAACCCTCTCAACCAGCGGCTACCTCGGAAGTTCAAGATCAACTTCTCGGGCTGTGACACCGACTGCGGTCAGGCCATGTTCAACGACGTGGGAGTGATCGCCACCACCCGCACCCTCGCCGACGGCACCACCGAGGCCGGCTTTCGGGTGTTCGTGGCCGGCGGGCTGGGAGCCAACCCCTTCCCGGCGCTGGCCCTCGAGGAGTTCACCCCCCGCGAGGAGCTCATGGCCACCATCGAGTCGGTGGTGCGGGTGTTCAACGCCACCGGGGAGCGCGACAACAAGCTGCGCGCTCGCATGAAGTGGGTGGTTCAGAAGCTGGGCTGGGAGGAAACCCAGCGGCGCATCCTCAAGGAGCGTCGATTCCTCCTGGCGTCGTCGTCGTGGCCCGGCGGAATACCGGCCGAGGTGGCCGACGCCGGCGACGAACCGGCTGGCGTCGACGACCAGATCCCTGTCACCGCCATCGGCCAGGGCACGCCGGTCACCATCCGCTCCCAGGACCCCTATCAGCGCTGGGACGACGGCAACGTGATCCGGGGTCGCGCCAAGGGCACGGTGTCGGCCATCGCCTACGCCCGTCTCGGCGACATCACCTCGGCCAACTTCCGGGCCCTGGCGGCGGTCCAACGCGAGCTCGGCGCCACCGTCCGAGTCACCAACCGGCAGAACCTGGCATTCCGCGACCTCACCGAGGAGCAGCTCCCCACCCTGTTCGCCCGGCTCGAAGCCATCGGTATGGCCGAGCCCGGTGCCGAACTGGCCCGCGACGTCGTGGCCTGCCCGGGGGCCGACACCTGCAATCTGGCGGTTACCCAGTCCCGAGGTCTGGCCGATGCCATCTCCGCCCGCCTCGATGAGGAGGGCCTGGCCGAGGTGGGAGGTGTGCGCTTCAACATCTCGGGCTGCACCAATTCCTGCGGTCAGCACCACATCGCCGACATCGGCTTCTCCGGAGCGGAACGCCGGGCCCACGGACAGTCGGCCCCGGGCTACACCATGCTGCTGGGCGGCTACGTAGGTGAGGAGCAGATCCACTTCGGCGAGCGGGCTCTGCGCCTGCCCGCCAAGAACGCCCCCGAGGCTGCCGTGCGGGTGGTACGTCGCTTCGCAGGCGAACGCGAGGCCGGTGAGAGCTTCCGGGCCTGGATGGAACGAGCCGGCGGAGTCGCCACCCTGGCCGCTGAACTGAAGGATCTGGACGAGTTCCCCACCCCGGAGTCGGCACCCGACTTCTACGTGGACTTCGGCGAGACCGGGCCGTATGTGGCCGAGACCGGAGCTTCCGAGTGCGCCACCTGAGCCCGCTCATCTCCACCGTCCCCGCCCACTGTCACCGGAGAGTCTCATGACGGCGATTGCCGAATCACCGATCCGCACCATCGGCTCTGGCACCGGAGCCGACATCAACCTCGTCGATCCTCAGCGTCCGGTGTACAGCGACGAGGAGCTGGCCGAGATCAGCGCCGACCTCGAGAAGGTCTCAGCATCCAAGGTCATCCGCTGGGCAGTGGAGAACTTCGCCCCCCACCTGGCCATGACAGCGTCGATGACCGACGCCGTCCTGATCGACCTTGCGGTCAAGGTCGACCCGGCGATCGAGGTCATCTTCATCGACACCGGGTACCACTTCGCCGAGACCCTCGAGACCGTCGAGGAGGTTCGCCGCCACTACGGCCTCAATCTTCGGATGATGACGGTGGCTCGTCAGGCTGAGGAACTCTGGGAGGCCGACCCCGAGAACTGCTGCTCGGCGGTCAAGGTCGGACAACTCGACCGGGCCCTCGCCGGCAAAGCAGCCTGGATGAGCGGCCTGCGCCGGGCCGAAGCCGAAACCCGGGCCAACGCCCCCATCGTGTCGCGGGACCTGCGCGGCCTGGTGAAGGTGAACCCCATCGCCACCTGGAGCGACGAAGACGTGGCGGCCTACATCGCCGAACACGACATCATCGTCAACCCCCTGACCCGGCGGGGATACCCCTCGATCGGTTGCGAGCCGTGCACCTCACCGGTGGCCGAAGGGGAGGATCCCAGGGCGGGACGCTGGCGGGGCAAGAACAAGACCGAATGCGGTCTACACCTGGCCTGAAGGCAGGGACCCCGGGAATCTCTGGTTCCCGGTAAACCGAGCCGGGCCGTCGTCGGTGTGTGGAGATGTGTACGTTCCCAACGCACCGGCAGACCTCGAAGCGGCGTCGGCCTTTCTCGCCATGACCGACCAGTCGCCGCCACCACCACCCACCGAGGTGGTTCTGGGTGACTTCGAGGACTTCTTCGGCGATGAATATCCGGCACTGGTTCGGATGCTCACCGCCCTCACCGGGCACCGAGCCGTCGCGGAGGACCTGGCCCAAGAGGCCATGGTCCGAGCTCACCAACAGTGGGGACGAATCTCCCGCTACGACCGGCCGGGTGCCTGGCTGAGGAGGGTGGCCATCAACCTGGCCCACAACAGCCGGTCCCGTCGCCAGTCTGAACGGCGGGCCCTGGAACGCCTGGCTGCCGAGCGACCGACCTGGGAAGTGTCGCTGGGAACCGACGACGGCGGTCACGAGTTCTGGGACGCCGTACGGCGCTTGCCCCGCCGCCAGGCCGCCGCCGTCACCCTCTACTACCTGGAGGACCGCTCGGTGGCCGACGTGGCCGCCGCTCTGGGCTGTGCCGAAGGCACCGCCAAGGCCCTCCTCCACAAAGGCCGCACCAATCTGGCCCGCTCCTTCCAACCTCCCGAGGTCCAGCCATGACCACCGATCACGACCCCTTCGACTCGCTCGACTCCCGGGCCGGGGAGGCCCGCCGGTCGCTGCACGATCACGTCAGCTCCATCGATCTGGCCGATGCCCGCTCGAGCCTGGCCGGTCGGGCCCGACGGCAGCGACGCGACCGTATGCGGGCCCGGGGAGCGGCCCTGGGTGTGGTGGTATCCGCGATCGTGGTTGGTGCCGCCGTGTTGTCGGTTGGCCAGGGAGCCACCAACGACAACCGTGACCCCGACCGCGAGATCGCCGTCGATGACTCCCGAGAACAGGATCTGCTCGAGAACCTCCCGTCATCACCCATTGACGGTAAGGACTCCTGGAGACTCCCAGTGGGCGTCAACCCTCAGGTCGGCCTCAATGACGGAGATCTGGTGACGATCTTCGGCCGGGGATTCGAGCCCGATGAGGCGCTGGGAGTGGTCATGTGTTCGGCCGAGGCCGACACCCACAATGCCGGGATCAGTGCTTGCGAACTGGGTGAGAATGGCGGCTACTCCTCCGTCCAGTACGTGAGTGCCGACTCCGAGGGCACCGTGATGGCCCAGGTCCAGGTTCGCCGCTTCATCACGACTCCCATGGGTGGCCGAATCGACTGTGCATCGGTTGCAGAACGGTGTCTGCTGGGTATGGGGGCGATCAGCAACTACGACCGATCGGGAGGCGTCTACGTGACGTTCTCTGGGTCACCCGAGTTGATGGTGCCGGCGGTGTCGCTGTCTGACCCCGGCACCGTGCAAGTGACCGGTTGGGTACCCGAGCGGATGGTGCGGATCCAGCAATGCGCCCCCGGTGAAGACGGCTTCGGCGACAACGATCCGTGCCTGACCTTGGCCGATGCCCCCGCCGATACCACCGGCTCGCTAACCGTACCGGTGACCCTGACTCGGACCTTCATCATCGACGGTACCGAGGTGGTCTGCGATCCCTGCGTGCTACGGGCCACCGGACTCGGGGTATCGATCGGCAGTACCGCTCCCGTGCCCGAGCCGATCCCCGTCCCGGAGGAGGCGCTGGCCTCCGACGCTCCGCCGGCCACGGAGCCCCCTCCCACCACCGCTCCCCCGATCGACGCTCCGTCCACGTCATCGACCACGACGGCGGCCACGACGGCGAGCACGACGGCGGCCACCGAGACCACCCTGGATCCGACCACCACCGCGGGGCGCTGACCTCAGGTCGCGAACCACTCCAGCCAGGCACCGTGGGGGTGCTGATCGGCCAGTCGACGGGCCCTGCGTTCTCCACCGCGCCAGTCGATGCGGACCAGGGCGGTCGCCGCACCGTCGGGACGGCCATCGGGTCGGGGTGGTACTTCCAGTCCCGTGATCAACTCGGGTTGCTCGGCGAGCACCATGGTGAAGTCTCTGACGCTGCCCAGGTGATCCAGCCGATCGGACAACTCCCGCCGCCGAGGTTCGGACAGATAGCTCAGCACCCAGGTTGACACCACCACCGGCAGCAGTCCGGCCGGAGCCGCCCGGACCAGGTCGGTCACTCGGTCCACGGCATCGCCCGGCTCCACCCGGGGTCGGAGTCGGCTGCCCTCGGCGATGGCCAGCCGGGCCCGCTCGATGCGCTCGGGCTCATCGGGCCATTGACAGGCCAGCAACCATCGGGCCTGGGCGGGGTCACCCAGCTCGACCGGGTTCAGATCCACACCCACCCGATGAGCCGGGATCGGGGGCCGCTCGGGAATCGGCGGGGTCCCCTGTCCCCTCAGTTCGCAGGTCAGTACCGGCCCACCCTCTCCGGTCACCCGCGCCATCTCCACCTCGGCAGCGCTGACATCGGGGCGACGGGTGTAGCGGTACGACCACCGGTCGACCAGCAGGTTCAGGCCGGCGCTGGCTCCAATCTCCACCAGGGCCAGCGAGCCCTCGGTGGCCTCCATGGTGGCCAGCACCGGCATCACGGTGGCGCAACGACCCACCTCGTTGGTCTGGGTGGACCGGGTGGCGGTGCGGTCCGCCACCCCCGGGTGTTCCAACACCACCCGGCGGAAGTGGGGCCAGGGATCATCGAGTCCCGGCCCCACCGCGTTGGGACGGTCGGTGACCGATCCGTACCAACGGCTCAGCTCACCCACTGCGGGGTGAGGATCAGCGGCCAGCACCAGATCGTGGACCGCCGCCAACAGCAGGTTCGGTATCCGTTGGGACGGGTGAGGCGACCGGTTGAGCAGCCCGGCCACCTCGGCATCGCCGGCCGCGCCCTCACACAGTCGCCGGTAGAGGGCCAGCTTTCTGACCGCGCCGGTGGCCCAGAGGTCGAACCGGTCCGTCAGTTCGGCCAGAGGGGTGGGCTCAGCCGCCAGCGCCGTACACCGGGGTCGGGGCCGGGGCCTCGGCCAGAAGTTCCAGTACAGCGTTTCCGACTTCGATCGGCTCCCAGCGGGCGCCCTTGTCGATGACTCGGCCGTGGTGCCAGCCGTCGGCCACCGAAACCTTGCCGGCTTCCACCTCGAACACCCGACCGGTGACCCCCGCCGAGTCCGGCGAGCCCAGCCACACGACCAGGGGGGCCACGTTCTCGGGGGCCATGGCGTCGAAGGCGTCGGTCTCGGTGGGGGCGGCCATGGTGGCGGCGAATACCTGCTCGGTCATTCGGGTTCGGGCCGCCGGGGCGATGGCGTTCACGGTGATCCCGTAGCGACCGAGTTCTGCGGCCTGCACCAGGGTGAGCGCCAGGATTCCCCCCTTGGCGGCCGAGTAGGCGGCCTGTCCGATGGAGCCCATGAGTCCGGCACCGGAGGAGGTGTTGATGATCCGGGCATCAACAGACTCTCCGGCCTTGGCCTTGTCTCGCCAATAGGCGGCGGCGTGGCGGGAGGTGGTGAAGTGACCCTTCAGATGGACCTGCATGGTCAGGTCCCACTCGTCCTCGGTGGCATTGGCGAACATGCGGTCACGCACCACACCGGCGTTGTTGACCACTACGTGCAGATCTCCGAAGGTGTCGATGGCAGTCTTGACCAGGCTGGCGCCACCCTCCCAGGTGGAGATGTCATCGCCGTTGGCCACCGCTTCGCCCCCCATGGCCCGGATCTCGTCCACCACCTCACCGGCCGGGCCGGTGGATCCACCTGAGCCGTCGAGTTCGGCGCCGATGTCGTTCACCACCACCTTGGCACCCTGACGGGCGAACTCCAGGGCATGACCCCGACCGATACCCCGACCGGCACCGGTGATTACAACGACACGACCCTCACAGATCGAACCCATGGGACTCCTTGGACGGGGAGCCGCCCCGGCGGACGACCCTCTGGTTCCTGACGAGGCGTCAGATTAGCGTGCCCGCCCATGGATCTCGGAGTGACGATCTTCCTCACCGACCGCACCATCGACCCGGTGACCCTGGCCCGCGAGGTGGAGGACCGGGGGTTCTCGTCGATATGGCTGCCCGAGCACACCCACATCCCCACCAGCCGCCGCACCCCGGCCCCCATGGGCGAGCCCATCGCCGAGGAGTACAAGCGCACCCTGGATCCCTTCGTGGCACTGGCCATGATGGCGGCGGTGACCGACCGGGTACGTCTGGGTACGGGCATCGCCCTGCTGGCTGAACGGGACCCGATCGTGACCGCCAAGGAGGTTGCCACCCTCGACCACCTCACCGGTGGGCGCATCCACCTCGGGATCGGCTACGGCTGGAACATCGAAGAACTCGAAGATCACGGCGTGACCAAGGCCGACCGACGGGCGGTGGTACGCGAGCGGGTACTGGCCATGCAGGCGCTGTGGGGAGATGAGGTGGCCGCATTCCGAGGTGACCACGTGAACCTCAGTCCCTCATGGGCCTGGCCCAAGCCGGTCCAGCAGGTGCGGGGCCGCTGCGGGGTGCCGGTGCTGGTGGGAGGCGCCCCCGGCCCCACCTTGTTCTCCCACATTGCCGAGTTCGCCGACGGTTGGATACCGGTCGGGGGTGCCGGGGTGGCCGACACCCTGCCCCAGCTACGACGGGCGGCCGAGGACGCGGGCCGTGACCCTGCCGATCTGACGGTGGTGCCCTTCGGCACCCTCCCCACCGCCGAGAAGCTCGACCACTACGCCTCGCTGGGCATCACCGAGACGGTGCTTCGCATCCCATCGGCCGGACGAGACGAAGTCCTGGCCGCTCTCGACCAGCACACCCAGTTCCTGGGACGCTGAGATGAGGGTCACCGACCCGTCCGATCCGCGCCTGGGCGACTTCACCGCTCTCAACGACCCGGCCCACCGCCGTCGGGTGGAACGAGCCGGTGACTACTTCGTGGTGGAAGGTGTCCTGGCCATCGAACGACTGTTGGCGCTACCTGACTGGCAGATCCGTTGCCTGGCCGTACTTCCCCGGGTTCACGCCCGCCTCGCCCCGATTCTCGACGCCCGCCAGATACCCCTCCCCGAGGTGGTGGTGGCCGAGGAGGACGTGCTGCGCGAGGTGGTGGGTTTCGACCTGCATCGTGGCGCCCTGGCGTCGGTCAATCGACGACCGCCCACCCCGCCCACGGCGGCGTCGGTCGAGGGCGTCGAGCTACTGGTGGTCGCCGAGGGCGTGAACGACCATGAGAACCTGGGGGCCATCTACCGCAACGCCGCCGCCTTCGGAGTGGGTGGCGTGGTGCTGGACCCGGGGTGCGCCGACCCGTTCTACCGGCGGTCGGTGAGAGTGTCTCTGGGCCACGTGCTGGCGGTACCCACCCTTGGCTGCCGAGCCCTGCCCGAGGGGATCGACGACCTGGACACCCTCGGGGTGACAACCGTGGCGCTCAGCCCCACCGCCTCCACCTCGCTGACCGAACTTCACCGCTGCGACCTGCCCCCGGGGCCGGTGGCGGTGCTGGTTGGAGCCGAAGGGCCAGGCCTCACCCCGGCGGCGATGGCCCGGGCTCACCACCGTGTCGCCATACCCATGGCGCAAGGCGTCGACTCCCTGAACGTGGCCACCGCCCTGGCAGTGGCCTTGTATCAACTCCGACAACCCCAGACCCGGACCAACGACCTCAGACGCCGGCCACCGAGATGAAGGCCCCGATGGTCTCACCCACCGGTTCGAACCTGGTCTCGGCGGTGGTACCGACCATGGCCAGCAGGATCACGGCGACGACGGCCAGAAGGGAAAGGATCAACAACACCGAGGCCACGATTCCGCAGATCCGCCCGGCCTGCACCGAGCCTCGGTTACCGCAGGGAACCCCGCTGGCGTCGATCTCCTTGAGCGCCTTGCTACCCATGCTCCACGCGAAGGGCCCCAATATCTGGCAGAACACCAGACTCAGGATGCCGAGCACCAGAATGGTGGTGCCCTGAGGATGGTCCGGCGGCTGGGCATACCCCCCGTAGCCGTAGGGCGGCGGAGTACCGGGGGTGGGTGGAGGGGTCCAGCTCATCAGGAGCCGCCGATCGTCGGAGGATGGGGTGAGGGGCAGACTACCGAGCACCCCGGGGGGCGCAGGGGACCTCAGCCGAGACGTTCGATGATGGTCACGTTGGCCTGTCCCCCACCCTCGCACATGGTCTGGAGGCCATATCGGCCTCCGGTGCGCTCGAGGTAGTTCAACAGGGTGGTCATGAGCCGTGCTCCGGTGGCTCCCAGGGGATGACCGAGGGCGATGGCCCCTCCATTGGGGTTGACGGTGGCCATGTCGGGGTCGAGCTCTTTGGCCCAGGCCAGTACCACCGAGGCGAAGGCCTCGTTGATCTCCACGGCGTCGATGTCGGCCATTGTCATGCCGGTCTTCTCGAGGGCGTAGCGAGTAGCGGGGATCGGGGCGGTGAGCATGTAGATGGGGTCGTCACCGCGCACGCTCATGTGGTGGATGCGGGCTCGGGGCGTGAGGCCGTGGTCCTTCACCGCCTGCTCGGAGGCGATGAGCAGGCTGGCCGAGGCGTCGCTGATCTGGCTGGCCACCGCGGCGGTAACCCGACCGCCTTCCACCAGGGTCTTGAGGCTGCGGATCTTGTCCCAGTCGGGCTGGCGAGGACCCTCGTCGTGGGACAGTCCGTTCAGAGGGGCGATCTCGGCTTCGAAACGGCCCTCGTCACGGGCCGCGATGGCCCGCTGGTGGGACTCGACCGCGAACTGCTCCATGTCGTCGCGGGAGATGTCCCACTTCTCGGCGATCATCTCGGCACCCCGGAACTGGCTCACCTCGTCGGGGCCGTAACGGGCCACCCAGCCGGGTGAGGTGCTGAAGGGGTCGGGGAACCCGAGGTCGGCGGCCAGGGTCATGGCCGAACTGATCGGGATCTGCGACATCTGCTGGACCCCACCGGCCACCACCAGATCGTTGACCCCGGCCATCACCGCCTGGGCGGCGAAGTGGATGGCCTGCTGGGCCGAGCCGCACTGGCGGTCGACGGTGGTTCCCGGCACATGTTCGGGCCCCCCGGCCACCAGCCAGCAGGTGCGAGCGATGTCGCCGGCCTGACCACCCACCGAGTCGACGTTGCCGAAGATGACGTCGTCGACGGCTCCGGGATCGATCCCGGTGCGGTCGAGGAGCGCCTTGATGGACGCCGCTCCCAGGTCAGCCGGGTGGATCGTGCTCAACGACCCTCCCCGCCGGCCCACCGGCGTACGGACCGCGTCGACGATGTAGGCCTCGGCCATGGTTCTGCTCCCTGGGGCGGTGGACGGGACCGAAAATCTAACGCCCCGTCAGATCAGCCGCCCAACGCGGCCTCAGAACATGATGTAGCCCTCGCCCGCATCGGGGTTCTTGGGGAGTTCGGTTCCGAGGAGTTTGGCGAGGATCTTCATGGCGCGGGGCTCGCTGACCGTGCACTCGGTGCCGTCCTGAAGGGTGAGGATGGCCCAGGGCGGCGTGGGCTCCTGGTTCACATCGCAGCGCATGATGCTGTCGGGGTTGATCCAGCTCTTCTCCCCGGCGTGCGTCGGATCGACCTGCACCCACATGTTCAGCCTCCCGGCGTGATCGTCGAAGTCGGCGTGAGCCCGCAGGGCGGGCCCCTCCCCGCAGTGAGGGTACCGGACCGGTGTTACCTCAGATGTCCAGGGCGTCGCCCACCCGACGACGGTGCCAAGCAGCGTTGCCCCAAGCCCGGCTGAGGGCCTCGGCCCGTTTCAGGTAAAGGTGAAGGTCGTACTCGACGGTGTAGCCGATGGCCCCGTGGCACTGGAGGGTGTTGCGCACCGCGGTGCGTGCCGCGTCGGATGCCAGCGATTTGGCGGCCGAAACGTCGCGGCTGGCGTTCGGAGAGCCGGTTGCCATGCTCCAAGCGGCGGCGTACACCGCGGGAGCGGCGAAGCGCAGGCCCATGGCCACATTGGCCAGGTGATGCTTGACGGCCTGCTGGGTGCCGATCGGCACCCCGAACTGGCGACGCTCGGCGGCGTACTCGACCGTCAGGTCCAACATGCGCCTACCCAACCCCACCAGTTGGGCAGCGGTGCCCAGAGCCCCCCGGTCGAACGCCCGGCGGGCGGCGTCGGTGTCGCCCAGGGTCGCATCGGCCTTCCAGGCTCCCAACTGCACCAGGTGACGACCGGCGTCGAGGGCATCAGCCAGATGGCGGCGGTGGTGCTCGTCGTCGCCGAGGGCCACACCGCCGGTGATCCGACGAGCCGACCAGCCGTCTTCTCCGCCTCTGCGGTCCAGGGCCACCAGGTAGGTGACGGCATCTCCCCAGGCCACCAGGCTGCCGTTGAGTGACACCGCTCCGGCCTGGCGGGTGCCGTCGACCAGCTCCCCCAGCACCCCGTCGCCGTCGCCCGTCTCGCTGAGCAGCGGCGCCACCACACAGGCGGTCTCCACGAACGGGTGGGGCAGGGCGGCGTAGCCGGTCTCCTCGGCCAGCAGCACCCAGTCGGTCTCGGCCATTCCCAGGCCGCCGTGGTCCTCGGCCACCGCCACTCCCAGAACGCCCATTTCGGCCAGGTCGGACCAGACCTTGGCCACTCGGTCGGCGTCGGCCCGGGCCCCCTCCCCCTTGCGGGCCCCGTGGTCGTCGGTGCCGTCAGGCCAGGCGGCCCGCACCACCTCGGGCGGGCACTCCTTGGAAAGCAGGTCTTTGACGGCGTCGCGGAAGGCGATCTGATCGTCGGTGAAAGCGAAGCGCACGGTTGCTCCTACTTCCTGGGCAGGCCGAGCACCCGCTCGGCGGCGATGTTGCGCTGGATCTCGTTGGTCCCGGCATAGATGGGCCCGGACAGGGCGAACTGCCACCCCTTGGACCACACGTTGTCGAGTTCTGCTTCGGCGCCGAGGATGTCGAGAGCGGTCTCGTGCAGGGCCACGTCGAGTTCTGACCACCACAGCTTCACGAAGCTCGACGCCGCTCCGGCCGAGCGTCCCTCGGCGTCGTCGGTGACGGTCTGAAGGGTCTGCCAGCGGTAAGCCTCGGCCGCGATCCATCCCTGCACCACCCGGTCGCGTAAACCGGGGTCGAGGGCGTCAGGGTCCTTTGACCGCTCGCGGTAGAGGTTGACCAGGCGGTCGGCGGTGGCACAGAAACGGCCGGGTGAGCGCAGGGTCAGTCCCCGCTCGGAACTGGTGGTGGCCATGGCCACCGACCAGCCTTCACCCACGCCACCCAGCACCACCCCACCGGGCAGAGCATCGTCGGGAAGGAAAGCATCTTCGAAAAACACCTCGGCGAACCCCTCGTCGCCGTCGAGGCGACCGAAGCCCCGCACCGTCACACCGTCGAGGTCCAGCGGCACCAGCAGGTAGGTGAGGCCCCGGTGGCGTTCGCTGGCCGGGTCGGTTCTGAACAGCCCGAACAGGTGGGTGCAGAAGGCACCCCGGGTGGTCCAGGTCTTCTGACCGTTGAGCACCCAGCCGCCCCGCTCGTCGTCACGCACCGCCCGGCTGGACAGCGACGCCAGGTCCGAGCCGGCGTTGGGCTCACTCCATCCCTGGCACCACAGATCCTGGGCCGACGCCATGCGGGGCAGGATGTGGGCCTGCTGCTCGGGACTTCCGAACTCGAACACGGTCGGGGCCAGCAGGAAGATGCCGTTCTGGGTGACCCGCTGGGGTCCACCGGCGCGGTAGTACTCCTCCTCGAAGATCAGCCACTCCCAGCGGCTGGCTCCCCGACCACCCACCTCGGTTGGCCAGGAGACCGCGGCGTAACCGGCGTCGAACAGGGTCCGCTCCCAGTCGAGGTGTTGAGCGAAGCCCTCGGTGGTGTCTCCCGAGAGGATCCGGTTGTCGTGGCGAGCCCGCCAGGCGGCGAGCTTGGCCTCGAGCCAGGTCCGCGCCTCAGCACGGAACTGTTCCTCGTCTGCGCTCCAGGTCAGGTCCATACCCGCCGGAGCGTATCTGACGCCCCGTCAGAAGGAGGCACCGACCGTCAGGCCCCCAGGCGAGCCAGCGTGGTACGGGCCTCGGCCTCGAGCCGGTCCAGAAGCTCGGCCACGGTTGGAAGGTCATCGATCACACCGGTGACCTGACCGGTGGGCAGCACCCCCACTGACGAATCACCGTCGACCAGCGCGGCCTTGATCAACATGGGCGCGTTGGCGGCCATGGCCAGCTGAGGCCAGGTGAGATCCTGGCTCTTGCGCATGGCCAGGCCTTCTCTGACCAGATCACGCAGCGATGTGCCGGTCTGCTTTCGGAAGGCCAGGGCCCGGGCCGCCGCCCGAGGCAGGCGGGTCACGATCGACGCCTTGTCCAGCTCGTTGATGAGCGGAGTGCGGATGACCCGCTGCGGGGCACCGTCGAGGGCGGTGGTCACCACGGTGTCGAACACGGAAGCGTTGGTGTAGTGGCCCTTGATGGCCTCTGGCACCCGGCTCTCGGCGGTCAACAGAAAGCGGGTTCCCATGGCGATGCCGTCGGCCCCGTAGGCCAGTGCAGCTACCAGGCCGGCCCCGGAATGGAAACCACCGGCTCCCACCACCGGGATGTGCTCGCCGACCGCCTCCACCACCTGCGGTAGCAGCAGCGAGGTCGGCACCTCGCCGGTGTGACCGCCGCCCTCCCCACCCTGGGCGATCACAGCGTCCACCCCCCACTCCAGCATCTTCTCGGCGTGGCGGCGAGCCCCCACCGTGGGCATGACCAACCCGCCCGCGTCGTGGATGCGAGCGATGGCGTCACGAGTGGGGGCTCCAGCAAAGGAGAACACCTTCACTCCCTGACCTGCCGCCCAGGTGATGCGATCCTCGAGGTCGACCTGACCGGCCCGCAGGTTTACCCCGAAAGTTCCGTCGGTGGCCTCACGAACCTTGGATACCGCCCGGCGGAACTCGTCGCCGGTCATGGTGATCGAAGCCAGGATCCCCAGTCCCCCGGCGGCCACGGTGGCGGCGGTCAGGTTGGCGCCCGACACCCAGCCCATCCCGGTCTGGACCACCGGAAGGCGGCAGCCCACCAACTCACACAGACGGGTGTGAAGCGGATCGGAGGCAGAGGATTCTGATGGGGCGTCAGACATGGCTGGAAGCGTAGGAGCCCAGCACCCCGAGCTGAAGATCGCCTGCGGTGCTCAGAAGTGCAGGCCGAACAGCAGGTCGTTGCCGGGGCTGCGGCTGGCGCCGAAATCGCTGTAGAGCTTGACCGCCTCGCGGTTGCTCTCGGAGGTGATGACAAAGCCCCGGTCGATACCCATCCGGCGGGCCTCACCGGCGATGCCCTCCAACAGGAGGGGCCCCACCCCTTCGCTGCGATGGTCGATGTCGATGCCCATCTCGTACACGCAGAGATGCTCGAGCTTGGTGTGGCGGCGGTACAGCACGCAGCCGTAAACGAATCCGGCTATGTGATTGGTTCCCATGTCGATGGCCACCACACAGATGGTGCGAGGGTCGTTGACGAACTTGGAGGCCTCCTCGCTGCCAAGAGGGGGAAGCCATTCCTGCTCACTGTCGTCGCCGAAGCGGGCGTTGCCCCGGGCCAGGGTGCCCAGCACCCACTCATCGCCCGCGCGGAGACGGTGCATTCGATACCGGTCACTAACCACGTTCGGCAGCGTAGGCCAACCGACCCACTGGTGAGGGCGACCCCGCCATTAGCGTCACGGTGATGGACGACCTCGACCAACCCCGGCCTCGCTGGGGCTGGCTGGGCTTGGCGGCGATCGCCGCGTTGGTGGCCGTGACCACAGTGGTCGCCGGGCTGTGGGCCATCTCGGTGACGGTTCGAACCGGATTCGGCTCGCCCTGGCAGGTGGTCACCGCGGTGGCCGGGGCTGCTGTGTTCTGGGGATGGATCAGCGGTGGAGCCTGGCGCCGGGCCCGCGAGCCCGAGCCCGATCCGCTCGCTCCCCTACCGGTACCTCGGCGGGTGGCCTACGTGCTGGCCAACGCCGCCCTGGCCCTGCTGGTCACCGGGTTCGTGGCGGTCGGATTGTGGGCGGGTATCACCGACGCGCGGGACTCTGCCCGGCTCGACAAGGTGCGGACCCGCCTGGAGGTGGCCGCCCGGCGAGTCGACCTGGGCGTAGCCGAGATCGAGAAGCTCGAACCCGAGTGGCAGTCGTGGCTGGTGCTCGCGTGGGACGACAACCCGCCCTCGACCGACCCGGTGGCCGAACTGCTGGGTGTATCCGGCGTTCAGACCCGGGACCTAGTGGTGGGCAATGGCCGTGCCGCAGTGCTGTTCGAGCCCGACGAAGGTCCCCCGTGCGTGGTGCTCGACATCGACGAGCACGACATCGTCTCGACTCGCACCACCAACCGCTGCTGAACCGTCAGGTTGGGTCGGGGACCTCGCGGTGACGGGTACCGGCCGGGTCGATCACCTCGTCGAGCAGGCGCAGCTCGTCGGGGGTGGGCAGCCGCGACGTCGGGATCTCGTCGGGGATGACCAACTCGAAGCCGGTGGCGGCCACCACCTCGTCGACGGTGACCCCGGGGTGAAGCGAGCGGATCCGCATCGAGTGGTCGGGTGTCTCGAAGTCGAACACCCCGAGGTTGGACACCACCCGGCGGATCTCGTGGAACCGTGCCGCCGTCTCGCCGAGCGCGGCGGCCCGGTCGTAGCCCACACCGGTGACCACATCGACGGCCTCCACGAACACCTTGGGACCGTGGGCGGGCACCCAGTAAGAGGTGACGTCATTGATGGTGTTACCCGGCGCTCCCCGGAACCCGAGAAGTTGGGTGCGGGGCCGGGTGGGAGTTCCGCCCAGAGCGGCGATGTTCTGGTTGCCGTAGCGGTCGACCTGGGTGGCGCCCATCATCACGTGACGGCGGCCGCTCCACACCACATCGAACATGCGGCGGTAGGGGTTCCAGGTCTCGAACACCCGGTCGGCACGGGCGGGCACGGCAGCGTCGTTGGCGATGAGGGCGGCCTCGCCGTCGGTCATCATCAGATCGGGTTCCCAGGTGGCCCGGGCCAGACGGCCACCGATCATGGGGATGGTGCCAATGGGGTTGGCGAGGATCTCGCCGTCACCCCGGAAGCAGTCGGCCACCGCCACCGCGCAGACGTCGGCGCGGGCGACCAGCCCGGACAGATCGGTGGAGGTCACGGCTGGTTCTCCTCGTTGGAACGGGTGGCCAGGGCGGCCTGGTACTCGGCTTCGGTGGCGAACGACAGCCAACGGGACCGGAACGCCTCCCAGTCGGCGGGGTCCTTGGCCGTGGCCAGGTACTCCTTCTGGAACGCCTCGTCTCGGGGGCGGTCAGGGTCACACGACGTGGGGTGGGCACCGTTGGGGGCCTCGACCACCCCGTCGACGAACATGCGGCTCACCCGCAGGCGGGTCACGTCGCCGGCCGCTTCGACCAGACCGTCGGTGGCGACGAGACGTTCGACCGAGATGAACCGGCCTCCGTCGCGGGTGGCTTCGAGCATGAGGTCGTCGAAGTAGAGGTCGGGACCGGTGAAGGCAGCGTTGCCTCGGCTGTCACCCACGTTCAGGTGGCACAGCGCGGCATCGAGCTCGATGGCCGGCTGGGCGATCAGCTCTTCGCCTTCGCCGCCATCGGGCCCTGGGTAGGGAGAGCGCACCGTGGCCAGTCCCGGGTTGACCAGGTGCAGGTCTGACCCCAGACCCACCCGAGTCGGCAGGAAGGGCACCCGCCAGGCCGCAGCCTGGAGTCCCAACAGCAGCATGCCTTCGTCGAGTTCGGTGCACTCGATGGCGCCGGACTGCCGGGCAGCCCGGAAGTGGGGTTCGAGGATTGCAGCCGGGCCCACGTCGGGGGCCACGAAGGCGAAGGTGAGGTGGGCGACCTTGCCGGCGGCGCACAACATGCCGACCTCGGGGCCACCGAAGGTGACCAGATGGAGGTCGGTCAGGTCGCTGCGCAGGATGGCGCGCACCAGTGACATGGGCTTGCGGCGGCTTCCCCAGCCGCCGATACCGATGGTCATGCCCGAGCTGAGGCGGGACACGACCTCGTCTTCGGTGAGGCGCTTGTCGGCCGGGGCCGGGTAGTTCTGGTCGTCGCTCACTTGCTCACATCCGTGTCACGCTTCTGGACAAAGGCGTCGCGGTGCTCGTCGGCCACACCCGACAGGTTCAGCTCGAAGGTGAAGCCCTGTTCAAAGCGGTAGCTGCGCTTGACGTCCCACAGGTCGATGCCGTTGAGCGACTCTTTGGCGGCCCGGATCACGGTGGGTGACTTGGCGGCGATCTGTTCGGCCACCTCGAAGGCGGCGGCCCGCAGTTGGGCGGGGGGAACGACCCGCAGCACCGATCCGAAGGCGTGCAGCTCTTGGGCAGTGGCGGTGGCCGACGTGTACACCATGGCCCGCATCTTGTGTTGGGGGACCAGGCGACTCAGGTGGGTGGCGGCCCCCAGCGCGCCCCGGTCGACCTCGGGCAGGCCGAAGGTGGCGTCGTCAGCGGCCACGATCACGTCGGCGTTTCCGATGAGCCCGATCCCGCCGCCCACGCAGAACCCGTTGACGGCCGCGATCACCGGCACCTTGCACTCGTAGACGGCGGCAAACGCCTCATAGCAGCCTCGGTTGGCGCCGATCAGGGCGTGGAACCCTTCGGTGGCCTGCATCTCCTTGATGTCGACCCCGGCGTTGAATCCCCGACCCTCGGCCCGCAGCACCACCACCCGCACGGCCTGGTCGTCTCCGAGCCGGCGGATGACGTGGGCCAGCTCGAACCAGCCGGCCACGGTGAGAGCGTTCACCGGCGGGTTGTCCATCACCACTTCAGCGATGCCCCGCTCGTCGACGTGCGACGTGATCCCCATGTGGACCCCAGACTTTCTGATAGGTCGTCAGATTCCGCCGATCACCGTAGCCCACCGCTCTTCCAACCATCCCGCCCGCGGTATTTACGACCAGTCGTTTCGACCAGTCGTGGACGCGGGACCAATAGAATGAACGCCATGATCAGAATGGGGACCTACGAGGTGAGAACCCACTTGGCGCGCCTGCTGGCCGAAGTCGAGCGAGGCAGCAGCGTGGTGATCACCCGCCACGGGCGCGAGATCGCCCGCCTGGTTCCCGCACCCCCGGACGAGGCCTCGACCCAAACAGCGATCGATGACTTGCTGAGAGCTCGCAAGGGCACGCGGCGCGGACCTGAAAGCGTGCGATCGATGATCGACGAAGGCCGGCGGTGACCGCCCCTCGCCCCAGCTTCGTCATCGATGCATCGGTAGCCATGGCCTGGGTGTTCGAGGACGAGGCCACGGCCGACACCGACGTGTTGTTGGAGCAATTGCGCACGGCATCAGCCCTGGTGCCGTCGTTGTGGCCGTTCGAGGTGACCAACGTGTTGGCGGTCGCCGAGCGCCGTGGTCGGATTTCGGAAGCTCAGGCCGTCCAGATCTCACGCCTGCTGGCTGCCCTTCCCATCGCCGTGGACCAGGCTCCGGTGGTCCTCGATGAATTGACCGCCACCGCCAGACACCATGACCTGAGCTCATATGACGCCGCCTACCTGATGTTGGCGTTGCACCGGGGACTTCCGCTGGCCACCTTGGACCGACGACTGCGTGAAGCCGCCGCCAGTGCGGGAGTGAGCCTGTTGCCTACCGCCGTTCTATACGGTGCCGATACATGACGATCTCGATCGATCTCAACGGACGCGTGGCACTGGTTACCGGAGGAGCCCGGGGGGTGGGTCGGGGCATCACGGACCGACTGCGGGCGGCGGGGGCCACGGTGGTGGTGTGCGGGCGCTCCACCCCCGAGGCGGGGAGCCTGCCCGAGGGAGTTGTGTTCCGGGCCGCTGACGTCACCGACCACGCCTCGGTGAACGAACTGATGGACGGGATCGTGGACGATCTGGGCCGACTGGACGTGGCGGTGAACAACGCCGGTGGCAGCCCCGGCACCGAGGCGGCTACGGCGTCGCCCCGATTCAGCGAGAAGATCCTGGCTCTGAATCTGACCTCGGCCCTGCACGTGGCCCAAGCCGCCAATCGGGTGATGCAGACCCAGGAGGGCGGTGGGTCGATCGTGAACGTGACCAGCCTGTCGGGGCTTCGGCCCTCGCCTGGCACCGCGGTGTACGGGGCGGCCAAGGCCGGGCTGATCAACCTCACCACCAGCCTGGCCATGGAGTGGGCACCGAAGGTTCGCCTCAACTGCGTGTCGGCGGGAATGGTGCGCACCGAACTGTTCGAGGACTACTACGGCGGCCCGGAAGGGGCGGCGGCCGTTGCGGCAACCGTGCCCCTGGGCCGGGTGGCCGAACCAGCCGATGTGGGCAATGCGGTGGCGTTCCTGGCCAGCGACCTGGCCGCCTACGTGAGCGGCGCCAACCTGGTGGTTCACGGCGGCGGCGAACAACTCAAGTTCTTCGACCACCAGGCCGGCTGACACCGCTCTCCAACTCGACCAGGCCACTGCCGTCACCTATCCGGGTCAGCGCCAGGGTCGCCCCCTGGGTCGCCCCGTGGGTCGCGCTCAGGGCCTGGCCCTGCGTCGGGGTCGGGACTGGACTTGGGACTGGACTTGGGACTGGATCGTGGTTGAGGTTTGAACGACACAGCCCACGGGTCGAGACGTTCTCCGAGTGGCCGTTCGAACCGCCCGGTCACCAGACCAACATCGGCGGCGTGACGGGTGACTGACCGACCAGGCGGCGGGTTCTTGGGAACCCCGACCGGCCCGATTGGTGCCCCACGCCGATCCGCGAAACACACCCCGCCCGGACAATGCATTCCTACATCAGCGTCGCCCACGATCCCCAACAACCCGAGGTGATGAGCCCGGTGATGCTTACGACACAGACACACCAGGTTCCCCGTCGAGGTCTCACCACCATGTTCCCAATGAACGATGTGATGAACCTCTAGGCCGAACCGGCGACCACACCCCGGCACCACGCAGCCACCATCTCGCTGCTCGATCAGCAAGCGCAGCCGGCGAGGCACGATTCGCTGCGAGCGACCCACCGAACACGGAACTCCGTCCCGCTCGAGCACCGGCCGCAACCGACCGTCACAGGACAACAGGTGCCGCAGGTGATCAGGCAACACCACCCCCAGATGCAGCCCCAACTCGTTACCACCCACTGGAGACGCTCCCAGATGGGCATGCACCAGATAGCGGTCAGTGCCCGGCAGCCTCGCCTCGCCTGCTGACAACGCCCCCTCGGCCATGGCCAACAGGGCGTCGGCCATCGACACCCTCGGCCGCCGATCCCCCTCGCCCAGACCCGCCGACTCTTGACGAAACAGATCATCACGCAACGCCTGCAACGCCGCTGCCACCACCGCCCCCTCATCGGCCGGCAGATGTACCGACATCCACCAGTTGCCGTCGTCATCCACCCCCGACGACACCTCACGACGTTCCTCACGACCCAACCACCACCCCGACGACAACCCACCAGCACCAGCACCAGCACCAGCACCAGCACCAGCACGGTCACCAGGGTTGGACTCGGCAGAGCTGGCAGCGTCAGCTGAAGCTGGCGAGGATGACGCGGACTGATCCGACGCCGAGGACGTGTACGAGTCATCGGGTCCAGAACCATCGGAGGCACCGGCATCGGGGGCACCGTGACCGACATCGGGGCCAGCGGCATCGGGGCCACCGGCATCGGGGGCCGAGTCGGTGTTCGGGCCAGCCGCCGGGTTCGGAAACTTCCCACGCTCGGGATCATCGATATCGAACTGATACCGAGACACCGTTCGCCGCAACTGCCCCACCGTCAACAGCGGCGCCAACTCCAGCACTGAAGCCTCGAACTCCGCTGGAACGAACCGAGCGATCAACCCCGCCGAAGCCAACGACAACCGGCCCTCGGCCAACGCCGCCACCGTGGCCTCCAGCTCTCCAGCCCGCCGAGCCAGATTCACCACCGCCGTGGCCGACGCCTCGGACAACGACGTCTGCCACACCAACCACTGACGAGGAGTCAACACCCCCTCCCCCGTCCACATCCCGTCAGCCAATACCTCGACCATCACGCGCACCATCTCGCCATGGGCAGCGTTCAGCACCCCCGACAGGTCGGCCATTAGCGACCCGGCCACCTCCGCCAGCTCCAAGCCCCCATCACCCACCGCGTTCCCCCCGAACTCACCAGCACGACCCCGGCTACCAGCAGCGTCAGAACGGGCATGGCCATGCCCACACCCAGCGCCACTAGCAGAGTTATCCGAATCGAAAGGGGCCGCCGCCGTCATGCCCACACCCTACCTGAATCGAACATATGTTCGCAACAAATTCCCAAGAAAATTCTGCTTGAGGTGACCGCATGACCTAGTGGGAAGGTTGCTCTGGCCGTTGGGGGGACTTCCCGGCCCGGGCCGGGTCTGCGTCATCCGACGACTGCAACCCAGTGGGCCACCGCTGGCACCCGACGCGGATTCAGATCTGGTGTGGCCGGCAACGAATCCGGCTCGATCAACTGAACCAGGAGGCCACTGTCACGGCCAGGAGGTACAAGTAGGACACTGCGAACCGACCCCTCCCCCTGACCAAAGGATCTCTGGTGCCAGCTGGAACTGATGTCGTTGATCTTTACCGCCGTGGCGTGGGGTTCGATCCCTATCCGTGGCAGATCCGGCTCGCCGAGGAGGGCCTCCCCGAACTGTTGGAGGCTCCGACCGGGAGCGGCAAGACGTCGGCGGTGGTGGTCGCCTGGCTATACCGCCTGTTGCATCATCCCGATCCTGAGGTTCGTGGCTCAACGCCACGGCGGCTGGTGTTCACGCTGCCCATGCGGGTGCTGGTCGAGCAGGTATCCCTCGTGGTCGAGAACTTGCTCAAGAATCTCGACCTCTCTGACACGGTGAGTCTGGCAACGCTGCTCGGCGGCCAGTCGACTGACGACACTTGGCGGCTCAACCCGCACAAGCCCACGGTGGTGGTCTGCACCCTGGACATGGGTCTCTCAGGAGCCCTGAACCGTGGTTACGGGGTCAGCCGGTACTCGTGGCCGGTCACCTTCGGCTTGTTGAACTCCGGGTCACACTGGGTGTTCGACGAGGTCCAGCTCATGGGACCAGCCGCTGCCACATCGAGGCAGCTCCAGGCGTTTCGCCATCAGATGGGGACTGCGCTTCCAACCTCCAGCACGTGGATGTCGGCCACACTCGACCCGGCCCAGTTGACAACCGTCGACGCTGGTGCTCCGCCCTCTCCATTCTGTCTAGGTGACGGGGATGAGTCCCCCGAGCTG
>CAUJFC010000032.1 GCA_963169755.1 Actinomycetota bacterium | reverse complement strand
CTCGAGGAGCGTGCCGGTGGTACTGGAGGGTCGCTTACCTTCGGTCGATCGTGCTGACATGTCCTGACTCCTTGGTCGAGCGGAGAGGTTGCCGGGGGCGTCGTCGCCCGCGCCGGTCCTCCGGGGTCCCGATGATTGTGACAGCAGTTGGCAAAGATTGTAACCCATTCGTCACGTGGTTGTGGTCACAATCGATAGTTCGAATAGTCACCATCGATTGTGGAGATATCGCTGGTGGCGGTGGCCCGCTCCCCTACAACCGCCGACTGGTACCTGCCCTACTTGGACGAAGCGCCTTTGTTGCCGTCCCAAAGACCGCGGTGGACCACATCGCTGAGAGGTGGGCGCGTCCGGCCAGCCGAGCGGCCGGGCCGGTCATCGTCGTCATCGGGGTGCCCGATTGCAACGGTTACTGCCAGCCGAACACCCGGCGGGACGCCGAATGTCTCGGCTACGGCCGGCTCATGGTCGAACAGGCCGAACAGGCAGGCACCGAGATTTCGATCCACGGCCGCCAGTAGCAGGTTCTGGGCGACTGCTCCCGCGTCCACCCACCAGTAAGGAACCGACCATCGATCCTCACCGCCGCCGAGGCCGGTCGACTGCTTGTCGGCCAGCGAGTACCGACTCAGATAGGCCTGTGGGTCAACCGCCACCATCACCAGCACTGGTGCCATCAGCAGGCCGGGCCATCCGAAGGACTCTCGCCGCGGAGACGGGAGAGTCACATCCCAGTATCTGGCGACGTCGGCGGGGGTGTCGAGCACGATGAAGCTGACAGCCTGGGTGTTGCCCGCCGACGGGGCTCGACGCGCCAGATCACACAGGATGTCGACGTCGCAGCGAGGGACTGGAGTAGGTAGAAACGACCTGACCATCCGACGTGCCCGGATGGCACGCTCCAACTCCATGCGATCAGAGCGGAGAATCAGCGATCGAGCGGATCAGGCCAGCTTCAAGAGATCATCGGCCATGGCCCAGCCGAAGGCGATCAAGGCATCGCCCCGATCGGTCTGCACCTTGTCGAAGAAGGCGGCGAAGCCAGGATCCAGCTTCTCGGGCTTGAGTGACTCGTGATCGAGTGATTCGGGGTAGCCACCGTCGCCCTTCACGATGAACGTACGCTCGTCGTAGCGGGACGACTCGATACCGAATCGCTTGGCCAGACGCCGTCCCCAGGCGCGCTCTTCGCCGGTGGCGATGTAGTCGGGGCGGGGGACGATGTCGCTGAGAGACTTGAAGGCGTCATAGCCCGACACCGACGGGAAGCGGGTTCCAACCAGCACGTCCTCATCGGGGAAGGCCAGCACGGCACGCCGAAGCTGGTCTTGAACCATCGCCCGGAGCACGGTGTCACGCTTGGCGGTGCGCTTGACCGAAGCCAGCCCGATGATCACGCTGGGGGTACCTCCGATGCGCTCCAGCGTGGAGAACGAGAACCCCTTGATCTTGTTGTTCTCGCGCGCCAAGGTCACCAGCACCCAGGACTCTTTTGCCTTGGAGAGCACCCCGACCTCGTAGCGACTTGGGCCATCGGCGCACAGGTCAGCCAGGTCGGCGAGTTCGGCATCGCCCAGCGCTGTGCAGTCTTTGGTCTCGATGTCGATAGCCATGAGCCTGCCTCGACCCCCAGAAGTTGGCGGATTGGTGCGCGTCAAGTCCAGTCGACTGGCGCACGTAACGCAAACTGAGGTCAAGTGCCCGCTCACTGTGCCACTGGCATGGAATGATTCAGGCTCATCACGACCCCGAATCTGGAGCTTCCCGTGCCCCTAAGTTTCCGTCAGTCCGGCGTGGTCGCCTTGGCGGTCTGCCTGTCTTTGTCCATGGGCGCGATTGGATGCAGCAAGCAGAAGTCACCCGACGAGCTACGCCGCGACCGGGTCGAGGAACGCCTCAAGCGGTCGTTCTCAGACGAACAGGTGGCCTGCATGATGAAGCAGTTCGACGGGGCGATGCTCCAGGCCCTCGACCGCGAGACCGGGCTACCGGACGGCAAGCAGTTGTCGGACTACAGCGAGGTCGCACGGGCCTGTGTGGTGCTGGGTGGAGACACCACAACCACGACGAGTGACGAATCGCCCACCACGACATCCAGCGAGGAAGAGAAACCAACCTCCGAAACGGCCGACACCGCGTCGACAACCTCACAAGCCTCGGATGAGGAATCCCCATCCACCACGGCTGAACCCTCCCCGCCCCCACCCGACACCGAGGGTTGAGCCGGGCGCAGCCGAGTTCACCAGAGCCAGAGACCCAGGGCGGCCACCAGACCAACCGCCACCACCACGGTCCTGAGTGCCTGGTCGGTGACCCGTCTCGCGGCTTTAGCCCCTACGTACCCACCCACCAAGGTGAGCGGGGCCCCGACTGCCACCGCCGACCAGACAACCGGACCCAACCAGCCGAAGACGACCAGGCTGACGCTGGCATCTGCCACTGACAGGGCGGTCCGGAGAGCGCTCAGACGTACCAGGGGGGCGTGGATAGTGAGGCCGAGAACGGCCAAAAGCAGGACTCCGAGCCCAGCCCCGAAATAGCCGCCGTACACGCTGGCCAAGACAACTCCCACCACTGGAGCCCACGATGCCGTGGGTCGATCGTCACGGGTGAGTCGACGAGCCAGCCACGGCTGCGCTCCGATCAGGACGCTGGCCAGTGCCACCAGGGCGGGCGCAAGGCGTTCGAAGACGGCTTCGTCGGTGGCCAACAGGAGTAGGCATCCAGTGGTCGAGCCGAGGATGGTGGCGGCCAGAAGTGGTCTCAGTGCAGTTCGCTGGCTTTCGATCTCGCTCCGGAATCCGACAGCACCGCCCACATATCCGGGCAGAGTGATCACCGAGTTGGTCACGTTGGCGGCCAGAGAGCCCATGCCGGTGGCTACCAGTGCCGGAAACAACACCAACGATCCGCCCCCGGCCAAGGCATTGACCATTCCACAAAGGAACGCCGCCACCGCCACCACAGCCAGGTCTCCTGCCATGGCCTCAGGGTAGGCAGCATCGCCCGCTTGGACCGGAAGCGTCGAGCGGGCGGTGCACCTGCGCGGTTGGGTCCTTGGAGGTGCCGCCGGGAATCGAACCCGGGTAGAGGGCTTTGCAGGCCCTTGCCTGAGCCACTCGGCCACGGCACCGTGTCAAAGGACTGTAGTCGCCGACCGGGCGCCACCTGAACAGCGCTGTGCGGCGTAGGCACGAGTTGAACGGCCGGTCCAGGCCGCAGCGGGCCGCCGAAACGAATGTGACGCACGGTTGCGGCAGGGCTTGTACGCTCGCGCCGACGAGTCGGTCGAACGGACCGACTCAAATACAGAGAGAGATAGGCACTTGGCTACTGGCACCGTGAAGTTCTTCAACGCTGAGAAGGGCTACGGATTCATCACCCGCGAGGAAGGGGCGGACATCTTCGTTCACTTCTCCAACATCGAGGGCACCGGCTACAAGACGCTGGAAGAGGGCCAGAACGTCGAGTTCGACATCGCCCCCGGCCGCAAGGGTGACGAAGCACAGAACGTGCGCG
>CAUJFC010000031.1 GCA_963169755.1 Actinomycetota bacterium | reverse complement strand
GGTGCTGTTCGGCATCGGCCGTCCCGAGTCCACGATCGCTGGATGCGCACTGCTGGTGGCTCACGGCCTGTTCAAGGCGGCGCTGTTCATGGTGGTGGGGATGGTCGACCACGGCACCGGCACCAGAGACATCCGCAGGCTTCCCGAGCTCGGGGCGCCCTGGCATCCGGCTTTGACGGTGGCGGTGGTGAGCGCGGCGTCCATGGCGGCGGTCGCGCCGCTGGCGGGCTTCGTAGCCAAGGAAGCCGCCTATGACTCGCTGCTGTCGGGGTCGGATGGAGATCGACTGGTGTTGGTGGGGATCGTGGTGGGCTCGGTCCTGACGGTCGCCTACTCGGCTCGGCTGGTGGCCGCTCTGGTCCGGCCCGGCCTCGTCCGACCCGCAGCGGCTGAGCTAGGGCCCGATCCGGTGAGTGGCGCAGGCGGAGAGGACCATCCGCCGACCTGGGACTTCCTGGCACCGGCCGCGATCCTGGCGATGGTGACGGCGAGCCTCGGGGTGTTCACCGTCCCGTGGTCACGGTTGGTCGACGGGGCGGGTCGAGCGTTGGATGGCGATGCCCACGCCCACCTAGCCCTGTGGCACGGGCCGACCGCCGCGCTGGGTCTGTCGGCGCTGACCTTGGCAGCCGGGGCAGGGTTGTTCGTGCTGCGACAGCGGGTAGCAGTCATTCAGGCTCGTCTGGCACCGCCGATATCCGGGGCCGACGGCTATCAGTGGGTGGTGTCCGCGGTGGTAAAGGGTGCCAGTCGGGTGACCGCGGTGGTCCAGCCGGGGTCACTGCCCATCTACGTGGCGGTCGTGTTGGTTACCGCAGTGATCGCTCCAGTCGTATCGCTGATCGTGGGTGGTGGAGCCTGGTGGCATGGATGGCCAGGTCTGGCCATGTCTCCGATTCAGGTGGTCACTGTCGGTTTCCTGATCGCAGGAGCGCTGGCCGCCACCCTGGCCCGACGCCGATTCGCGGCGGCACTGTTGCTCGGGTCGGTGGGCTACGCCATGGCTCTGTTGTTCGTGGTGCAGGGTGCACCGGACCTGGCCCTTACCCAGGTGGCGTGCGAAACCCTCTCGGTGGTGCTGTTCCTGCTGGTGCTGCGAGTACTGCCGGACCGCTTCGAGCGTTCAACTCCGGCGGTTCGGGTGGTGCCGCGCCTGGTGGTGGCCACGATGGTGGGGCTCCTGGCGGCCGGAGGGGCCCTGGTGGCTGGATCCAACCGAACCGAACCCTCCGTGTCGGCCGAGATGGTTGATCGTGCCAAGCCTGACGGCCACGGAGCCAACGTGGTCAACGTGATCCTGGTGGACATCCGAGGCATGGACACCCTGGGCGAGGTGACCGTCCTGGCCACAGCGGCCGTAGGCGTGGCTGCTCTGGTACGGGTGGGGCGCAGACCTCGCCCGGCGACGAGTTGGACCGCGGGGCACCCCGACGGTCGCCCCCGCCTTCGCAGGCGACTCAACCCGGCAGAGGAGGCGCTCTGATGGGCGAGCGATCCTTGATATTCGACACCACGGTGCGGCTGGTGTTCGACGCCGCCGTGGTGCTCTCGCTGTTCATGTTGTTCGCCGGACACAACCAACCGGGTGGAGGGTTCGTCGGTGGGCTGGTGGGTGCAGCTGCCATGTCCTTGCGCTACCTGGCCGGCGGTCTCGACGAACTGCGTTCGCTGTTGCCGGTACGACCGTGGACTCTGTTGTCGATCGGGCTGTTGCTGGCGGCCGGAACAGCGGCGACATCGGTGGTGACGGGTGGGCCGATGCTGGAGCACGCCGCCTGGGGTGCCGAGGTGGTCGCGTTGGGCCATGTGAGCGTGACCTCCGCCCTGGTGTTCGACACCGGCGTCTACCTGGTGGTGGTCGGGCTCATGACCACCGTTCTCGAGGCACTCGGAGATGAGGTGGACCGGTGACTCTGGTATTGGCGTTCTCAGCCGCGGTGTTGTGTGGCTGTGGAACCTGGCTGATGCTGGACCGGCATCTGAGTCGGGTGGTCGTCGGCGTGGGGTTGCTGGGCCACGGTGTGAACGTGGTGTTGATGATGGCCGGGGTCGGCGGCAGTCGCCCGGCGTTCGTGGGCGGTGAGACAACGGACTTCTCCGATCCTCTGCCTCAGGCAATGGCTCTCACCGCCATTGTGATCACCTTCGGGGTGATCGCCTTTCTGCTGGCCCTGGCCTACCGGAGCTGGTCGGTGACCGGCGACGATCAGGTCGAGGACGACATCGAGGATCGCCGAGTGGCATCGGCTCCTCCTGTGGAACTCGATGCCCAGTCGGCTGACGATCTCGGCGGATCACTGGAGGGTGAACCGTGAGCGTGCTGTTGGCAGTTCCGATCATCGCGCCCCTTCTGGGAGCGGCCACCTCTATCGGGCTGGGGAAGTCGCGAAGAGCTCAGCGTCTGGTGGGTATGAGCGTTCTGGGCCTGGTTCTGGTCGACTCCGCATTCCTGGTCTGGCGGGTGGACACCAGCGGAGTGTTGGTGGCCCATGCCGGTCGATGGCGGGCCCCTGTCGGAATCGCGTTCGTGGCCGACCGCTTGTCAGCAGTGGTCCTACTCACCTCGGCGCTCACGCTGTTGGCGGTTCTGGCGTTCGCGATCGGTGAGCCCGGTACCGAGGACCGTCACGTGGGATTCCACCCCACCTACCTGATACTCACCGCCGGCGTGTCCTTCGCGTTGCTCCCTGGCGACCTGTTCAACCTGTTCGTGGCCTTCGAGGTGATGCTCATGGCCAGCTACGTACTGCTCACCATGGGCGGCCGCGCCGACCAGGTTCGCAGCGGCATGACCTATGTGGTGGTGAGTCTGGTGGCCTCGTCGCTGTTCCTGCTGGCATTGGCCCTGATCTACGCCGCCACCGGAACGGTGAACATGGCCGACCTGAGCGAGAAGATCGCAGACCTGCCACCCGGACTCGGGCGTGGGTTGGCAGTGCTGCTGGTGGTGGTGTTCGGCATCAAGGCCGCGGTGTTCCCGCTGTTCTTCTGGCTCCCCGACAGCTACCCGACCGCGGCGGCTCCGGTGACAGCGGTGTTTGCCGGGCTACTGACCAAGATCGGGGTCTACGCCATCCTCCGGACCCAGACAGTGGTGTTCACCGGTGACTTGCGACCGGGGGGCCTGCTGTTGGTGGTGGCCGCATTCACCATGGTCGTGGGAGTGTTGGGGGCGGTAGCCCAGACCGACATGCGTCGACTGCTGTCGTTCCACATCGTGAGCCAGATCGGCTACATGATCATGGGCATCGGGCTGTTCAGCGTGGCCGGAATCGCCGGGACGATCCTGTTCGTTGTCCACCAGATCGTGGTCAAGGCGTCGCTGTTCCTGGTGGCTGGACTGATTCAGGTCCGGGCGGCAACCGATCGTCTCGATCGGTTGGGCGGCCTGGCCGGCGTCGAGTCGGTGGTGGCGGCCCTGTTCGCTCTGGCCGCCCTGAGTCTGGCCGGGGTGCCGCCGCTGTCAGGCTTCGTCGGCAAGTTGGCTCTGGTGCAGGCCGGGGCCGAAGGAGGCGCGTGGATGGTGGTGGCGGTGAGCCTGGCGGTCAGCCTGCTGACCCTGTTCTCGATGTCGAAGATCTGGAGCGCTGCCTTTTGGGGAGAACCGTCCGAGCCGCTGGCACCCCGCGCCTCTCGGGTTTCTGACCGTCGTTGGTACCTGATGCTCGCCGCCACCGCGGCACTGGTAGCGGCGAGTCTGGTGGTGTCGTTGGCCGCTGGTCCCCTGCATCGCTACAGCACCCGGGCCGCTGCCGACCTGCTGGACGGTTCGGATTACGTGGGAGCGGTTCTGCGATGACCGCTCGGTCGACAACGTCCCCGTCCGCTTCAGGGTCGGTGTCGGGTCGGGGAACTCTCGTGGCTCGCGTGGTGTTTCTCGTGATGGTGTGGCTGGGGTTGTGGGCCGAGGTGAGCGTCGCCAACGTTCTGAGCGGCGTGGTTGTGGCCGGGGCGGTGGTGGGACTGTTCAGTACCTGGCGCGAACGTCCGGTGGTGATCCGACCGGTGGCGACGCTTCGTTTCTTGGCGCTTTTCGCGGTGATGCTGGTCCGATCCACGTGGGCGGTGGCGCTCACCGTGCTGGCTCCCACCCGTCGGACGCACCCAGCTATCGTCGCCGTGCCGTTGATCGACTGCTCTGATGCCGTGGCGACGGTGGTGGCCAACGCCGTGACGCTCACTCCGGGGACGTTGACGGTGGACGTTCGGCGTCACCCCACCGTGCTGTTCATCCACGTGCTCGACGGTCGCGATCTGGCGGCGGCGCGCCGAGACCTGCGGCGGCTGGAGATGGCCGCGGTCCGGGCCTTCGGAGACCGAGCCGCGCTCGACCACCTAGAGGCGGACGACACCCAGGTATGGGAGGCCCGAAGAGAGACGGTTGGGAGAGCCTGGCGCTGATCGTGGCCCTGGTGCTGGTAGGTCTGGGCGCGCTGGGCTTCCTGGTACGAGCCGTGCGCGGCCCGTCGCTGGCCGATCGGGTGGTGGCCATCGACGGGATGGTGGTGGCCATGGTTGCCGCGGTGATTCTCGAGTCGATCCGTAGTGACCACGCCTGGTTTCTCGAGGTGGCACTGGTGGTGGCGTTCGTTGGGTTCGTGGGCACCGCGGCATCGGCGCGGTTCATCGAGGGTCGAGGAGCCTGACGTGGTCGGGACGATCGAGACCGTGGCTCACCCGTTGGCCGCCGTGGCGGCGATGGTGGGGGCGGCGTTGGTGGCTCTGGCCGGGTTGGGTGTGGTCCGGCTCGAGGACCTCTTCGCCCGGATGCACGCTGCCACCAAGGCAAGCACCCTGGGATTGGTGCTGATCGGACTGGCGGGCGCGTTGGCGATTCCCGCTGGCGCGGCCCGGATTGCGTTGGCGGTGGCTGCCGTCTTCGTGACCGCCCCGGCCGGTGCCCACCTGATGGCCCGGGCCGCCTATCGCGCCGAAGGGGTGACGGTCCGTCTCGACGGTCCGGACGACTTGGCGGATCTGGTCGATGACCCCGTCTGGCTGGAGGAGAGCGACTGAGAGTTCCCCGTCTCGGTTGCGGTCACGGGAGGTGCCAGATCCGAGATCTCCTCGAATGCCTCGGCGATGCAGGTGATCAGCAAGTCGGGATCGGTGACCGCGGCCGGATCGCTGCTCACACCCAGGCTGGCCCGCCCGGCGTATGAAACCAGCGTCACGCTGAGGGCGGCCCCGTTGGTGGGGGCCAGCGGCATGAGGTCGGTCACCTCGGATCCGGCCACCCGGACCGGCTCGGGGAATCCCGGTACGTTGTTGATCACCAGGTCGACCTGGGTGCCCGCTTGCATTGGGAGACCGAAGCTGGGCGCCGAGGAGCGAGTCCGTGGATCGAGCGCGGCGCGACACAGCGATCCCACCTCGTGTAGCCGTTCGACCGGGTCTCGACGCCAGATCGGCAGATCGAGATGGACGACCCGGTTGCGGTGCCCGGTGGGTGAAGCGGGGTCGGGTGTCGATGTCGGCATGGCGGTTCGTAGCCGCCCGACCAGTACACGGTGATGATCGTGATAGGCCCGCAGGCCTCCAGTCACTCCAGCCAGCAGAGCATCGTTGACCGTGGCATCGAAGCGATGGGCGGCGGTGCGGATCGGACCCAGATCGATGTTGAGCCAACGGTGCTCGCAGCGCTGTGACCGAGGTGCGAACAGCACCGATCGCACGGCGGTGCTGGGGTTGACCGGGTCGATCCACGATCGGGCGGCCCCGAGGCTGACCTCGGCCAAGGTGATCGGGTTGAGAGCCCTCAGAGACGGCATCGTGGGGTTGCTGATCGATCGCCAGGTCCGTGCAATCCAGGTCAGGTCATGGCGGACGGCTCCAGGAGCCGGGTGGGCGGCGGTGGACTGGTCCTGGCTCTCGTTGTCCACCACCTGGGCCAGCACCGGGAATCCCCCGTCCTCGACCATCAGATCGCCATGGGCCGCCACCGCCACGGCCCCCCGACCGTCGGGCAGACCGTCGAAGGCCACGACCTGCCATGGGGGGTGGCTCGATTCGGATCTGACGGACTCGATCGCTGCTGCCAGGAGGTCGTCGGGAGAGGTGTCAGGGGTGACCGATCCACGGCGCACGTGGTGAGCGATGTCGAAGCCAGGGTCCACCTCCCAACGGGGTCCAACGGGTAGCGACCATCGGCGTCGGCGGAGGCGGAGGGCCGGTACCCGGACGGTGGCAGCGGTGATCCGCCGGATCAGCTCGTCCATGTCGGGGGTTGCGGAGAACAACACCACAGCTCCGACCATGGCCGAAACCGGGGAGGACGCGACAGATCGCGTTCTGTCTCTGGGGTCGGTACCGGGTGGGCTGTGATCCATGGTGGCCTTTGATCGTCCTGATCTCATGGTCGCCCTCCGGTCGTGGCGATACCAGGGGCATTGGTCACCGCGTCAGAGGTTCCGAGGGACCAGCCGGCTCAGGTGGATCAGCATCGATGGCTCGGTCGAGCTGAGCGTGGGCGGTGTCGGTAGCTTGAGATTCGTGACCGCCGTCGACGTTCCCCGATCGCTGTTGTTTCTCGGCAAGGTCGACGATCCCCACTGTGAACGGGCGCTGGAGTGGTGTCGCTCGCAGCCGCTGGATGTGCAAGCTCACCTGGGTGGATGGGGTGAACCGCTTCCGGCCGAGGCGCGTGGGTGGGAGGGCGACCTGATTGTCAGCTACCTCTCGCGGTGGGTGGTTCCCCAGCATCTCTTGGCGGTGGCTCGGGTGGCGGCGATCAACTTCCATCCCGCGTCACCCGACTATCCGGGAATCGGTTGCAACAACTTCGCCCTCTACGACGGGGCTGCGGAGTACGGAGTGACCTGCCACCACATGGCGGCCACCGTCGACACCGGTCCGATCATCGCGGTGCGGCGCTTCCCGGTGACCGAGGACGATGACGTGGCGTCGCTGCTGACCCGAACCTACGAGGTTCAGTTCGAGCTGTTCATCGAGGTCATGGAAGCACTAGTGGCTGGCCGGGGCCTGCCGAGCTCCGCGGAGACCTGGACCCGTAGTCCCTACACCCGAGCAGAGTTCGATCAGCTAGGGAAGATCAGCCCGGACATGGATGCCGACGAGATCGCCCGGCGAATTCGGGCCACGTCCTTCGGTCCCTGGCAGCCGACGGTGGAACTTGCTGGTCATACCTTCGTGTACCGCCCGACCTGATCACACTGATCACTGACATAGATGGGGACATAAGGCCCTATCTATTGCCTTGGGTAGTCGCCATGGTGATTGGAGTAACCCGGCGATCAAGGAGGTTCGACATGTCGACCGGAGTACTCGAGACCCAATCACCCCCGTCTGGTTCGCCGCCTGACGGCTCCGGATCCGGCTCAGGGGCCGCAGGCCGCGACAACTGGGTGATCATGGCCGTGACCATCGCGGCTTTCTCCATGGTGGCGGCCATCGTCGCCGTGGGCATCGGTATCTCCAAGAACGGTGGTACCGGCAGCAGTGGTGGGGGAGCATCGAGCGGCCCCGTCACCGTCGAGGTCGAGTTGGGTGACCTCTACATCAAGCCCGCCAAGATCGAGGTCCCAGCCGGGGCCGAGGTCACCTTCAAGGTCACCAACAAGGGCGCCATGCCCCATGACTTCTCGGTGAACGGCGAGCAGGGCACCAAGATGCTCGACCCTGGGGCATCGGAGACACTGGTGGTCAAGGGCCTCCAGGCCGACACCCTGGCCTGGTGCACCGTGGCTGGACACCGTGAGGCCGGGATGGAGGCTCAGATCACTGTGACCGGGGGATCCGGCGGCGGTGGTGGCAGCTCAGGCGGTGGTGGCGGTGGTGACACCGCGGCTGCCACGGGGGCCGAGATCGACTTCAACGCCAAGCCTGAAGCCGACTTCAAGCCCTTCGATGCTGCCCTTCAGCCCGCCCCCGGTGGCACCGAACACAACATCGCCTTCTCGGCCGAAGAAACGGTGCTGGAGGTGGCCCCCGGTGTCACCCAGGAGATGTGGACCTTCAACCAGCAGTTCCCCGGCCCGGTGCTGCGGGGCAAGGTGGGTGACATCTTCACCGTGACCCTCACCAACAACGGAAAGATGGGCCACTCCATCGACTTCCACGCCTCGAAGGTGGCCTGGAACGACGAGATGCGCACCATCGAGCCCGGCGAGAGCTTGGTGTACCAGTTCGAGGCCAAGCACTCGGGTATCTGGATGTACCACTGCGGCACCGCCCCCGCCCTGCACCACATCGGCAACGGCATGTTCGGCGCCATCATCATCGATCCGCCCAACCTGCCCCCGGTCGACAAGGAGTTCATCTTCGTCCAGTCCGAGATCTACACCGGCCCCATGGGCAAGCCCGGCGACCTGGGCAAGATGCAGAACGAAGAGTGGGACGCCGTGGTGTTCAACGGATACGTCTCGCAGTACCTGCACAAGCCCATCCGGGTGGAGCCCAACGAGCGCATCCGGGCCTGGGTGCTCGATGCCGGCCCCAGCGAGAACAGCTCGTTCCACATCGTGGGAACCATCTTCGACCGGGTCTACAAGGAGGGAGCGATCCTGCTCCAGCCCGATGACACCCGGGGTGGTTCGCAGGCCCTCGACCTGCAACCCGCCCAGGGCGGCTACGTGGAGTTCACCTTCGACGAGGTGGGTCTGTACCCGATCGTGACCCACAAGTTCGCCAACCCGGGCAAGGGTGCCATCGGCCTCTTCCAAGCCGGTGAGGTCGACACCACTGGGGTCGGTGGCCACTGATCGCCGGTCACCGATGAGGGCCGACAGCTTGGAGCCCCTGCTCGGCTGAGGTCCTCTCCCCCAATGGAGGGCCGGTCCCCTGGGACCGGCCCTCCATCGCGTACCGGCACCGGTCCCTACGCTGGCCGACCATGGCAGTGCCCGACCCGTGGTGGACCTCGACCGTCATCTACCAGGTGTACCCCCGGTCCTTCGCCGACTCCGACGGCGATGGAGTGGGGGACCTTCAGGGGGTGATCGACCATCTGGACCACCTGGTGAACCTGGGGGTGGGGACGGTCTGGCTGAGCCCGTTCTTCGCCAGCCCCCAGGAGGACTACGGCTACGACATCACCGACTTCTGTGACGTATCCCCTGAGTACGGAACCATCGACACCGTGCGGGAGCTCATCGAGGCCGCCCACCGCCGAGGCCTGAAGGTGATGTTCGACCTGGTCCTCAACCACACCTCGGACCAGCACCCCTGGTTCCGGCAGAGCCGGTCGAGCCGTTCCAACCCCCGGGCCGACTGGTACATCTGGCGCGACGGGCGCGGTCGGGGTGGTCGACGGCCCCCCAACAACTGGCGGTCGGCTCTGGAGGTCCGTTCGGCCTGGCAGTACTGCCCCGATCGCCAGCAGTGGTACCTGGCCACCTTCCTGCCGTTCCAGCCCGATCTCAACTACCGCCACCCCGAGGTGAAGGCGGCTATGTTCGACGCCGCCCGATTCTGGCTGGAGATGGGGGTCGACGGGTTCCGCCTCGACATCTTCGGGTCGGTGCTGAAGGACCCGCAGTTCCGTGACAACCCCTTCAGGCCGAGAGTCGATGGTACCCAGACCCGCCTGTGGCAGAGGCCCCACACCGAGAACACCGCCGACACCGTGGCCTTCGCCCGCGAGCTGCGGGCCGTGGTCGACGAGTTCGACGGTGACCGGGTTCTGGTGGGCGAGGTGTTCGGGACTCCCGACGTGCTGCGCAGCTACCTCGGACAACCCGACCACCCCGGCCTGCACCTGGTGTTCCTTTTCGACTTCCTGGCCTTCCGCTATCAGGCCGACTTCTTCCGCTCCCGGATCGAGGCCTACGAGCGCGAGTTCCCGGCCCCGATGCTGCCCACCTACGTGCTGGAGAACCACGACCGCAGCCGGCTGCTCGACCGGGTGGGGGGCGATCTGGCCAAAGCCCGTACCCTGGCGGTGCTGTTGTGCACCCTGCGGGGGGTGCCGACCATCTACCAGGGCCAGGAGATCGGCTCGGCCAACACCCCCATTGCCCTGCGCGACGCCCGCGACCCCATCGCCCGATCGTTCTTCGGGTGGGTGCCGGAGTTCATCGCGCAGCGCCTCCCCGAACGTCTCAACCGCGATGAGGTGCGCACCCCGATGCAGTGGTCGGGTGGTCCTGGAGGCGGGTTCACGACGCCCGGAACCGTGCCCTGGCTGCCCATGAATCACGATCATCGACAGGTCAACGTGGCTGACCAGACCGACGATCCGGGATCGATGTTGGAGCTGTACCGACGGTTGCTGCACCTTCGAACGGGCCGCGCCAGCCTCCACCGGGGGTCGTTGACGCTGGTTCCGCTCGACCCGGCCGCACCCGACGTGCTGGTGTACCAGCGACAGGTTGCCGGTGAGACCACCCTGGTGGCGGTGAACTTGGTTGACCGGCCTCAGGCGGTGATGGTGCCCGATGAGGCTGAGGTGCTGATGGCCAGCCAGGGGCCGGTGACGGTGGCCGGAGGACGGCTGCGGCTGCCGGCCACCAGCGGTGCGGTTCTGGCGGTGGTACCGCCAGAGTGAACAGCGAGGGGCCGGTTCCAACCAGGAGGCAGCAGTGAACCAGATCGAAGTGGTCGATCCCAGCACCGGTGAAGGGTTCGACACCGTGCCCGACATGGGCGTCGATGGGGCGCGCTCGGCGGTGGAAGCAGCCGCCCGGGCACGCGATGACTGGGCGGCGACGCCACCGCGGACCCGGTCGGTGGTGCTGCGTCGGGTGTTCGAACTGCTGGTGGACCGAACCGATGAGCTGGCCGAGACCATCGTTAGAGAGAACGGAAAGCCCATTGCCGAGGCCCGAGGCGAGGTGGCCTACGCCGCCGAGTTCTTCCGATGGTTCTCCGTGGAGGCGGTGCGGCTTCACGGCACCGTGGTCGACGCTCCGGGCGGGGGAGGACGCCAGATGGTGCTCCATCGCCCGGTGGGCGTGAGCTATCTGATCACTCCCTGGAACTTCCCGGCCGCCATGCTGGCCCGCAAGATGGCACCGGCTCTGGCCGCTGGATGCACGGTGGTGGCCAAGCCCGCCGAACAGACCCCGTTGACCGCAGTGCAGTTGAACGAGGTGGTGCGCGAAGCGTTGGGCGAGGTTGGAGCCCCCGAGGGAGTGGTCAACCTGGTGACCACCGCCGATGCTCCCGGTGTCACCTCGGCGGTGCTGGGTGACCCCCGGGTTCGAAAGCTGTCGTTCACCGGCTCCACCGAGGTCGGTCGGCTACTGCTGGCTCAGGCGGCCGAGCGGGTCGTGAACTGCTCCATGGAACTGGGCGGAAACGCTCCGTTCGTGGTGTTCGCCGACGCCGACCTCGATGCCGCGGTGGCCGGAGCGATGGTGGCCAAGCTGCGCCACAACGGCGAGACCTGCACCGCCGCCAACCGCTTCTTGGTGGAGGCTCCGGTGGCCGACGAGTTCGCCCGTCGGTTGGCGGCTGCCATGGCCGATCTGGTCGTGGGCCCGGGGCTGGACCCCGCCACCGACCTGGGCCCCCTCATCGACCCCGCCGGTCTGTCCAAGGTCGAGCGACTGGTGCAGGCCGGGGTCGACGACGGTGGCCGGGTGCTCACCGGCGGGTCACGTCCCCCTCATCTCACCCGTGGCTACTACTACGAGGCCACCGTGGTGGCCGACGTGCCTCCCGACTCGGCACTGCTGGCCGAGGAGGTGTTCGGGCCGGTGGCATCGATC